>NZ_CP107020.1:323461-646923 GCF_025725725.1 Brachybacterium huguangmaarense
CCCTGCTCGCGCGCACCCTGAGCGATGAGGAGGTCGACGAGATCGTCTCGACCCTCCTGAACGAGAACCACGGCAGCGAGATCCGCGAGCGGGCCGTGCACGAGGCGATCGAGCAGGTCAAGCAGGCTCCGCCCAATCAGGCCGACGTGCGCGACGTCGCAGCTCGGCTCGCCGCGGCGGGCTGGCCGCTCGGCGACCCGGAGACCGCGCCGGCACGCCTGGGCGAGCGCAGCCCCGCGCGCGCGGGCGCCTACGGTCGCTCCGAGGCCCCCGCCGAGCCGGAGGCCGCGACCCCGTCCGCCGAGGTCGTCGACGACGGGCGCCCGGGCGTGGTCCAGCGCATGATCGAATGGCTCGACTTCGGCTACCCCAACGGCATCCCCTCGACCGACCGGGTGCCGATCCTCGCGCTCCTGCGACGCCGGCTCACCGACGACGAGGTGGACCAGATCGCCCGGGCCCTCGCCGACGAGGCGACGGGCGAGACCGTGGCGACCTCGGCGGCCGAGGCGATGATCGCGAACGTCACGCAGGAGGAGCCCACGCAGCACGAGCTCGACCGGGTGGCCTCACGCCTCGCCGCGAAGGGCTGGCCGCTCGAGTCCTGAGCATCGGCGCTCCGCCCCCGGACCGCGGCGCCCGGACCGCCCCGGCCGGGGCGGAGGCGCACGCTATACCCTTCCCCCGTGAGCTCCTCCGAGAACGGTTCCGCCGCTCCCGCCGCGGACGCCCCCGCGAGCCCGCGCGAGCCCACCCATCGTCGGCGCGGCGCCCGCGCGCGCCTGATCGCCCCCGTCGCCCTCGCCGTGCTCGCGGTCCTGCTGTACGGGACCCTGTCGACCCTGCAGTGGCGCAACCTCGTCACGCCCAGCTGGGACCTCGGCATCTTCTCCGAGCTCGCCAAGGACTACGCCCACCTCCAGGCGCCCGTCGTGCCCATCAAGGGCGACGGCGTCAACCTGCTCGGCGATCACTTCCATCCGATCCTCGTGCTGCTCGCCCCCGTGTGGTGGATATGGCCCTCGGGTCTCGCGCTGCTGTGGGCCCAGGCGCTCCTGTTCGGCATCTCTGCGATCCCGCTCACGCGCCTCGCGATGGAGCGCCTGGGCTCCGTGCTCGGCACGATCGCCGGGGCCGCCTACGTGTTCTCCTTCGGCCTGCAGGCCGCGCAGGACGTCCAGTTCCACGAGATCGCGTTCGCGGTGCCGATCATGGCGTTCGCCCTGACCCGGTTCCTGCGCGGCCGGGTCCTCGCGGCCTGCCTGTGGGCGGCGGCGCTCGTGTTCGTCAAGGAGGACCTGGGCCTCACGGTCGCCGTGTTCGGCGTGCTCGTGGCCGTGCGCGCCCGCGGCTACCGGCTCGAGGGGATCGGGCTGGCCTGCTGGGGGGCCGGCTGGTTCGTGCTGTCCACGTTCGTCCTGCTGCCGCTGCTCAACACCCAGGGGCAGTACGACTACACCGGCAACCTCGGCTCGCTGTGGGAGGTGTTCGTCCCGGGCACCAAGTGGATCACGGTGCTCATGCTGATGCTCGCGGCCGGGGTGATCGGCCTGCGCTCGGGGCTCATCGCGCTCATGCTGCCCACCCTCGCCTGGCGCTTCACCGGCACGGTGGACTTCTACTGGACCTGGTACTGGCACTACAACGCGATCCTGATGCCGATCGCGCTCGCCGCGCTGCTCGACGTCGCCCCGCGTCTCCGCCGTCCCACCCGCATGATCGCGGTCGGCGCGAGCGCGGCGGTCACGCTCGTGCTCGCGGGCTCGATGCCGCTCGCGGCCCTCGCCAAGCCCTCCTCGTGGGAGACGACGTGGCGGGCGGCACCGGCGGCCGGGGCGATCGAGGCCGTGCCCGAGGGAGCGGTCGTCGCCGCCGACATCCCCCTGCTCGCGCCGCTCGTCCCCGACCACGACGTGCAGTGGGTCCACGGCCCCAACGCGCGCGTGCCCCGGTGCGTCGTGGTGGACGCGTACGCCTTCTCGTGGAGCCCGGGGCCACCCGCCGACCCGGCGCAGTGGGCCGACGAGCACTACGGCCAGGCGGCCGGCACCTTCGTCGTCACGTACGACGACGGCGGGTTCACGGTCGCGTGCCGCTCCCCCGACAGCGGGGGCTGACGGCGTCGCGACGCCTCACAGGGCGCGCGAGCGGCGGGCGCGGCGCCCCTGCGGGTCGACGTCCGCCTCGAGGCGGCGGAAGCGGGCCGAGGCGAGGCGCAGCCCCCACGGCGACAGCCGCTCGGCGCGCAGGGCGAGGCGCAGGCCCTCCCCCACCACGCGGTTGAGCGAGGCCCGCGGTAGGGCCGCGAGCTCGGGGCCGCGGTCGGCCAGCAGGTCGGCGCAGCCGGCCGCGGACCACCAGGCGGCGATGATGGCGACCGACGGGTGTGCGTCGAGGATCGAGTGCCGCAGCCCGGGCAGGCGCAGCAGACGGGCGCCGTCGATGCGCGCCGCGAGGGCCTCGGCGAGGGCGGGCGGCGTGACCAGGTCGGTGGATCCCGACAGCACGAGCGTGGGCGCCGTGATGCCCCGGGAGAGCTCGGGCAGATCGTAGGGCTGGCCCGTGAAGGGTTCGGGGTCCGGTGGGTGCTGGGCCGTCAGCTGCAGGGGGTCGAGGTCTCCCCCGTCGGCATGGGAGCCCAGGCCGAGCTCGGTGCGCGAGATGCGGGAGACCAGGTCGTTCTCCTGCACGTACGGGGTGGTCCGCAGCCACTCCTGCGCGAGCACCTCCCGCACGGACGTCCAGGTGAGGCTGCCCCGGCCCTGGGCGAGCAGGTCGACGAGGTCGCGCACGGCGTCGGGACCGCCGTACTCGTGGACCGCGAGCAGCACCGGTCCCGCCCGTCGGCCGTCGAGCACCCCCTCGTGCACGAGACGGCGCACGACGCGCGCGATCGAGTCGGTCCGCTCGTCGGCCCCGTCCCAGTACAGGGCCCGGAACCGCCGCTGGCTCGCGACCTCGTCGTCGGGACCGGTCAGGGGCGAGTCGAGCACGAGGGAGTGCACGCGCTGCGGGTGCAGCGCGGCGAGCAGCTGCGCGAGGTAGCCGCCGTACCCGACGCCGTAGACGACGGCGCGATCGACCTGGGCATGGTCCAGCACGGCGAGCAGGTCGCCGAGCACGTTCTCGAGGCGCATCGACGCGCGCGGCAGATCGCGCCCCTCCGCGTCGAGGCGGGAGAGGCCCACGCCGCGGTGCTCGACCATGATGACGTCGAGGCCGCGCTGGGTCATCATGCGCCGCAGCACGTCGTAGGGCAGCACGGAGGCGAGGGCGGGCCCGTCGGGGATGATGAGAATCGGCGGCAGCTCGGCCTCGGCGTCCTCGATGCGCCGCCCGTGCCTGCCCTGCTCGATGGCCCCGGCGCGGGCGTAGCGCAGGGGGAACAGCCGGTCGTCGTCCTCGTCGATCCGCCGGTAGACCGTCATCAGGTCGTTGCGGATCTGCAGCAGGTCGTCCTGTCCGGCCCGGTCCGCGATGTCGGCCAGGGGCGGTCGGACGCCCGGGCGCGCCGAGCTCGTCATCGCACGCCGCTCCCCACGGTGTGCCACAGGAAGGCGTAGATGAGCGCGTTCATGCGAGCGGCCTGCTCATTGCTCGCGGCGCCGCCGTGGCCGCCCTCGATGTTCTCCCATGACCGCACGTCCGCACCGAGGGACTCCATCGCAGCGGTGAACTTGCGGGCGTGGCCGGGGTGGACGCGGTCGTCGCGGGTCGAGGTGAGCACGAACGTCGGCGGGTAGTCCACGCCCTCGCGCAACAGGTGGTACGGGCTGAAGGTGCGGATGAAGTCCCAGTCGTCGGTGTCGGGGTCGCCGTACTCGGCCATCCAGCTGGCCCCCGCCAGCAGGTGCGAGTAGCGCTTCATGTCGAGCAGGGGGACCTGCACGATCACGGCGCCGAACAGCTCCGGGTACTGCGTGACCATGTTGCCGGTGAGCAGGCCGCCGTTCGAGCCGCCGCGCACGGCGAGACGCTGCGGCGTCGTGACGCCGCGCTCGACGAGGTCCCGGGCCACCGAGGAGAAGTCCTCGTACGCGCGGTGCCGGTTCTCGGTCAGGGCCGCCTGGTGCCACGCGGGCCCGTACTCCCCGCCGCCGCGGATGTTGGCGACGACGTACGTGCCGCCGCGTTCGAGCCACGCCTTGCCGACCGCGCCGAGGTAGGAGGGGGTCTGGGAGATCTCGAAGCCGCCGTAGCCGTACAGCAGGGTGGGCGACTGCTCGGCCGGGCGCGCGTCGACCGGACCGATCTGGAAGTACGGGATGCGGGTGCCGTCGTCGCTCGTCGCGAAGTGCTGGGTGACCTCGAGCCTCTCGGCGGCGAAGCGCGCCGGCGCGGTCTTGATCGTCTCGAGCTCCCCGGCGCCCTCCCCGCGGACGATGCCCGCGAGGTCGCCCAGGCGCAGCGCGGTCGGCTCGAGGAAGCCGGTCGACGTCACCCACACCTCGTCGGACTCGTCGGCGTCGACCGCCGCGACGGCGAGGGAGCCCGGCAGGTCCGGGTAGAGGTCCTCGCGGACCCACTGGCCGTCGGCGTCGCGGTGGTGGGCCTCGAGCCGGTGCACGACGTCCTCGAGGATCGTGAGCACGAGGACGTTGCGGGTGACGGTGAGACCTGCGAGCGAGGTCGAGGCGGTCGGCTCGAACAGCACGGTCAGGCGACGCTCGCCCCGCAGGTACTCCTCGAGGTCGCCGACGACGAGCGAGCCGGCCGGGTAGACGGCGTCCTCGACTGCCCAGTCGCTGCGCGGCAGGAAGTACACGAGGTCGCGGTGGGCGGTCGTCTCGAGGTCCCGCGGGACGTCGAGCGGCACGAGCTCGAGGGCGTCGGCGTGCTCGCCGGCCTCGCCCTCGGCCGGGGTCCCCGTGCGGGGACGGGCGAGAATCTCCTCGGAGTCGTAGAAGGCGCGCATCCGGATGATCCAGTCGCGCTCCCAGCCGGGGGTGGAGTCGTGGTGGGCGGCGGCGAGCATGTCGGTCCCGTCGGCCTCGAAGACGAGCTCGGCGTCGGCGAGCGCCTGGCCGCGGCGCCAGCGGCGCACCTGGCGCGCATACCCGGAGGTGGTCAGCGTGCCGTCGCCGAAGTCGGTCGACACCCACACGGTGTCCTCGTCGATCCAGGACATCGAGCCCTTGGCCTCGGGCCGCTCGAACGCGTGCTCGGAGGCGGGCACGAAGTCCTTGGCCTCGAGGTCGAACTCGCGCGTGACGTCGGCGTCGGAGCCGCCGTGGGAGAGGTTCACGAGGGCCCGGCGGTAGGGCTCGCCCTCGGCGGGGCGCAGGAGCTGGGCGCCGTGCCACACCCAGTCCTCGCCCTCGGTCTCGTTGAGGGCGTCGACGTCGAGCAGCACCTCCCAGACGGGGTCGTCGGTGCGGTAGGACTCGACGGTGGTCCGCCGCCACAGACCGCGCTCGTGCTCGGCGTCGGTCCAGACGTTGTAGAGGTGCTCGCCGCGCTTGACGACGGCGGGGATCCGGTCGGTCGCGTCGAGGATCGCGAGGATCTCGTCGCGCAGGGTCGCCGAGAGCCCGTCGGCGTCGATCTCGGCCTCGGCCCGGGCGTTGCGCTCGCGCACCCATGCCAGGGCGTCCTCACCCGTGACGTCCTCGAGCCACTGCCAGGGGTCGCTCGAGCCGTCGGGAGCGGGGAGCCCGGCGGGCGGGACGGGGGCGTTGTGCTCGGTCATCGGTCCAGGAGCTCCTTGTCGTGTCCAGCCGGGCCGCCGTGGGGCCCGTCGATCGCGGCGAGCCCCGCGGGCGCACCCGACGAGACCGCGTCCGTCTCCGGCGGCGGTGACGTCATGAGCCACCCTAGCGGGGGCGCCCGACAGCCCGCGGCGGGATTCCCGCCCGTGCCAGACTGGACGGATGCGTCGTCGAACCCTGCTGTCCGCGCTGGCCGCCGTCCCGACCGCGGCGGCGGCCGCCTCGTGCTCCGCCGGCTCCTCCGGCACCGCCTCGTCGTCGGCGTCCGCTGCGGGCTCCGCCTCGGACGGCGGGGGCGCTACGGCGAGCGCGAGCCCGACGCCCGATCGCCTCGCCGAGCTGGTCTCGTCGTTCGACGCCCGACAGCTCGCCGGTCAGCTCCTGTGGGTCGGCGTGCGGGCGGGCGACTCCCTCCCCGACGCGGCGTTCTCCGAGGCCCGTGCGGGCGGCATGTTCCTGCTCGGCACGTGGGAGTCGGCCGACGCGGTGCGTCATGTGCTCGACGGGGCACGGACCGCGGCCTCCGAGGCGGAGGCGGGCGTCGGCCCGCTCCTGGCCGTCGACCAGGAAGGCGGCAAGATCCGGATGCTGCGCGGCGACGCGGCGCGCCGCACGGCCTCGGCCGAGGACCTCGGCACGCAGGGCGTCGACGCCGTGCGCACGGCGTACGGGTCGATCGGCGAGGATCTCAGGACCCTCGGGATCGGGGTCGACCTGGCCCCCGTGGCCGACGTGGTGGACCCCGAGGTGGGCGAGGACAACGCTCCCATCGGTGCGCTCGGCCGCGGCTTCGGCACCGATCCCGCCGAGGTCGCCGCGTGCGTCGAGGCCGCCGTGGCCGCCCTGACGGGCGCCGGGGTGCAGGCCACGCTCAAGCACTTCCCGGGCCTGGGCCGCGTCACCGGCAACACCGACGTCTCGACCTCCGGGATCACCGACCGCGAGACCGACGCCGACTCGACGTCGCTCGAGGGCTTCCGCAGCGGCATCGCCGCCGGAGCCGGGATCGTCATGCTCTCGAGCGCCCGCTACCCGCGTCTCGACGCCGAGGCGCCCGCGATGTTCTCGCGCGCCATCGTCACCGACCTGCTGCGCAGCGACCTCGGCTTCTCGGGGCTCGCGGTCACCGACGACATCGGGGCCGCGGCCGCGGTCCAGGACGTGCCGGTCGGCGAGCGCGCGACGCGCTTCCTCGAGGCGGGCGGTGACGTCGTGCTGACGGCCGACCCCGGCCTCGCGAAAACGCTGGCCGACGCGATCGTGGCCTGGGCCCAGGCCGACGAGGCCCACGCCGAGCGGGTGCGCGAGTCGGTCACGCGGGTCCTCGCCGTCAAGGACGCGCTCGGCCTCCTGCCCTGACGGATTCGGGCCGGGCGGCGGGGGTTCTGCTGACAGCGGGCGTCTGTGGCTGGGCGAGCCCCTGCGGGCCCCGTCCGCCGTCCCGTTCAGCGTCTCCGAGGGATCCGCTGAGGCCGTGCTGCGGGAAAAGGTAGGCATATGGTCAGCCGACCCCTGTGGGGGCCTCGCCCGACCATATGGCTACCTTTTCCCGCAGGCGCGCGCCGGACCTCAGCGCGACCAGCTCTCTCCCGCAGCCGCCGAGGCCCAGAACAGCTCCTCGAACCGCGTCGCGTCGGCGAAGGCGCGCTCGACGCGGGCCAGCAGCGGCGCGTCGCATCCGGCGCCGACCCGCTCGAGCTCGGCGACGGCGCGGCGGGCGACGTCGACGAACGCGGGATCGCCGTACGCCGCGGCCCACGTCGCATAGGGATGGGCTCCGACGCCCGCGGCCTGTGCGGCCAGGCGCGTCCCCACCTCGGCGTACACCCAGTAGCAGGGCAGCACCGCGGCCACCCCCACCGGGTAGGGCTCGTAGGCGGCGGCCGCGAGCAGGGACGAGGCGTAGGCACGCGTCACGAGGGAGGCCTCGGGCTCGGTCTCGACGTGGGGCGCGAGGCGCTCGTCGGCGAGCAGGGCGGCGTGCAGGACGCCCTCCTCGGCGACGGCCTCCGCGACGCTCGCCGCCCACAGCCCGCTCGCGGCCGGGTCGTCGGCACGTGCCGCGAGCATCGCGAGGGCGCGCCGGTAGTCGGCGAGGTACAGGGTGTCCTGCTGGAGGTAGCGCACGAACGCCTCGGGGGCGAGGGTGCCGCTCGCGAGGGTGCGCAGGAACTCCAGCTCGTCGATGCGGGCGCGGGTCGCGGCGGTGGCGTCCCACAGCCGCCGGGTCACGGGGCCGACGGGCTCGATCGTGTCGAGGGCGTCGTCCATCGGGGGCTCCCTCAGTCCTCGGCGAGCGTGATGAGGTGGTTGACGGGCCCGTGGCCGGTCTCGGGGTGGCGCGAGAGCTCCCAGTCCACGGCGTTGTCGAGCGCGCTCGCGAGGAACTCACGGGCCGAGGCGATGACGGTGAGGTCGTCGTCCTGGGCGCCGCGGTCGCCGATCTCCCCGAGCTCGCCCGCGCGCGAGAACTCGGCGATGCGCGCGTACTGCGCCGCGATCGCGGAGGACAGGGTGCAGCCGGTCCCGTGAGTGTTGCGGGTGGGCACGCGGCGGCCGCGCAGCAGGTCGGTGCCGCCGGGGTGCACGACGACGTCGACCACCTCGTCGCCGCCGAGGTGGCCCCCCTTGAGGATCACGACGGGCACGCCGAGGGCATGCAGCCGCAGCGCCTGGGCACGCATCTCCTCGACGTCGGCGGCGACGGCCTCGCCGAGCAGATGCGCCGCCTCGGGCAGGTTCGGGGTGAGCACGTGGGCGAGCGGGAGCAGTCGTTCGCGCAGCGCCTGGGCCCCCTCCGCGGACAGCAGCGGGTCGCCGCTGCTCGCGACCATCACGGGATCGAGCACGATCGTGCCGAGGTCGGCGCCGCGGGCGCCGACGATGTCGGCGACCGCCTCCACGACGGCAGCGGTGCCGAGCATCCCGATCTTGGTCGCGTCGATGACGATGTCGTCGATGACGCTGTCCACCTGGGTGCGGACGAAGGCGGCGTCGACGTCGCGCACCTCCTGCACGCCCTGGGTGTTCTGGGCGACGAGCGCGGTGATTGCGCTCGTGCCGTACACCCCGAGCGCCGTGAAGGTCTTGAGGTCGGCCTGGATGCCGGCGCCGCCGCTGGGGTCGGTGCCGGCGATCGAGAGGGCTGTGGGCGGTCGCATGCGCGGATCCTTCGGTCGGTGAGGCGTGGCCTCAGCGGGTGGGGGCCGTCGGGTCCGACGGCTCGGGGAGGTGGTCATCCGGGCGACTGTCGCGCCCGGACCTCAGGGCCTCTCCCAGGGTGCGGGCGGCATCGGCCGGGGACGGGGCGACGGCGATCGCGGAGACGACGCAGATCCCGTCGATGCCGGTGGGGCCGAGGGCGTGCGCGAGCTCGACGTCGATGCCGCCGATGGCGACGGCGGCCGGGCGCGCCGCGGCCGCCTCGAGGGCTCGCACGCACGCGGCGACGCCGGCCACGCTGAGCGGGGCGGCCGCATCGGGCTTGGTGTCGGTGGCGCGGACCGGGCCGATGCCGAGCACGTCGGCGAGACCGGCGGTCACGGCCGCGGCCGCCTGCGCGGGCGTCGAGACCGAGAGCCCGAGCAGGAGGTCGTCGCCGAGCGCGCGGCGGGCCTCGACGGGGTCGGCGTCGTCCTGCCCGATGTGGAGGTGGCAGCCCTCGCCGACGGCGACGTCGACCCGGTCGTTGACGAACAGCCGGACCCTGCCCGCGGCCTCGGTCCCGACCGCGTCCGCGATCGCGGCGCGGCAGGCGCGGACGAGGCGCGCGATCTCGATCTCACCCGCGCGCTTGTCCCGCACCTGGATCGCGCCGGCGCCGCCCCGCACGGCCGCGGCCGCGATCGCGGGCACCCGGTCGGGGCCGCCCGAGAGGGCGGTGTCGGTCACGTGGTAGACGGTCCAGTCGGTGCGACGGGCCAGCTCGAGGGCCCCGCGCACCTCAGGACTCCTCGACGAGGACCGCGGCGACCACGTCGTCGGGCGCGAGGGCGCCGAGGGCGTCGAGCCAGGCCACGGCGAACGAGCCCGGCCCGGTCGCGCCGTGAGCGCCGCGGGACCCGGCCGCGGCCACGAGGGCGTGCGCGGCGACCACGGCGTCGTGCGGGTCCGCCGCCGGGCATGCGCCGAGCACCGCGGCGGTGATCGCGCCCAGCGCGCAGCCGGTGCCCGTCACGCGCGTCAGGAGAGGGTCGCCGCCCGTGATCCAGGTGGTGCGCCCCGCCGAGACGACGAGATCGCGCTCCCCCGACACGGCGACCACGCCACCGGTGTCCCGGGCGAGGGCGCGGGCGGCGTCGAGGGCGACGTCAGGCGTGGCGGTCGAGTCGGGCCCGCGGCCGCCGTCGCCGACGCCGCCGAGGGCGAGCACCTCCGAGGCGTTCGCCCGGATCGCGGTGGGGCCGATCGCGGTCAGGGTGTGCGCAAGGCGGGTGCGGACGGGCAGGCCGCCCACGGCGACGGGGTCGAGCACCCAGGGCGTCGCGCTCTCGGCCGCGGCGCGCGCGGCGCGCGGCATCGCCTCGACCTGATGCGGCGAGACGGTGCCGAGGTTGACGAGCACCCCGCTCGCGGCGGCCGCGAACAGCGGCGCCTCCTCGGGATGGTCGACCATGGCCGGCGAGGCGCCCGCCGCGAGCAGGGCGTTCGCCGTGATCTGCTGGACCACGGTGTTGGTGAGGCAGTGGACGAGCGGCGCGGCCTCGCGCACGCGGCCCAGGCAGGCGATCCATGGCGCCCCGGAGGACGGCGCGCCGGCGGACGGCAGGAGTGAGGCGGCGGACGATGCGTTCATCGTGACGATCCCTTCGCAGGTGCTGACCAGATCAGGTTCGACGGGTGTGCTCTCAGCCGTCCGGCGGGACGGCACCCCGTGTCACGTCCATGACCCTAGCAAGCGGGCGGGGGCTCAGGCGGCCTGTGCGAGAATCGGCGCCGGACACCGAGGAGGGGGCGCGACATGGCGGATCCGGAGCGGCACGACGAGCCGTCGGACCCCGGCCTGCCCGACTTCGCGACCCCGCCGCCTCGCACGCCCGCCCAGGCGCCCGTGCCCGACGAGCGTTCGCGCTCGCGGTCCCGCGCCATGATCCTCACCGTGATCGGCGCGAGCGTCGCGATCATCGCGATCGTCGCCCTGGTCCTGTCCCAGACCCTCTTCCGCGACGCCTTCGGCGACGACACCGACTACGCCGAGCCCGCGACGGGCACCGCGAGCGGCCAGTCGGAGTACGTCCCGGACCCCAACGACCCCGATCTCGCGCCGCCGCCGCCGATCTTCACGCAGGCGCCGACGTCGGACTGCACGGTGCTGCCGCAGCAGTCCACCTCCGCCCAGCCCGCCGGCAAGGTGCGCGGCGGGGGCCTGGAGTACACGCGCCCCTCGACGTGGACCTTCAACTGGGGCAGCGGGGACCTCGCCTACATGACCGACGCGGCCGGGTACGCGCGCAACGTCGAGGGCAGCTGGTACTCGGTCGTGAACGTGGGCCGCGTGACCTGGCCGCAGGCCGAGGGCGACTACCCCGGGGCCGAGCAGGCGGCCGTCACGATCTTCCAGTGCTACGTGACGTCGGCGGGCCTGATCGACTACTTCGGGGACACCCCCACCGTCACGGACTACCGCACCGAGGCCACCACGGTCGACGGCACGCCGGGGTGGATCGTGCAGGCCACCTACCACTTCGACGCCGGGCTCAAGACGACCGACGAGTCGCGCGTGACCTCGATCGTGGTCGACACCCCGGGCGGCCCGAGCGCCGTGGTCTCGGACGTCGCGGCCGACCACCCCGACCACATGCAGGAGCTCCAGGACATCCTGGACTCCCTGCAGGTCGTCGGCTGAGCCCCGCAGCGCTCACACGATCGAGGAGGCCATCCGGCAGATGTCGTCGAGCGAGCGCGCGAGGAACGGCCGGCGTCGCCAGGTCTCGAGGTCGAGCCGGGTGCTGCGCTCGCGGTAGACGGCCTCGACGTCGCGCATCTGCTGCATGAAGTCGCTGCCGCCGATCATGAGCGAGGACTCCATGTCGAGCAGGAACGAGCGGATGTCCATGTTGGACGAGCCGATCACGGTCACGAAGTCGTCGATCGTGACGTGCTTGGCGTGCAGGATGTAGGGCTCCTCGTAGAGCTGGATGCGCACGCCCGCGACGAGGAGCTCCTCGTAGTACGAGCGCTGGGCGTGGCCCACGAGGAACTGGTCGGCGGTCGAGGAGACGATCAGCTCGACGTCGACGCCGCGCCCGGCCGCGGTGATGAGCGCGTACAGCATCGACTCCGAGGGCACGAAGTACGGCGAGACCACGACGATCCGCTCGGCGGCGGAGTAGAAGAGCTGGTCGAACAGCAGCAGGTTGTTCTCGAGCACGAAGCCGGGACCCGAGGGCACGATCTGGCACTCGAGCTCGCCGGCCGTGTCGGGCTGCGGATGGACGAGCTCGGCCTCGGCGAGGATCTCGTCGGACTCGAAGTACCAGTCGGTCGCGAACAGCAGGTTCATCTCCGAGACGATGGGCCCGGTGATGCGGGCCATCGTCTCCTGCCACCGGAGGCCGCGACGGATGTTGGAGCGCTTGTCGTAGTCGCGCGAGATGACGTTCTGGCTGCCCAGCCATCCCACCTTCCCGTCGATCACGAGGATCTTGCGGTGGTTGCGCAGATCCGGGCGCTGGAAGGCGCCGTCGGCGAACGGCTTGATGGGCATCGCCGGGTAGTGCTCGATGCCGTGCTGGTCGAGGAAGCGCTGCATCGCCTTGTAGGGGCGACGGTGGCCCGCCGAGCCCCAGTAGTCGTAGAGCAGGCGGACCGTCACTCCGCGGTCCGCGGCCTCGCCGATGGCGCGGAAGAAGTCGGCGGTGACCGCGTCGAGGCCCATCGTGTAGAAGACCGCGTTGACGCTGCGTTCGGCCGTGCGGATGTCCCGCGCCATCTCCTCGATCGTCAGGTCGTAGTCGATGTGCAGGTCCACGGAGTTGTTGCCCGTGAGCGGGAAGGCGCCCAGGTTCCGGTTGAGGGCGACCGCGGACTGGAGCCAGCTGGGGCTGCCCTGATCGAGGTCGGAGTCGGGGATCTCCTCGGCACGCTCGTGCATGAGGCGGTTGACGAGCCGCTGCTTCTCACGGCGCTTGCGGGGCAGCTGCGCCTTGCCCAGCATGAGGTAGAGCGGGAAGCCGACGAGCGGGAAGACCATGATCGCGAGCAGCCAGGCGATCGCGGAGCCGGGGCGCCGATTGCGGGGCACCACGAAGACCGCGAGGACGCGCAGGGCCACGTCGATGACGAGCAGGATCGAGCTGGCCAGCGTGACCCCGTGCGCAGAGATCCAGTGCCAGGCGGCGTCCATCCCTGTCTCTCTCGTGCGGGAACGGGCCCGGTGCCTCGCGGCGCTCGGACCCGTTCCGGTGGATCTGATGTCAGTTGTTGCGGAGGATCGCGAGGATGCGCAGGATCTCCAGGTACATCCACACCAGGGTGACGGCCACACCGAAGGCGCAGCGCCAGGCCATGCGGCGCGGGACGCCGTTCTTCACGCCGTGGGTGATGTCCTCGAAGTCCATCACGAGCGAGTACGACGCGAGGACCACGGCGATCGCGCCGATCGCGAGGCCCAGCAGCCCGTCGCGCAGGCTCGTGCCGGTCGCGATCATGACCCCGATGTTGACGACGCCGAACACGAGGTAGCCGATCATCGCGATCATGAAGATCTTGGTCAGGCGCGGCGAGGTGCGCAGCACCCCGGCGCGGAACAGGACGAGCACCGTGCCGGCGACCGCGAGGGTGCCGCCGACGGCCTGCAGGGCGACGCTCGGGCCCGAGTAGGAGTAGTCGATGACGCCGGAGATGCCGCCGAGGAGCAGGCCCTCGAAGGCGGCGTAGGCGATCACGAGCGCGGGCGACGGGTTCTTCTTGAAGATGTTGACGAGGGCCAGGACCGTGCCGCCGAGGAGACCGATGAACATGGCGGTCGAGGCCAGGCCCACGCCCGCCACCTCGCCCTCGGAGCCGGCGACCGCGCCGAGCACGACCGGCAGCAGGGCGACCGCGAAGCCGACCACGATGATCGTGCCGAGCGTGGCCGTGATCGCGTTGAGGGCGTCGCGCATGGTCATGCGCCCGGTGTCGTAGCCGGTCGCGGCGGGACGGGCGTACAGCGCCTCGAGGTCGTCGCGGGAGGCGGGCGCCTGCTGCCCGTGGCCCGGCTGCGCCGGGTAGGGCTGTCCGTAGCCTCGCTGGGCGGGCGCCTGCTGGCCGTAGCCGGCCTGGCCGTAGCCGCCCTGCGACCGGTCGTCGACCTGGGAGCCGGAGAAGCCCGCATAGCCGCTGGATGTGAATGCTCGGTCTTTGCCGAACACGATGTTGTGGCGAGCCAAGGCTCCTCCTTAGGGGCCGGGACGTCAGGGAGCGCGTGCGGAGCGGCGGTCGTGCGACCGCGCCCCGGGCGTCTCCATCGTATCGGGAGGGCCTGATCCGTGCCTGGAGGGCGTGGGCGCTCAGACCGAGGCGACGACCTCGCGGAAGCGGCGCAGCCGCTCGTCGCTGCTCTCGAAGAAGTCGGCGGGGCCGCCGTCGAGCAGCACCTGCCCGTCCTCGAGGAACACGACCTTGTCGGCCACGCGGCGGGCGAAGGCGAGCGAGTGGGTGACGACCACGAGCGTGCGGTCCTCCTGGGCGAGGTCCGCGAGCACCTCGACCACCTCGGCGGCGAGCTCGGGGTCGAGCGCGGAGGTGGGCTCGTCGAACAGGAGCACGTCGGGCTCCATCGCGAGCGCCCGGGCGATCGCGACCCGCTGCTGCTGACCGCCCGAGAGGCGGTCCGGGTAGGCGTCGGCCTTGGCGGCGAGCCCGACCTTGGCCAGGAGCGTCCGTCCCAGCTCCTCCGCCTCGGCCCGCGGCAGGCCGCGCGTGCTGACCGGGGCGAGGGTCACGTTGCCGAGCGCCGTGAGGTGGGGGAACAGGTTGAACTGCTGGAAGACCATGGTCGAGCGGCCGCGCACGGCCCGCACGGTGCGCCCGGTCAGCCGTCCGCCGAGCGTCACGGCGCCGTCGCCGAAGTCGAGGGTGCCCGCATCGGGGCGTTCGAGCAGGTTGATCGAGCGCAGCAGCGTCGACTTGCCCGACCCGGACGGCCCGAGCAGCACGGTGGTCCTGCCGCGCGGGATCTCGAGGGACACGTCGTCGAGTGCCACGAGCGGCCCGAAGGTCTTGCGGATGCCGCGCAGCACGAGCGGCGGGCGCGCCCCGGCCGCGCCGGGGCTCTCAGGTCGTGCGGACATGGCGGGACACCCTCTTCTCGAGCCAGCCCTGCAGGATGCTCAGCAGGGACACGATGACCAGGTAGATCGCCGCGACCTCGACGTAGAGGATGAGCGGCTCGAAGGTCGAGGCGGCGATCTGCCGACCCACCTGGAACACGTCGACGATGGTGATGGCGAACACGAGCGACGTGCCCTTGACCAGGTCGATGAAGTCGTTGGTGAGCGGCGGCAGGGCGATCCGGAACCCCTGCGGCGCGACCACCCGGAAGAACGTCGCGCGGCGGGACAGGTTCAGGGTCTGGGCCGCCTCGAACTGACCGCGCGGGATCGACAGGATCGCGGCGCGGATCGCCTCGGAGGCGTAGGCGCCGGTGTTGAGCGCGAGCGTCACCACCGCGGCCGCGAAGGCCGGCAGCACGACGCCCACGTTGGGGAGGCCGAAGAACACGATGAACAGCTGCACCACGAGCGGGGTCCCGCGGAAGATCCACACGTACAGCCAGGCGATCCCGGCGAGCGGTCGCGGCCCGTACAGGCGCACGAGCGCGACCACCACCGCGAGCACGAGCGCGATCGCGAAGGAGAGCAGCGACAGCGGGACGGTGACCGAGATGGTCG
Organism: Brachybacterium huguangmaarense; assembly: GCF_025725725.1. Lineage (NCBI taxonomy): Bacteria > Bacillati > Actinomycetota > Actinomycetes > Micrococcales > Dermabacteraceae > Brachybacterium > Brachybacterium huguangmaarense. The sequence goes on from NZ_CP107020.1 coordinate 339,045, forward strand.
CCTCCAGCAGGCGCGGCAGCGAGCCCACCCAGAGCTCGAGGGCGCGGACCATGCCCGATCAGCCCTGCGGGGTCAGGTCGGTGCCCACCCACTGTTGGTAGATCGCCGAGAGGGAGCCGTCAGACTTCATGCCGTCGAGGATCTCGTCGATCTTGGCCTGCAGGTCCTCCTGGCCCTTGGGCATGATCACGCCGACGACGGAGTCGGTGGGCAGCTCCTCGTCGAGCAGGCGGATGTTCGCGTCGGGCTGCTCCTGGAGGTAGGTCGTGAAGGAGACGAGGTCGTTGCCGATCGCGTCGGCGCGTTCCTGGACCACCAGCTCGACGCCCTCGGCGAAGCCCTGCACGGGCAGGATCTGGGCGCCGAGGTCGGTCATCGCCTGCGCCCAGTTGCTCGTCGCGGTCTGGGCGGCGGTGCGGCCCTTGACGTCGGCGAGGGTCTGGATGTCGGAGTCCTTGGCCACGGCGACCCGCCCCGACACCTTCGCGTACGGCTCGGAGAACAGGTACTTCTTCTCGCGCTCCTCGGTGATGCCGACGTTGTTGATGACGATGTCGTACTTGCCGACGTCGAGCCCCGCGATGAGGGAGTCCCACTCGGTCTCGATGAACTGGGGCGTCGCGCCGAGCCCCGAGGCGATGGCGTCGGCGATGTCCTTCTCGAAGCCGACGAGCGTGCCGGAGTCGTCGTGGTACGCGTACGGCTTGTAGGTGCCCTCGATCCCGATCCGGACCGTGCCGGAGGAGGTGATGGACGCCAGCAGGTCGTCCGTGGCGGCCGTCCCGCCGTCGCTCGCGACGCTGCCGTCCTCCGAGCGGTTCTGGCTCGGGCCGCATGCGGCGAGCAGGGCGGCGAGGGCGGCGGTGGAGCCGAGCGCGAGGGCGCCGCGGCGGGTGGGTCGGATCGACGAGGTCATGGGGACTCCTGGTGGGATGGGCGGAACGGCTCAGCGGGCGGCCGCGAGGGCCTGGTCGAGATCGGCGACGAGGTCGGCGACGGCCTCGATGCCCACGGACAGGCGCAGCAGCTCGTCGCCGATGCCGGCGGCGGCGCGGTCCTCGGGGGTCATCGCCTCGTGCGTCATCGTCGCGGGGCGGCAGATGAGCGACTCGACGCCGCCCAGGCTCACCGCGTAGGCAGGGAAGCGCAGGGCGCGCAGGAACGCGACGCGGTCCAGTCCCTCGGCGAGCTCGAAGGAGATCACAGCTCCCGGTCCGCTCGCCTGGCTCGCGTGCAGCACGGCCTCGGCCTCGCTGAAGGAGCCGGGGGTGAGCACGCGGGCCACGTCCTCGTGGGCGGCGAGGTGGGCGGCGATCTCGACGGCGCTGGCCTGCTGGCGCTCGAGGCGCAGCGGAAGGGTCTTGATGTCCTGGATCAGCCGGTAGGAGTCGAACGGGGAGAGCACGCCGCCGAGCGCCTTCTGGGCGAGCGCGAACGTCTCGGCGAGCTCGTCGTCGTCGGTCGTGACGGTGCCGGCCAGGAGGTCGGAGTGGCCGGCGAGGTACTTCGTGGCCGACTGGACGACCACGTCGGCGCCGAGCGCGAGCGGACGCTGGAGGACCGGGGTCATGAAGGTGTTGTCCACGACCACGAGGGCGCCGTGGGAGTGCGCGAGGTCGACGATGCGCCGCAGGTCGGTGATCCGCAGGGTCGGGTTGGCCGGGGTCTCGACGAACACCATGCGCGTGTGCTCGGTGAAGTCCGCGTCGGTCAGGTCCCCCAGGTCGGTCACGAAGCGCCCCGTGACGCCGCGGCCCGGGAAGACCTTGTCGACGAAGCGGTAGGTGCCGCCGTAGACGCTCGCGGACAGGATCACCTCGTCGCCGCCGGCGAGCAGCGAGAACGCCGCGCCGGTGGCCGCCATGCCCGAGGCGAACGCGAAGCCGTGCCGCGCGCCCTCGAGCGCCGCGATCACGGTCTCGAGCTGGGCGCGCGTGGGGTTGGAGCCGCGCTGGTAGGCGTAGGCGCCGTCCTCGGTCGCGGGGTCGAGCTCGAACGTCGAGGCGAGGTGGATCGGGGGAACCACGGCACCGTGCTCGTGATCGCGCAGAGCTTGCACGGCGATGGTGTCGATGTGCACGGGGAGTCCTCCTGAGGGGGTGCGGGCGGGATGCGCGGGGCGCTCGCACGAGCCTAAGGCTCAGCTTGGGCTCCTCATAAACACCGATGACGAAGTGTGACGGGGCCGGGGTGAGTCGGGGCGGCGCGGGCGCCCGCCAGCCACGCCGCCGCGCGCCGATGTCCGACGGCGGACCGCAGCGGTGACCGCACGGTCCGCAGCGGGGCTCCGGGGCGCGCGTCGCGCGGACGAGCGCGGGGTGCGGGTGCGGGTGCGGGTACGGCGGTGTCCGGCGGGAGTCCGGGCCGGTGGCGCCGATCACGACCGGGCCGGGGTGTGCACGGGTCTTCGCGAATGCCTCACGAGGCCTCCGCGGGCGCGCGGCGTGGCGCGCGCCCGCGTGCGTCAGGCTTGAGCCATGCCGTCGTCCGCCGTTCTCGAGCCCGTTCGTCCGCTCCACCACCTTCCCCGCCGCGATGCGACCGCGACCGGTGTGCTGCGCGCGCTGGGCACCGGGCCGATGCCCGTCGTCGCCGAGGCCTCCGTCGTCGCGAGCACACGCCTCGCGGCGGACGAGACCGCGCCGGCCTCGGCGGCGCCCGCTCCCGCCGAGAGCGTGCGCTCGCTGCGGCTGCGCGACCTGACCACGGGCGGTGCGGCCGCGGCGGGCTCGTGGACGCTCGCCGCGCATCTGGGCCTGCTCGGCACGGCGACCGGCACGTTCGTGGTCTCGGTCGTCTCCGCGATCCTCGTGGCGCTCGCGGCCGACTCCCTCACGGGTCTGCGCCGCATGCTGCTGAACACCGTGCGCCGGGCGCGCCAGGCCGGGGTGCACCGCACGCGCGGCCCGCGCTCGGCGGGCGGAGGAGGCGCGTCGCGCGACGCCCGCGAGGGCGCCGTCCCGCTCCTCCCCCGCTGACCGTCTCGGCCCGGTCTCCCCGCGGCCCTGGCCCGCACGGCGGCAGCTCCTGGCGGTCCCCGGAGGCTCAGGTCCTGGCGTCAGCGGTGGTCGAGCGCGACGAGGTCGCGCTCGGTGTAGCGGCGGTGCTCGATCTCCTCGCGGAGCACGACCCGGAGACAGCGACCCACCGTGTACTCCTGGTCGGGATACTCCGGGCTGGGCCGGCGCCCGCAGATCCGCCGGAACCCGTCGTCGTCGAGCTCCGCGATGACGCGTCCGACGACCGCCGCCCGCGCCTCGCGCGCCCGGAGCACCTCGTCCAGCGTGGGTCTGGCATCGAGCGTCAGGCCGAGCTCCGCCGCCTTCTCGGGCGGGTACCCCGAGTCGGGGTAGCCGAGCGGGTGATACGGCCGATCCTCCTCCAGCACGGCGCTGCCCACCCACGCGTCGCTGCAGAACAGCAGGTGGCGCTGGGTCTCGACGAAGGGCCACTCGTCGCCGACCCGCTGCTGCAGGAGCGCCTCGAGCAGCTGCCGGGCACGGCGCAGCGTGCCGGCCCACAGCTCGGCGACGTGGGGCCAGAGCCGCCGGCAGGCGTCGGGGGTCTCGGCCTCCCGCACGAGGACCCGCTCGAGATGCCGGCGGTCCAGCTCGCCCTCGACGTACGCGGTCACGTCCACGTCGTTGACCACGACGTGCCGCAGATCGCCGGAGACGGAGACGTCGTGCACGAGCGAGTCGACGATCTGCAGCCCCGTGACGTCGCAGTCACGGATCACCACGCCGTCGAGCCGGCATTGGACGAAGTGCGCCCCGCGGAAGGCCACGGAGCGGCGGAGCTCCTCGGGCATGGTGCCTCCTGGTCCGGTCGACGGCCGCCGCGAGGCACGGCTCGGCCCGCGGTCCCGGTGCAGTCCGCCGCCAGCAGTCCGGCGTCGGGCGGCGCCCGTCCGGTACCCGGACGCTAGCACCGACGCCGCGCGCGGCTCAGGCGCGGACGATCTCGCCGTCGCGCGGCAGCGTCCCTCCGAACGTCACGCGCACGGCGCGGGCGCGCTCGACCTCCCGGTCGTCGATCGCCTGGACGTGGACGTGGGGCTCGGTGCTGTTGCCCGAGTTGCCGCAGTCGCCGAGCAGGTCGCCGGTGGTCACCTGCTGGCCCGCGTGCACGCGGATGCTTCCCCGGCGCAGGTGACAGAGGGCGACGACGATGCCGCCGTGCTCGATCAGGACATGGTTCCCGGCGAGCGCGACCCATCCCGCGGCGGCCCGACGGTGCTGGGTCAGCGCGTAGCCGACCGACGGCAGCCCTCGATAGGCCGGATGATCCGGCTCGCCGCCGTGCGCCGCGACGACGACGCCGCCGAGAGGCGCCAGGTTCGGGCGCCCGAAGCCGGGGAACCTGTCGGCGGGCTCGGGCCGCACGAGCGAGCCGAGGGTGATCGGCGCCGTGCGTCCGTCCTCGGACGTCGGCACGAAGTCGATGGCGTAGCTCGAGGCGAGCATGCGCGTGCCGTGGCTCGGCACCCGGCTGGCCGGGCTGTACCGCGCGATCCAGCACCCGGTGAACGGGTACGCGATGTCGAGGGAGGCGGTCATCGTGCAGTCTCCTCGTCGCTCGGCGACGTCTCGCCGCGGGGCCCGCTCGGCCCCGCACGAGGCTCGACCTCGGTCCAGGCCACGATACGCATCGCGCGCACCGGGGCCTCGCCGCACACCCGCACAGGACGACGACACCTGCCGGCCGTGAGGCCGACAGGTGTCGTCGTGGAGGGCTCACCGTCCCGGCCGCGCCGGGGCCGGTCGTCTCAGCAGACGGCCGGGAGGGCGCCCGTCGTGACGGGGATGGCCCCGGTGATCGCGGGGATCGCCCCCGTGGTCGCGTGGAGGCGCTCGCCGCGTCGGGCGTCGGCCTCACGGCCGCGCACCGCGCCGACGCCCGCGCCGCCCAGGCCGCGCAGCGAGTCGAGGGAGACGACCCTGCTCATGGCGTGGGCACGGCGCTTCACGAGCGCACGCTGGGCGCCGAGGGTCGTGAGCACCATGGCGAAGCCGCACGCGGCGAGGAAGATCGCGACCACGGCCGGGGCGCGGAAGCCCAGGCCCGCGGAGATCACGGCGCCGCCGAGGGCCGCGCCCAGGGAGTTGGCGACGTTGAACGCCGCGTGGTTCAGCGAGGCGCCGAGCACCTGGGACCGGCCGGCGGCGCGGATCAGCCAGGTCTGCACGGCCGGCGTCACCATCGAGTTGGCGAGGTTGACGAAGAAGACCGTGACCAGCAGCCCCGGGGCCGACGAGGCGAACAGGAACAGCGCGACGAGCGCGAGGATGTACGCCGGGAAGCCGATCAGCAGGGTGCGGGTGCCCGAGCGGTCGGAGGCCCAGCCGCCCAGCAGGTTGCCGAGCGTCATGCCGAGGCCCGCGCACGCGAGCACGACGGGCACGAACGCGGCGGTGGTGCCCGCAACGTGCTGGGAGATGTCGGCGATGTAGCTGTAGATCGCGAAGCTGCCGGAGAAGCCGACCGCCGCGATGCCGGCCACGGCCCACACCTGCTTGGAGCGGAAGGCGCTCAGCTCCTCGAGGATGCTGCGCTCGGCGGGCCGCTCCTGCGGCGGGACGCTGAGGCTCAGCAGGGCGATCGTCGCGATGAAGACGGCGGCGATGATGAGGTAGCTCATGCGCCACCCGAGTCCCTGGCCGAAGGCGGTCAGGAGGGGGACGCCGATGAGGTTGGCGACCGTGAGGCCCGACAGGGCGAGTGCGACGCCCTTGCCCTGGCTGCCCTCTCCCATGAGGGAGGCGGCGATGAGGGAGGCGACGCCGAAGTAGGCGCCGTGCGGGATGCCGGCGATGAAGCGGGCGAGCACGGTCAGCTCGAAGGTGGGCATGAGCGCCGACAGGACGGTGCCCGCGAGCAGAGCGGCGGCCAGCAGCACGATGAGCTTCGTGCGGCTCATGCGCACGGCGAGCAGCGCGACCGTGGGGGCGCCCACGACGACACCGGCCGCATACGCGCTGATGGCCAGGCCCGCCTGGGCGATGCCGGCCTCGGGGGAGGCGGACATGAGGCCCGGCAGGAGCGAGTGGGCGATGCCGGGCAGCAGCCCCATCGAGACGAACTCGCTCGACCCGATGCCGAAGCCGCCGAGGGCCAGGGCGAACAGGGCCAGCCGGCGGCGTGCCGGGCTGATCGGGGCCGGGTGTGCGGAGCCGAGCTCCGGGCGCTCTGCCCGGCGCGGGAGCCGGGGGCGCAGACGCTGGGTCAGAGAACGGGGGTCGAGTCGTGCTGATGTCACGCGACCACGATAAGCCAACGCTGTTGCTATATGTCAACGCCCCCTCCCCCGCCATCGCCCGTGCGGTGCGACACAGAGCGCGCCGGGGCACCGGACACGCCGTCGGGCGCGGACCCCGCCCGGCCCCCGGGAAAGCCGCGCGGACCCCGCCCGTGGCCCGCGTGGGCCACAATGTCTCGGGTGAGCAGCGGAGCCCATCTCGATCTCGTGCGCGGCGTCAACGACGCCGGCGTGCTCGCCCTCCTGCGCGGAGGCAACCCGATGGCCCGCCACGACATCGCCGAGGCCCTCGACGTCACCCCGCAGGCCGTCACCAAAATCCTCGCGCGCCTCGGCGAGCGCGGCCTCGTCGAGGAGGCCGGCACGGTGAGCGCGGGCCCCGGCAAGCCGGCCGTGCTGCACCGCCTCGTCCCGCGGTCGCGGCGTGCGATCGGGGTGCACGTCACGCGCACCCGCGTGCGGGCCGTCATCGTCGACCTGACCGGGACGATCCTCGCGGCGTGCGAGCGCGATCTCGAGGCGGGCACCTCGCCCGACCGCCTCGTCGACATCGTCGCCGAGCTCGCGACGCAGCTGCGCAGCACGGGCGAGGGAGCCCTCGTCGGCATCGGCGTCGGCATGCCCGGCTCCGTCGACCACGACGCCGGCGTGTTCCGCGGATCGGAGGCCTCGGACCCGTGGAGCGGCCTGGCCCTGCGCGCCCGGCTCGTCGAGCGCCTGGGCCTGCCCGCCCTCGTGGAGAACGACTCGACCGCGGCGATCGTCGCGGAGTCCTGGAGCTCTCCGCACGCCGTGCCCGACGCCGCGCTCGTGCTCGTCGAGGACGGCATCGGCGCCGGCCTGCGCCTGGGCGACGTGCTGCACCGCGGGGCACACTCGGATGCCGGGGAGGTGGGCCACACCGTGGTCGTGCTCGACGGCGAACCGTGCACGTGCGGACGCCGCGGCTGCGCGCAGGCCGAGCACGCGGCCGCCCTCGCCCGCGGCGACGTGGCGCGCGCGGCGCGCATCCTGGCTTCGGTCGTGGTCGACCTCGTGGTGCTGCTCGACGTCGACCGCATCATCCTCGCCGGCCGCAGCATCCACCGCCACCATGCCGCCTACCTCGATGCGGTGCGGGGCGCGATGGCGACGGAGCTGCCGCGCCATGACTGGCTGCACGTCGAGGTGCTCGTCTCGACGCACGGCGACGACGCGATCGCGCTGGGGGCCGCGGCCGAGGTGCTCGAGGACGAGTTCGGGGTGCCCGCGGCCCTCGCCGGACCGGCCTGAGCCCCTCGTCGACGCAGGGCCCGGGGCGCAGCCGACCTCAGGCCGCTCGCGGACCGAAGACCGCCGAGCCGAGCCGCACGATGGTCGAGCCCTCCTCGACGGCGATCTCGAGATCACCGCTCATGCCCATCGACAGCTCCGTGACGCCGGGCATCGCGATCTCGTCCCGGAGCACGCGCAGGGCGCCGAGCGAGGCCCGCACGGACGCCTCGTCGTCGGTGTGCGCCCCGATCGTCATGAGCCCGACGGGCCGCAGCCGACCGGTCGCGGCGACGCGCTCGAGGGCGGCCTGCACGGTGGCCGCGTCGGGCGCGTAGCCGCCCTTGGACTGCTCGCCGGAGGTGTTGACCTGGAGGAGCACGTCGCGCTCGACGTCGGCGAGCTCGGCACGGCGTGCGAGCGCGTCGATCACGGCGTCGCGGTCGACGCTGTGGATCACGCTCGCGAAGGCCACGACGTCCTTGGCCTTGTTGGTCTGGAGGCGCCCGATGAAGTGACGGGGCACGCCGAGGGCGACGAGGGCGGGGTCGTCGTGCTTGGCGATCTCCTGGGCGCGGTTCTCCCCCACCACCACGTCGCGCCCGCGCGCACGGAAGCCGCGGACCGCGTCCGCGATCTCCGCGGCGGTGCGGGTCTTGGTGGCGAGCAGGATCTGCACCTCGGCCCCGTCGCGGCCGGCGCGCCGGGCGGCGCCGTCCAGCCGGGCGAGGACGTCATCGATCCGGGCGGAGAGGTCGACACGCGCGTTCATGCCGCCATCCTCGCAGGTGACGGCCCTGTCGCGCGGCGTCGAGCGGCAGGGCCGTCACGATCCGGCGGACGCTCTCAGCGGCCGGCGTCCATGTCCTCGAGCTCCTTGCCCTTGGTCTCCTGCACGAACTTCGCGACGAACACCAGGGAGAGGACCGCGAACACGGCGTACATGCCGTAGGCCACGCCCAGGCCGACCGAGTCCTTGAGGCTTGGGAAGCTGACGCTGATGAGCCAGTTGGCGACCCACTGGCCGGCAGCGGCGAGCGACAGGGCCGCGGCACGGATGCGGTTGGGGAACATCTCGCCCAGCAGCACCCAGACGACCGGGCCCCAGGACAGGCCGAAAGCGATCACGAACACGTTGGCGGCGATCAGGGCGATGGGGCCCGCGGCACCCTCGAGCACGGGCGCGCCGTGCACCACCGGGGCGGTGCCGAAGACGACCGCCATGGTGCCGAGCCCCACGACCATGCCGATCGAGCCGATCAGCAGCAGCGGCTTGCGCCCCACCCGGTCGACCGTGGCGATCGCAATGAAGGTGGTCACGATGTTCACGACCGAGGTGATCACCGTGATGACGAAGGAGTCGTTCTCGCTGAAGCCGACGGCCTCCCACAGCACGTTGGAGTAGTAGAAGATCACGTTGATGCCGACGAACTGCTGGAACACCGACAGCAGCAGGCCGACGCACACGATCGGCACGATGCGCCCGCCGGGGCCGCGCAGGTCGGACCACGACGGCGGCTTCTAAGACTTGAGCGACTCCTGGATGCGCACGATCGTGATCTCGGTCGAGCGCTCGCCGAAGAGCGTGGTCAGCACGCTGCGCGCCTCGGAGAGCTTGTGGCTCGCGACCAGGTAGCGGGGGGACTCGGGGATCGTGAAGGCCATGATCCCGTAGAGGATCGCGGGGATCGCCATCATCAGGAACATCCAGCGCCAGGCGGGGATGCCGAACCAGAAGTCGGCGGTCGAGCGAGCCACGCGGCCGCCCCGGCTCGCGACGGGGGCCGCGTGATGCGCGTCGTCGTCACCGGAGGAACCGGCTTCGTCGGCTCAGCGGTCGTCCGCGACCTCCTCGCGGCAGGGCATCAGGTGCTGGCGCTCGCGCGATCCGATGCCTCGGCCGCGCGACTGAGCGCCGCGGGCGCCGAGCCCGTCGCCGGTGCGCTTGAGGACGTCCGGAGCCTGCGGCATGCCGTCGCCGGCGCCGATGCGGTCGTCCACACGGCGTTCGACAACTCCAGCGCCCTCCGCTTCCTGCGCAGCAGCAGGATCGAACGGCGCGCGCTGCAGGCCATCTTCGAGACGTTCTCCGGGAGCGACCGGCCGATCGTCGCCGCCGGCGGCTTCGCGCCGGTGATCGCGCACGGACCGACGCTCACCGAACTCGACGCGGCGTCGACCACCGCGGGCCCGATGGGGCGCAACGTCGAACGGACCATCATGCGTCTCGCCGACGGCGGACTGAACGCGTCGATCGTGCGGATGCCGCTCGTGCACGGCGACGGCGACCACTTCACGATCCCGCGACTCATCGACGTGGCGCGCCGCACCGGTCGATCCGCCTACGTCGGCGACGGACGCAACCCTCTGCCCGCGGTGCACAGCACCGATGCGGCCACAGTGTTCCGGCGCGCGGTCGAGCGGGGCGTCCCCCGGTCCCGCTACCACGCGGTCGCCGAGGACGGCGTGCCGTTCGCCCTCATCGCAGAGGTCATCGGCCGACGGCTCGGGGTGCCGGTCGTCGGCATGTCGCCGCGGGCCGCGCGCAGGCACTTCCGTCTCTACGCCGCCTACGTCACGCACGACGGCCCTGCCTCCAGCGCGATCACCCGCGAGCAGCTGGGCTGGCGGCCGACCGGGCCGGCCCTGCTGGAGGATCTCGACCGCCCCGCCTATTTCCACCCCTGAGCCTCCGCCCTTGAGTGGCCCGTCGCCGGGCCGCGCGGCCCGGCGCCCTCGCTCACGGGCTCCGTCGTGCCCGATGCGCGGTGCCCCCACCGGGACTCGAACCCGGACTGTGCCGATTTTAAGTCGGCCGCCTCTGCCGATTGGGCTATGGGGGCGTCCCCGTCTTCGGTCCGGCGGCAGTGCCTGTCCGGGGCCGGGTCGGGAGCGGGGCAAGCCTATGCTGGAGCGACCATGTCCAAGCCCATCCGGTCCCTCGCGGACGAGCTGCGCCGGTTCGACGACAACCGCCTGACCCAGTTGCTCGCCGCCCGGCCGGACCTGACCGCGCCCGTCCCCCGCGGCATCGGCGCGCTCGCCGCCCGTGCGGCCGCCCCTTCCTCCGTGCATCATGCGCTGTCGAGCCTGCGCCGTCCCGAGCTGACCCTGCTCGAGGCGCTCGTGGTGCTGCCCGACCCGACCACGCCCGAGGACGTCGCGGCCGCCGTCGGCTCCGACGCCCGCGCGACCTCCCCGTTCCTCGAGCGCCTGCGCACCCTCGGCCTCCTGTGGGGCGACCACGAGATCCGCACCGTGCGGGCCGCGCGCGAGGTGCTGCGCACGCCCGCGGGCCTCGCCCCCGAGGACGACGACGATCCGTCCCACGAGCACGCACGCCGTCTCGTGGACGGGGCGGCGGAGCCGTTGCGACCTCTGCTCGAGCGTCTGGCCTGGGGGCCGGCCCGCGTCGACGCCGACCACGGCTCGCCCATGGCCCGCGCTCTGCTCGAGGCGGGGCTCATCCGCCGCCACGGCGATGCCCTCGTCATCCCCCGTCCGGTGCAGCTCGTGCTGCGCGGGGGCCGGGTGCGCGCCTCGCTACCCGTCTCCCGGCCCGCGCTGTGCGGCGCGCCCGTGCACGAGAGGATCCCCGGCTCGCGCGACGCCCAGGCCGTCGAGGCCGCCTTCGAGGCGGTCCGCGTCCTGGGGACCGTGCGGCGCTGGGACGACGACCCGCCGTCGGTGCTGCGCCGCGGCGGGATCCCCCAGCGCGACCTGCGCCGTCTCGCCCAGCAGGCCGACGCCCCCCTGGTCTCCTACGCGACCGTGATCCAGACCGCGTGGTGCGCCGGCCTGCTGGGCCATGACGGGGAGTCGTGGCAGCCCACGGCCGACTGGGACGCCTACCGGTCGCGGGGTCTCGAGGAGCGCTGGGCCGAGCTCGCGCGCACCTGGGCGCTCAGCCATCACGTCGCCGCGATCGTGGGGACCACGGACACCGTCGGGACCTCCCGTGCGCTCCTGTCGTCCTCGACCACGCGCGACGGGGCCCGCACCCGGCGCCTGAGCATGCTGGCCGAGCTGCGGCGCTCCGCCGACGTGCACGCGACGCAGCAGTCCCTCGTGGACTCCCTCGCGTGGGCGTTCCCGCTCACCTCGCCCGTCCTGCTCGAGGAGGAGGCGCACGCGCTGCTCGCGGAGGGCCAGGCGCTCGGCATCGTGCTCGACGGGGCTCTCACGACGCTCGGCGTCGGCCTCGTGGAGGCGCTCGACGAGGGCGTCGCTGAGGCGGACGCGCACCTGGCGCGCCGCCTCCGCGAGCACGCCCCGCCCCCCGTGGACGAGGTGCTGCTCGACTCCGACCTGACGGCGACCATCCCGGGCCGGCCCTCCGAGCGCCTGATCGCCCTGCTGTCGTGGGCCGACGTGGTCTCGCGCGGGGCCGCGCTCACCCTGCGCTTCACGGCGGCCACCGTGCGCCGCGCGATGGCCGCGGGACTCGATGCCGACGACCTGCTCGCCCTGCTCGCCGAGACGTCCCGCTCCCCCGTGCCGCAGGCCCTGACCTACCTGCTGCGCGACGAGGCGCGGCGCCACGGGCAGGTCCACATCGGCCGCGCCGCGAGCTTCCTGACCGCCGACGAGGCCGTGCTGACCCTGTTCCAGTCCTCGCCCGAGGCCGAGCCCCTGTTCCTGCAGCGCCTGGCCCCGACCGTCGCGGTGTCGACCGCGGATCCCGGGTTCGTGCTGCAGGTGGTGCGGCGCTCGGGGCTCTCGGCGATCGCCGTGGGGCCCGACGGACGCACCGCCCGGGACGAGCGCGACCACACCCTGCACGGTGGCCCCGTCGACGCCGAGCTCGAGGTGGTCGAGGGCCCCGAGCTGCGCCTGCCGCCCGCCGAGGCGGCGGCCCGGATCCGCGAGGCCGAGCAGAACGCGGGCGAGGACCCCTCGATCACGGACCGTCTGCTCGAGGCGATCGCGCACGCGGCGCCGATCCGGCTGGGCATCGTCGACGGCCGCGGCGGCATCGTCACGCGCGAAGCGGTCCCGCTGTCCCTCGACGGGGGGCGCCTGCGTGCCCGCGACGCGCGCGGCGCCGAGGAGTTCACGGTGCTCGTGCACCGCGTGACCCTCGGCTGAGTCGCGCAGCGCGGTCATCGCCGGATGACCGGTGGCAGGCCACCTCGTCCCATCCGGCAGTTCGAGGTGTGGTGCGGGCCACCCCTGGGGTACTCTCCTGCGGACCGTCGGCGAGCCCCCCGCTCCCGCGGCCGAGACGACCGAACGCCGGACGCCGCTCCGGCCGACCTTCCAAGGGGAGACCCATGACCAGCCCGAACAACCCCCCGACCGACGGCAGCAACGAGCCCTACGGCTCCGGCCCCGGCAGCCCGAGCGACCCGTACGCCGCGCCGAGCGGCGGCCCCTTCGGCTCGCCCGCCCCGGCCAGCGCGAGCAGCCCCTATGCGGCTCCCGCCGGCGCCACGCCCTCCTACCAGGCCCCGGGCGCTCCGCAGGACGGCGTCGCCCCGGGCTTCGCGCCCGTGTCGAAGACCAAGTGGATCGTGCAGATCATCGTGGCGGCGGTGTGCTTCTTCAACATCGTCACGATCATCCTGGGCATCCTCGGCCTGACCAAGGCCGACACCGACCTCCCCACCGCGAACAAGTACTACAAGTGGGGCTGGATCGTCTACGCGATCTGGCTCGTCCTCGCGATCCTCGCCTACGTCCTGCTGTTCGCGAGCGTCTTCGCGGCCTCGTCGACCTCGTCGTACTGATCAGCGCCGTCGTACTGATCAGCGCTGAGCCCCTGTCGGCCGTACGGCGCGGCAGGGAGAAGCAGGAAGGCCCGGACCGATCGGTCCGGGCCTTCCGCGTTCTCGCGACGGATCAGCGGGTCGACTTCTCCTGCGTCTGCTCACCGGCGGACGGGTCGACGGCGCCGTGGGTCACGCCGCCCTGGCCGCCGTCGGTGCGGGTCTCCGAGCGGTCCTTGGTCCACTCGACGTGGTAGCTGCCCTCGTCGTCCACGCGCTTGTAGGTGTGGGCGCCGAAGTAGTCGCGCTGGGCCTGCACGAGCGCGGCCGGAAGGCGCTCCGAGCGGATCGCGTCGTAGTAGGAGAGGCTCGAGGCGAACACCGGCACCGGGAAGCCGTTGGCGGCGGCGAAGGCCACCACGCGCCGCCACGCGGGCACGCAGTCGTTGATCGCCTCGGCGAAGTACGGGTCCGCGAGCAGCAGCTTGAGGCCCGGATCGCGGTCGTAGGCCTCGGTGATGCGGTCCAGGAACTTGGCGCGGATGATGCAGCCCGCGCGCCAGATCTTGGCCATGTCGCCGAGGTTGATGTCCCAGTCGTAGGTCTCGGCGCCCTTGGAGATCTCCTCGAAGCCCTGGGCGTAGGCGACGAGCTTGGACGCGTACAGCGCCTTCTGCAGGTCGTCGATGAACTGCTGCGGGTCGTCGATCTTCTCGTCGGCGGTGCGGGCCTCGAGCACCTTCTGGGCGGCGGCGCGCTGGTCCACGTCGCCCGAGACGGACCGGGCGAAGGTCGCCTCGGCGATGCCCGTGACCGGGACGCCGAGGTCGAGCGCGGTCTGCACGGTCCAGGCGCCGGTGCCCTTCTGGGCGGCCTCGTCCTTGATGATGTCGACGAACGGCCTGCCGGTGCGCACGTCGTCGTGGTGCAGCACGGTCGCCGTGATCTCGATGAGGAAGGACTGCAGGTCCCCCTCGTTCCAGGTCTCGAAGACGTCGCCGATCGCGTGGGCGTCGAGGCCCAGGGCGCGCGCCATCATGTCGTAGGCCTCGGAGATGACCTGCATGTCGGCGTACTCGATGCCGTTGTGGACCATCTTGACGAAGTGGCCCGCGCCGTCGGCGCCCACGTGGGTGGTGCAGGGCTCGCCGTCCTCCTCGGCCTTGGCGGCGATGTCGCGCAGCATCGGCGACAGGCGCTCCCAGGCGTCCTTCGAGCCGCCGGGCATGAGGGACGGGCCGTTGAGCGCGCCCTCCTCGCCGCCCGAGACGCCCATGCCCACGAAGTTGAGGTTGCGGTCCTTCATCGCGGCCTCGCGGCGACGCGTGTCGGTGAACAGCGAGTTGCCGCCGTCGACGATGATGTCGCCCGGCTCCATGTACTGCGCGAGCTCCTCGATCACGGCGTCGGTGGGCTTGCCCGCCTTGACCATGATGATCGCGACGCGCGGCTTCTTGAGCGACTTCACGAAGTCCTCGGTCGACTCCGACGGGAAGAACTCCCCCTCGCTGCCGTGCTCGTCGATCACGGCCTCCGTCTTGGAGGCGGACCGGTTGTGGATCGCGACCTTGTAGCCGTGGTGGGCGAGGTTGCGGGCGAGGTTCGACCCCATCACCGCCATACCGGTGACGCCGATGTCGGCGGAGTCCTGGGGGGACGGTTCGAAGGTGGCCATGCGCGTGCTCCTTGATCTCGGGTGCGACGGGTGCCGACGCGGCGGACGGGTGCTCCGCTCACGCGGCGTTCCTCGCCATTGTAGGGACGCGGCGCCGTGAGGCACGGGGCGACCACCCGCCGATGGCGGACGTGCCGGTATCCGACGAAGGTCGGGGCGAGGACGGGGCGCGCGTCGCATGCGGCGCACACGGCCTGTCCGTAGGTTGGGGACGTAACGGGCATCACCGTCCGTCCGCCCGACGACAAGGAGAGCCGCCATGAGCAGCATCCCCCCGAACCCGCCCACGGGCCCCGGGCCCGACGACACCTCGCAGCCGCACGAGCAGGGCGCCTGGGGCGCCCCCGGCGACCCGCGCCCGGCCGATCCGTGGAGCGCTCCGGCTCCGGCCGGATCGTCCGTGCCCCAGGAGTCGCCGTACGCGCAGGGCTCCCCTGCCCCGGGCGGCTCGCCCTACCAGCAGGGACCCTCCGTCCCGCCCGGCTCCCCCGCCGGACCGGCCTCCTCTGCCGAGGGCGGTCAGGGCTACGGCGCGCGGGGCCCGGGCCCCGATGCCTCGGCACCGGGTGCCGGTCCGGGCTACGGCGCACCCGGGCAGGGCAGCGGCTACGGCGCCCCCGCCTACACGACCCCGCCGACCCCCGCGCCCGGTTCTGACGTCGGCGCCGATCTCGGGGCCTCGGTGAAGTGGGCCTGGAACGCCTTCACCCGCACCATCGGCCCGTTCGTGGTGCCCGCCGTCGTCTACAGCGTCGTCACCACGGTCGTGGTCGTGGTCGGGGTGTTCGGGATCATCGCGGCCCTCGGCGTCTTCTCCCTCGACACCTACGACGCGTACGGCTCGCCGCGCATCACGGGCGGCCAGGTGGGGTGGGCGATCGGGATCGGCGCCGCGATCACCGTCATCGCCGCCGTGTGCTCGCTGCTGTGGCTCACCGGGGCCACGCGGGCCGGTGCCGAGGTGATCGACGGACGCCGTCCGAGCATCGGGCAGGGCTTCACGGGCACGGGGCGCACCATCGGGACCGCCCTCGTGGTGGTCGTGCTCACCAGCATCGGCTCGATCCTCTTCATCATCCCCGGCGTCGTCCTCTCGGTGGTCCTGATGTACGCGGTGCCCGCCTCCGCGCGCGGCGCCTCGCTCGGCGAAGCGTTCTCGCAGAGCTGGAACACCGTCAAGACGCATCCGGGGACGTCGATCCTGGCGGCCCTCATCGTCTACGCCGCCTCGGCGCTCATCAGCACCGTCAGCTCGATCGTCATCGTGACCGGGGTGCTCGTGATCCTGCTGGTCCCCCTGCAGCAGCTGCTGTACCTGGCGCTGTTCGAGCGGCTGAACGGGCGCGAGCTCTCGGAGCCCGCGCGAGCCTGAGAGCGACGCCGGTCCGCGCACGCTCGCACCTGCACGTGCGCTGACCGGTCCGCCGGAGCCACACTGCACAGACCTGTACGAGAGAGCCGCAGCCCTGCGATGTCGCGGGGCTGCGGCTCTCTCGTGCAGCCATGTGCAGAGCCCCTCGCGCAGACGGCGCCGCCGACCCCGGCTCGAGCCGTCCGCGTCCGCCGTGCTGACAGCGTCCGCGTCCGTGCCGGACGCCTTCCCCGCTCACGGCCCGGCCGGCGCGACCGCACCGTCGGCGCCGCCCGCACCGCCTCACGAGCGCCTCGGGCCCCGCCCGGCGCGTCACATCGGGGCCTGTCGACGCGCGCCGCGGCACCTCTCCTGGGTAGCGTGTGCACGGCCGCCTCGTGCGCGCCCCGTCTCTCCCGCCGTGTCCAGACCCAGGAGCCCGCCCCCATGACCGACCAGAATCCCTACGGCCCGCCCGGTTCGCCGTCGGATCCCTCGCCCTGGGGCTCGCCCGCCGGGAACGACCCGTACGCCGCCGGGCAGGCCGGTGACCCGTACGCGAGCGGTCAGCAGAGCGCCGCCGGCCAGCAGCCCGGCTGGGGCCCGGCCGGGCAGGGCGCCGACCCGTACGGCTCCGGCACGCAGAACGCCGGCCAACAGCCGTGGGGTCAGCCCGACCCGGCTCCGCAGGCCGGCTGGGGCACGGCGCCCGGCCAGAGCGCTCCCACCTGGAGCGCCGACGGGGCGCCCGCCTGGTCTGCGCAGGGCGCGCCGATGCCGGGCGCACCGCGCCCGGGCACGGACCTCGGCGCCGACCTCGGGGCCTCGTTCCGCTGGATGTGGTCCGCGTTCGTCGCGAACATCGGGGCGTTCCTGATCCCGGCCGTCGTCTACGGCCTCATCACGCTCGGTCTCGCGCTCGGCCCGATCCTGCTCGAGGCGATCGTCATGGCGGCCATGTACTCCGACGACTACTACTACTCGCCGACGGCGCCCCTGTGGACGGGTGCCGTGCGCCTGCTCGGCTCGATCCTGTCCGCCGTCGCGAGCCTCCTGTGGTCGACCGGCGCCTACCGCGCGGCGGGCATCGCCCGCGCAGGCCGACGCCCGAGCCTCGCCGAGTCATTCATCGGGAGCGGCCCGCTCATCCTGGCCAGCCTGCTCGTGAGCGTCATCGTCGCCGTCGGCGGCATCTTCTGCCTGATCCCGGGTCTCGTCCTCGCCGTGCTCAGCATCTACACCCTGCCCGCCGTCGCCGAGGGGCGGGGTGTCACCGAGGCGCTGTCCGAGAGCTTCCGCATGGTCCGCGACCACGTGGGCGTCTCGATCCTCGCGATGCTGATCTTCCTCGCGGCCGGCGTCGTGGGCGGCACCCTCGTGGTCGGCGTGTTCGTGCTGGTGCCGCTCGGCGCCCTTTTCGTGACCGCCCTGCACCATCGTCTGAGCGGCCGCGAGCTCACGCAGCCCGCTCGCATCGGCTGACCCGCCGCACCGCGTCCTGCACCATCGGGCCCGGCCTCGCCCTCGGGCGGCGCCGGGCCCGCGCTGTTCGCCCTGCGCGTGACCCCTACGGCGCCACGGGGCCCGCGCCGTAGCCTGGTGCGGTGACCGACGGCCCCCTCATCGTCCAGAGCGACAAGTCCCTCCTCCTCGAGGTGGGGCATCCGAACGCGCCCGCGGCCCGTGCCGCGATCGCCCCCTTCGCGGAGCTCGAGCGCGCGCCCGAGCACATCCACACCTACCGCATCACGAGCCTCGGTCTCTGGAACGCGCGCGCCGCCGGCTACGACGCCGAGTCCGTGATCGCGGCACTCGTGGAGAACTCGCGCTACCCCGTGCCGCACGCGCTGCTCATCGACGTCGCCGACACGATGGACCGCTACGGGCGCCTGCAGCTGCAGTCCGATCCCGCGCACGGCCTCGTCCTGCACGCCCTCGACCGCGCCGTGCTCGAGGAGATCGTGCGCGCCAAGCGCGTCGCCGGCATGCTCGGCGAGCGCATCGACGAGGTGACCGTGGCCGTGCACCCGTCCGAGCGCGGCAACCTCAAGCAGGCGCTCGTGAAGCTCGGCTGGCCCGCCGAGGACCTCGCCGGCTATGTCGACGGCGAGCACCATCGCATCGAGCTGGTCGAGGACACGTGGTCGCTGCGCCCCTACCAGCGCCAGGCCGTCGAGGGCTTCCACCTCGGCGGCAGCGGGGTGGTCGTGCTCCCGTGCGGCGCCGGCAAGACCCTCGTCGGCGCGGGCGCGATGGCGCAGACCTCGCGGACCACGCTGATCCTCGTGACCAACACGGTCTCGGCGCGACAGTGGAAGGACGAGCTGATCCGCCGCACCTCGCTCACGGAGGACGAGATCGGCGAGTACTCCGGCACCAAGAAGGAGATCCGGCCGGTCACGATCGCGACCTACCAGGTGCTCACGACCAAGCGCAAGGGCGTGCACCCGCATCTCGAGCTCATGAGCGCGCGTGACTGGGGCCTCATCGTGTACGACGAGGTGCACCTGCTGCCCGCGCCCGTGTTCCGCATGACCGCGGACCTGCAGGCGCGGCGCCGGCTGGGCCTGACCGCGACCCTCGTGCGTGAGGACGGCCGCGAGGGCGAGGTGTTCTCCCTCATCGGCCCCAAGCGGTACGACGCCCCGTGGAAGGACATCGAGGCCCAGGGGTACATCGCCCCGGCGGTGTGCACGGAGGTGCGGGTCTCCCTGCCCGAGTCGGACCGCATGGTGCACGCGACCGCGGAGGCCGAGGACCGCCACCGCCTCGCTGCGACCCACCCGGCCAAGACCGCCGTCGTCGAGCAGCTCGCCGCGACCCATGCGGGCGAGCCGATGCTCGTGATCGGCCAGTACCTCGACCAGCTCGAGGAGATCTCCGAGCGCCTGGGCTGCGACCTCATCACGGGCCAGACCAGCGTGAAGAAGCGCCAGGAGCTGTTCGGGGCGTTCCGGCGCGGCGAGATCGACCGTCTGGTCGTCTCCAAGGTCGCGAACTTCTCGATCGACCTGCCGGAGGCCTCGGTCGCGGTGCAGGTCTCGGGTGCCTTCGGCTCCCGCCAGGAGGAGGCCCAGAGGCTCGGGCGGCTGCTGCGGCCCAAGGCCGACGGCCGTGAGGCGCACTTCTACACCGTCGTCACGCGCGACACCCAGGACCAGGACTTCGCGGCGCACCGGCAGCGGTTCCTCGCCGAGCAGGGGTACGGGTACTCGATCGTCGACGCCGAGGACCTCGCAGGGGTGTGAGGCGCAGGCGCCATCACGGCATGCCCTCGCTACAGTGGGTGCATCCCGGCGGCACGCGCCTCCCTTCCCACCCTAGGAGCCTCCCGTGACCACTCCCCCCGACGACCGTCGCGACCCCGTCTCCGCTCCCGGCACCGACCCGACCGCCACCGGCCCCGTCGCCTCGGGCCCCGTCGGCGGCGCCCAGCCCGAGCCCGTCGCGGAGCCCGCCGATCGACACGGCCGTCGCGGACGCGGCGAGCCGGACCGCGATGCCCAGCTCGCCGAGCAGCTCCAGGAGGAGCCGGCCAAGAACGGCTCCCGCACCGCCGGGATCTGGATCGCCCTGATCCTCGGCGCGATCGTGCTGATCGCCCTGCTGATCTTCGTCATCCAGAACAACACGCGCGCGACCTTCGAGTACTTCACCGCCTCGTTCGATCTGCCGCTCGGCGTCGCGATGCTGCTCGCGGCGATCGCGGGAGCGCTCGTGATGGCGCTCGTGGGCTCGGTCCGCATCATCCAGCTGTCCTTCCAGCTGCGTCGGATGCGCAAGAGCCAGAACGCGGTGCGGCACCTCGTCAACGGACGGTGACGGGGGCGCGGGGCCCGGTGCACGGGGCCGAACGGGCCCAGCCTTGACCCCGGTTTCCCAGGCCGCGTCCAGGCAATTCCCACGCCGTGCGCCCAGACTGCTGTCATGAACGCTGACCAGGACCGGGACTTCGAGGCCCGCCTGCTCGTCGTGGACGACGAGCCCAACATCCGTGACCTGCTGGCCACGTCCCTGCGCTTCGCGGGCTTCGAGGTCTTCACGGCCTCGACGGGCAACGAGGCGATCCGCGAGGCCACCGAGCATCAGCCCGACCTCGTCGTGCTCGACGTGATGCTGCCCGACATGGACGGCTTCACCGTGACGCGTCGCCTGCGCGACCGCGGCGAGCACTACCCGATCCTGTTCCTGACCGCGCGCGACGAGACTAAGGACAAGGTCGCGGGTCTGACCGTCGGCGGCGACGACTACGTGACCAAGCCCTTCAGCCTCGAGGAGGTCGTGGCTCGCATCCGCGCCGTCCTGCGCCGCACCCACGGCCGCACCGAGGAGCCGAGCGACTCCTCGCTCGTCGTCGGGGACCTGCGCCTCGACGAGGACTCCCACGAGGTCACCCGGGCCGACTCCCCGATCGACCTCTCCCCCACCGAGTTCAAGCTCCTGCGCTATCTCATGCTGAATGCCGGGCGCGTCGTCTCCAAGACCCAGATCCTGGATCACGTGTGGGACTACGACTGGTCCGGCGAGGTCGGCATCGTCGAGTCCTACATCTCGTACCTGCGCCGCAAGATCGACGTCGTCGGGGAGCCGATGATCCACACCAAGCGCGGCATCGGCTACGTGCTGCGAGCAGCCGACTCGCACTGATCCCGGCGCCCTCGTGCCCCGCCGCAGCCTGCGCCCCGACCGACCCGTGTCCCTGTGGACACGGGTCGTCGGCGTCATCTCGTTCGTGCTCGTCGCCGGCACCGTCGTCACTGGCGCGCTCTCGCTGTACCTCCTGCATCGCACGCTCCTGAGGTCGATCGACGACGATCTCCACGATGCGACCGCCCAGATCGTGAGCGCCCAGCCCACGGCCCTCTCGCCCGAGGACGCCCCCGGCGACCACTCGATCGCCCCCGTGAACTTCGTGGTCGAGTACCGCGGCGCCGACGGCACGACGCTCGGCCGGGTCGAGCAGAACGACGGCCAGGACATGTCGCGCCTGACGTTCCCCTCCTGGAACCGTCAGCAGGTCATCGCGCAGGGCGGCCAGGCGTTCACGGAGCTCGACGCGAACCAGAACCGCTGGCGGGTCGTGGCGGTCCCGGACGACGACTCCGCCGGCACCGTGTTCATCGCGCTGCCGCTGCAGAACGTCGACCAGACGATGTACAAGATGGCGCTGCTCATCGTCGTGGTGGGCACGGCGGTGGTGCTCGCCGGCACGACCATCGGCGGCTGGACGGCCTATCGCGCTCTCGAGCCGCTCCGCGACGTCGAGGCGACGGCACGCGAGATCGTCGGCGGCGACCTGTCCCGGCGCGTCCCCGTGAGCGGCACGTCCCAGGAGGTGCACGATCTCGCTGTCTCCCTCAACGAGATGCTCGTGCGCATCGAGGACTCCTTCGAGGCGCAGTCGAGCTCGGAGGCGAAGGCCACGGCGTCGGAGGCGCGCATGCGGCGCTTCGTGGGCGACGCCTCCCACGAGCTGCGCACTCCGCTCGCGGCGATCCGCGGCTTCGGCGAGCTGTACCGGATGGGTGCGCTGCGGACCGACGAGGACGTGGCCCAGGCGATGCGGCGCATCGAGGACGAGGCGCGCCGGATGGGCTCGCTCGTGGAGAACCTGCTGCGGCTCGCGCGCCTGGACGACAACCCCGAGCCGGACCTGCGGCCGGTCGACATCTCCGACGCCATCTTCGACGCCGCGCAGGACCTGCGTGCCCTCGACCCGGACCGCCGGGTGATGGTGACGTCGCTGTCGGGGACGCCGCTGACCGTGCAGCCGCACGTGCCGATCGGGGTGCTCGCCGACGAGCCGTCGCTGCGCCAGGTCATCCTGAACCTGGTGGGCAACGCCAACCGCCACACCCCCAAGGGCTCCCCCGTCGAGATCGCGGCGGGCCTCTCCCGCGAGGGCACCGTGCTCCTCGAGGTGCGCGACCATGGCGAGGGCATCCCGCGCGAGCAGCGCGAGAAGGTGTTCGAGCGCTTCTACCGCACCGACGAGTCGCGCCAGCGCTCGGCCACCCAGGGCGGCGGCGCGGGGCTCGGCCTCTCGATCGCGGCGACGATCGTGGAGCAGCACAAGGGGCGCATCTCGATCCACCAGACACCCGGCGGCGGCGCGACGTTCCGCGTGGAGCTCGTGGCCGCCGAGATCGCTCCCGAGGACGTGGTGATGCCGGACCAGGCTCGCGCGCTCGGCGGGGGCGTCTCGCCGGACCGGCCGCGCGGGGCAGCCAGCCCGGAACGGCCCCGCGGCACGGGAAGCGCACGAGATCCGGAGCGCTGAGTCTGCGGCACGTGTCGGGCGGGCGGGCACTTCGAGATCTGGGCACTCGGGCACTGAGGCACTGAGCCACTGAGGCACTGAGGCACTGAGGCACTGAGGCACTGTGGGCCGCCCCCTTCATTCGGTCCGGTCGCTCTGTGAGTCGTCGGTTTCGATTTGATGGGTGCACTGCCGAGCGTACTCGGCCGGGGGTAGGTAGCCGAGCGATGAGTGCCGACGCTGATGGTTGTACTCGGTCTTCCAGTCGCCGATCACGACCTGGGCGTGCAGCAGTGAGTAGAAGCTGTTGATGTTGAGGCACTCGTCGCGGAGGCGGCTGTTGAACGATTCGACGTATCCGTTGTGCCAGGGCGAGCCGGGCGGAATGTAGAACAGGCCGGTGCGGGTACCCGCCCAGTCGGCCATCGCGTCGCTGATGAACTCGGGCCCGTTGTCGCTGCGGAGCACACCCGGTGCACCGCGGACGGCGACGAGCTCTTCGAGGTGGGCGGTGAGCCGGTCGGCGGTGATCGACCGCTCCACGAGCCCGCCGATGCATTCGCGGGTGTGCTCGTCGACGATGGAGCAGATCTTGATCGGGCAGCCCCGCTCGTCGGCGTCGAACTGGAAGTCCACCGCCCATACGAGGTTCGGTGCGACTGCCGCTGGGGCGTCGACGGTCGAGGATCCGACACGCTTGCGGCGTCGCCGCTGCGGGACGCGGAGGCCTTCGGCTCGCCAGAGGCGTTGGATCTTCTTGTGGTTGACCGCCCAGCCCTCACCCCGGGCGTCGTGATACGCCCGCCGGTACCCGTAGCGGGGATGCTTCTTCGCCCACGCGCGCAGCCAGTCTCGCAACGCGCGATCAGGGTCGGCGACCGTGTCGCCCTTGAGCGGGCGACGGTACGCGGACCTGCTCAGCCCGGCCAGACGGCACGCCTTCCGCTCGCTCACCTGCAGTGTCCTGATCAGGTGCGAGACGGCGGCGCGGCGCCTGCCCGGGCCTAGAAGTCTCCCTCGGCCAGCTCCTTGAGCGCAGCCTTCTCCATCTCCGCTTCGGCCAGCAACCGCTTGAGCGTGGCGTTCTGCTTCTCCAGCTCCCTGAGGCGCTTCGCGTCGTCGGCCTTCAGTCCGCCGTACTGGTTACGCCACCGGTAATACGTCTGCTCGGATATCCCAAGCTCCCGACACACCGCGGCGATGTCGCTGCCGTCGGCGAGCATCCTGTCGGCCTGCCCGAGCTTGCGGACGACCTGCTCCGGGGTGTGACGCTTCCTGCTGTTCGACATGATCTGACCAGTCTCCCTGCCCGCAACCACGGGCGACAGGACGACTCCCAGAACCACCGGACCTAAAAAACGGGGTCAGCCCAACTGAGGCACTGAGGCACTGAGGCACTGAGGCACTGAGGCAGGGTCACATTCGCGTCGTCCTCGTGCGCTGGGAGCACCATGTCGCGGCCGGCACCCCGCATCGAGGGGCACGTCCACGTCGACATGCGCAGGTCAAAGGGCGCTCACGATTGCACGCACGGCCGTAGGGGCACATGCGCGTCTGACCCCCGCCTCCAGAGGCACGTTCACGTCGCACCGCACATCGAGAGCCACGTTGACGTCGCAACTCCGCATCCACGTGCACGGTGACGTCGCAACTCCGCATCCACGTGCACGGTGACGTCGGAACTCCGCATCCACATGCACGTTCACGTCGGAATGCACATCGAGAGTCACGTTCACGTCGCAACTCCACATCCACGTGCACGTTCACGTCGGAACTCCGCGTCCAGATGCACGTTCACGTCAGAACTCCGCGTCCAGATGCACGTTCACGTCGGAACGCACATCGAGAGTTACGTTCACGTCGCAACTCCGCATCCACGTGCACGTTGACGTCGGAACTCCGCGTCCAGATGCACGTTCACGTCGGTATTCACCGTGAGAGCGACGAAAACGTGCCCCTCGATGCCGGAGCGCACCCGATGCGGCGGGTGTGAGAGAGACGGCGCAGACGCAGCAGCTGGGCACGACATGAGTCGTGCGACCTCATCCGGATGGGCCCACCGCTCGGGTGCACAGGGACGTGCAGTACGTGCACTCCCCATCCACGTCTGCATGTGTGCCGCCACGCGTTGCTCATGGCGACCCGAACGCAGAAATCGATCGGGCTCCCCCATCCACGTCTGCATTTGTGTCGCCATGCGCTGGTCATGACGACCCGACCGCAGAAATCGATCGGGCTCCCCCGTCCACGTCTGCATTTGTGTCGCCATGTGCTGGTCGTGACGGCCGCAACGCAGAACTCGATCAGCTCACACGCATCCACATCTGCATGTGTGCCGCCACGCGCTGGTCATGGCGACACAAACGCAGAACTCGATCGCGAAGGACATCCCGCCTGCCAGGGCGCCTCAGCACGGCGACCACATGCTCCACCGGCCCCCGCCTGCCCCGTCAGCCCCCACCAGCCCCCGCCCACCCTGTCACTCCCCGGACCCGTCGGCGACGTCGAGGACCTGGCCGATCCAGGCGCCGCGCCCGGCCGCGTGCGAGAGCCGATCGGCGTGCTCCACGAACGCGGCGGCGGCGCGACGCCCGGCCGCGTCGTGGGCCTCGACTCGCGGGGGTCGCGCGGGGTCGTCGCGACTGACCCGGAACGCGCCCGCGCGCTCGGGCAGCGGATCGACGTGCCCGAGGGGCCCGGTGATAAGGTCGAGCGGCGTGCGGCCGAGCCCCAGCTCCCGCGCGGCGTCCTCGGCGCGCGCCCGTCGTGCGTCGGGGCGCCGTGCCGCGGGGATGCGCAGCCCGCTCGCCAGGAGGATCCGCGTGAGCTCCCCATTGCCGACGAAGACCGTGCCGGCGGCGGCGAGCGCCCTCCGCGCCCCCGCCTCCCAGTCGTAGTGGTCGAGGTCGAAGGAGCGGCCGGGCAGACCTGCCCGACGAGCCAGGGCGTGCAGCTCCTCGAGCGAGGTGTCGGAGATCAGATGCCCCCAGGTCATGCCGTAGCGCGCCCAGCGGGGCGTGTCGGCGTAGACGGTCATGCGACCTCGGCGGGCGTGCCCTGGTGGTGGCGCAGGAGCCACTGCCCGCCGTCGCGCACCCACACCGACGTGCGGTGCACCGTGCCGCGGCCGCTGCCGCGGGTCGTGAAGCGCAGCAGGACGACATCGGGCGCGAGCTCATCGGCGACGAAGTCGCTCGCCTCGACGTCATGACCCACGGGCGCGAGATGCGCGAGGATCTCGTCGCGGTCGTACGTGCGCCCCGATGCGCCGATCTCGGTGAACGCGGGATGCAGGAGCAGCGCCGCCGACGGCGGATCGGAGCGGACCGCGTCGGTCAGGAGCGCCTGCTCGCGTGCGACGACCTGCTCGAACGGCGCCTCGGCGGGATCGGCCGGTGCGGAGGCGGCCTGCTCGACCGGATCCAGCTCGTCGAAGAGGGAGAACAGGTCGGCCCCCGGGGCAGGGGCGCCCCTGTCGGTCCCCGAGGCAGGGGCGCCCCGATCGGCCGCCGACGCACGCGCGCCGCGGCCGCGCACCCGCTCTGCACCCGACGTGCCCGAGGCGCCCGGGGTGCGCGCCGTCGTCGGCGCACCCGCGCGCTCCTCGGCGTCCGTCGTCGGCCCACCCGTGCGCTCCTCGGCGTCCACCGAGCTCGGTGCCGGCCGGCTCTCGACGGCGCCTCCGCCGCGGTAGCCGGGGCCCACCTGCGGATCCTGGTGCCGGGAGAAGGCGGTCGCCGCCGCGTTGGCGCGCTTGTCCGCGGCCTCGTTCATCGCATGGCCGGCATGCCCCTTGACCCACTCGAACTCGACGCTGCGCCCGACCAGGGCGGCGTCGATCGCCTGCAGCAGGTCCACGTTGAGCACGGGCTTGCCGTCCTTCTTGCGCCAGCCCTTGCGTTTCCAGCCCGGCATCCACTTCGTCACCGAGTTGATCACGTACTGCGAGTCGCACAGGACGTGCAGGTGCTCGTCGGCGTCGACGGCGGTGGCCTCGAGCAGGTCGAGCACGGCCTTGAGCTCGCCCATGTTGTTGGTCCCGTGGGGCCAGCCGCCCGCGCGCCAGGTCGAGTCGTCGATGTACCAGGCCCAGCCGGCGGGACCGGGGTTGCCAAGGGCCGAGCCGTCGGCGGCCGCGATGATCGTCATGCCCGCAATCGTTCCACAGGGTCCTGACACGGCCTCCCGAGCGGCGGCCCGGCGCGACCCCGTTCGCGCCGCGCGAACGGGGCGGTCGCCCGCATGCAGGGCCCTCGGTCCTGGCCCGGCGCACGAGGACGCGTAGCATCGAGCACGATCTCATCCCGGCCCTCGGCGCCCCGGCGCCGACCTCCCACCCCGCTGGCGAGCGAGACCCGGCCAGCTCCGGGCCCGTTCGCGCGGCCGGCCCCGAACAGGAGCACCCATGTCGGCCTCATCGACACCCTCCCCGACGGCGAGCGCGCCCGCCCGACGATCCGCCGTCAAAGAGCTGACGATCCGCGGCATCGTGATCGGCGGCATCATCACGCTGGTCTTCACCGCCGCGAACGTCTACCTGGGCCTCAAGGTCGGACTCACGTTCGCGACCTCGATCCCCGCCGCGGTCATCTCGATGGCGATCCTGCGGTTCTTCAAGGACCACAGCATCGTCGAGAACAACATTGTCCAGACCATCGCCTCGGCGGCCGGGACGCTCTCCGCGATCATCTTCGTGCTGCCCGGCCTCGTGATCGTCGGCTGGTGGAGCGGGTTCCCGTACTGGACCACGGCCGCGCTGTGCGCGCTCGGCGGCATCCTCGGCGTCATGTACTCGATCCCGCTACGACGCACGCTCGTCACCGGCTCCGACCTGCCCTACCCCGAGGGGGTCGCGGCCGCCGAGGTGCTCAAGGTCGGCGACTCGCACGGCGCGGCCGAGGAGAACCGACGCGGCCTGCATGTCATCCTCGCGGGCGGCCTCGCCTCGGCCGGCATGTCGCTGCTGTCGGCGCTGCGGCTCACGTCCTCGGAGATCTCCACCGCGTTCCGCGTCGGCGAGGGCGGCACGATGTTCGGGGCGAGCCTCTCCCTCGCGCTGATCGGCGTCGGCCACCTGGTCGGCATCACGGTCGGCATCGCGATGATCGTCGGCATGCTCGTCTCCTACGGCGTGCTGCTGCCGATCTTCTCCTCGGGACAGCTGCCCGCGAGCGGCGACATCGCCGACACGGTCGGCGGGATCTTCTCGTCCGACGTGCGCTTCATCGGCGCCGGGGCGATCGCGATCGCCGCCGTGTGGACGCTGGTCAAGCTCATCGTCCCGATCGTGCGCGGCATCATGGAGTCGCTCGCGGCGTCCCGCACCCGGCGCGCCGGCGGCCAGGTCGACGTCACCGAGCGCGACATCCCGGTCGGCGTGGTCGCGCTCGTCACCGTGCTCTCGATGGTTCCCATCGGCTTCCTGCTGTGGGACTTCATCCAGGGCACCCCGATCGCCCACAACACCTTCGCGCTCATCGCGATCTCGGTCGTGTTCATCCTCGTGCTGGGCCTCGTCATCGCCGCGGTGTGCGGGTACATGGCCGGCCTCATCGGCGCCTCGAACTCCCCGATCTCCGGGGTGGGCATCGTCGTGGCCATCACCGCGGCGCTGCTCATCCGCGCAGTGCACGGCGGCGACGCCCACGAGACCGCGGCGCTCGTCGCGTTCACGCTGTTCGTCTCCGCCGTCGTCTTCGGCATCGCGACGATCTCGAACGACAACCTCCAGGACCTCAAGACCGGCCAGCTGGTGGGGGCGACCCCGTGGAAGCAGCAGGTGAGCCTCGTGATCGGCGTCGTGTTCGGCTCGATCGTGATCCCGCCCGTGCTGCAGCTGATGTACACGGCCTTCGGCTTCTCGGGGGACCCGAACGCCGGGCCGAACGCGCTCGCGGCTCCCCAGGCGTCCCTGTTCTCGTCCCTCGTCAAGGGCGTCATGGGCGGCGACCTGCAGTGGAACCTGATCGGGATCGGCGCCCTCGTGGGCATCGGCGCGATCATCGTCGACGAGGTCCTGACCCGCACCACGAAGTCCCGCAAGCACCGCCTGGCGCTGCCGCCGCTCGCCGTGGGCATGGGCATGTACCTGCCGATGTCGCTCACGCTCATCATCCCGGTGGGCGCTCTGCTGGGCATGGTCTACGACCGCTGGGCGAACCGCACCAAGAACCCGGAGCGGTCCAAGCGGCTCGGCGTGCTCATGGCGACCGGCCTGATCGTCGGCGAGAGCCTCTTCGGCGTGCTCAACGCAGGCATCATCGCGGGCACGGGCAAGGAGACGCCGCTCGCCGTCGTGGGCGACGGCTTCGCGACCGCCGCGCAGGTGCTCGGCGCCCTCGTGTTCATCGCGATCGTCGCAGCGCTCTACCGCTGGGTGCGCGCCCAGGCCCGGACCACCGAGGTGACGGTCGAGCAGTCGCGAGGACGCTGAGCCGAGGCGGGGTCCGCGCGGGGCCGGGCGCTCAGGCGGTCCGGGTCCACGCGCGGACCCGCCACGCGAGCACCACGAGCCCGACGAGCAGCACGGCGGCTCCGCTGCCGAGCTGGAGCGTGACCTCGGACGAGGTGGGCAGGGTCGGCTCGTTGGCCGAGATCGGCGCGAGCCGACGCATCTGGAAGAAGATCCCCAGGGCCGTCGACACGACCACGTAGACCACCACCGCCGAGAAGGCCGCGGGAGCCCACGGCCGGCGCAGGCTGTCGCGCCCCGTGATCACCCAGGCCCACAGGACCGCCGGGATCCACGTCGAGGCGTCGACGAGCAGGAGGACTCCGCCGAGCGGCCGGGTCTCGCTGACTGCGAGCTCGATCGACAGGTGGGCGCCGATCGAGATCGACCCCAGGGCGACGAGCACGAGCGCGAGCTGCACGATCCCGATCAGGGCGACGCGCCCCCGCACCGCGTCGGCGCGCGAGATCCCGCTCGAGGCGCGGAGCACGTCCACCCGGAGCGGCACGCCGCGCGCGAGCGTGTAGGGCGCGAGCACCGCCAGCAGGATCGGGACGAACCCGAGGCGCATGCTCGTCACGGAGAGCGCGAGCACGACCACGGAGATGACGAGCGCTCCCACCAGGTAGGTGCTCTGCACGGAGGCCTCGAGGCGCAGTGCGCGCATGACGGCGCCACGGCGCGGGGCACGGGTCCGATCCGTCGTCGGCGCGGCGGGGTCGACGGTCGCGGGGCTGTCGTTCATCGGGTGGCCTCCCTCAGGGTCCAGGTGACGATCTCGGCGAGGACCGGGGATCGCAGATCCGCGGTCGGAGGCAGGGCCGCGGCGTCGTCGGCCGCGACCAGCCCTTCCCAGGTCTCTCCGGTCCGGCGAGCGCCGCGGAGGACCGACGGCGGCGCCGAGCCATCGGCGTCGAGGGCGACGATCAGGTAGGTGCTGAGGAGCTCCTCGACGTCCCCGTCGAGGACCACGTGCCCCTCGTGCAGGACGACGAGATGGTCCACGAGCCGGTCCATGCCGATCAGGTCGTGCGTGGACAGGAGGACCGAACGGTCCTCCCCCGTGGCCACGAAGCTCCGCAGGTCGTCCACGAGCTGCTCGCGGGCGAGCGGGTCGAGCCGGGCGAAGGGCTCGTCGAGGATGAGCAGGCGCGGCGACCTCGCCTGGGCGAGGGCGAGCGAGACGTGGGTGGCCTCGCCGGCCGAGAGCCGTGCCATCGGGGTGCCGGGGTCGACGTGGGCGCGGCGCAGGTTGCGTCCGAAGGCGCGCACGTCGAGCTCGGGCTCGATGCGCCGCAGCGCCTTGGTGATGTCGTCGCACGTCCAGGAGCGGGGCGCGGCCGGCACGTCGGGCACGTAGCCGACCTCGCGGGGCAGGGCGTCCTCGGGACCGCCCATCGGCGCACCCAGCACCTGCAGGTGCCCGTGGACCGGGCGATGGGCGCCCACGACGGTGTCGAGCAGGGTGGTCTTGCCCGCCCCATTCGTCCCGACGATCGCGGTCACCAGACCGGTCGGCACGGTGAGCGACACGTCGTGGAGTATCCGTGCCGGGGGTCGGAACCAGGAACGGGGTCGCGGCAGATCGACCGCGAGGGCGTGCACCGCGATCGCGGGTGCGACGGCGGCGGGAGCGGGCGTGCTCATGAGTCCTCCTCGATGGCGCGGGAGAGCAGTTCGTGCAGGGCGTCGGGGCCGATCCCGCCCCGCCGGGCCGTGCGGGCGGCCTCGGCGAGCTGGCCGGCGAGACGGTCGAGCGCACGGGCCCGCACCGAGGCGGGATCCTGTTCGCGAACGAACACGCCCTTGCCCTGCACCGAGGCCACGAGCCCGTCGGCGACGAGCTCGTTGTAGGCGCGCGTCGTGGTGATGACGCTGACGCGCAGATCGCGGGCAAGGGCCCGGATCGACGGGAGGGCGTCGCCGGCGGCGAGGTCCCCCCGGGCGATCGCCTCGGCGATCCCGGAGCGGATCTGCTCGTAGATCGGATCGGCGGACGCCGGATCGATGGGAATGTGCATCGCCGCCTCCTCGTGGATGACCGACCGTCGCGCGGTCCCGGTGGATCCGCTGGTCGTCGACAACTGCATCTACTGTCTATAGCCACTATAGACAGTAGATGCGGGACGTCAAGAGCGAGGAGGGCCGGGATGTGGGGTCCGGGGGCAGATGGGGGTGGGCGCAGGAGGTCTTGGGAGGCGCCGACCTGGGGGCTGGCGGGCGCGAGCCTGATGCGTGGCCGGGGGTCTGACTGAGTCGGATGCCCACCTGAGCTGCCGGGGCCCTGGCTGAGGCCGATGCTCGTCTGGGCCGGGCGCGCGGCTGGGCCGGATGCCTGGCTGGGCCTGGCCGGGCCGGGTGTACATCTGAGCTACCGGGGGCTCGACCGGGGCCGATGCTCGTCTGGGCCGGGTACCTGACCGGGCGGTGAGGGCCGTCTGGGCCGGAGGTCCGACTGGATCGGGGGTCTACCTGGGCCGGAGGCTACCTGGATCGGAGGTCCGTCTAGATCGGGGGGCCGTCTGGGGAGGTCTACCTGGGGCGGGTGTCCTGAGCGGGACGCTGGTGACCATCCCCAGCACCCGGCACCCGGCACCCGGCAGCCGGCAGCCGGCACCCGGCACCCACCCGACCATGCATCGAGCCTCCCCGGCATGAGTCCGCCTCCGGACCGTGACCTCCCGGCCACGGTCCGGAGGCGGACTCATCCGAACGCGACGACGTCCCCGGGCCCCGCCACACGCGATGGCATAGGGGTACCGCCGATGCTCGGCACCTGGGGGCGCCGCGGGCCTCAGCCCTCTCGCTGCTCGTACGCGGCGGCTCGCTCCTGCACCGCGCGGAGGCGGGCGAGGTCGAGCTTGCGGCCGCGCTCGAAGTCGACGATGCCGTTCTTCTCCTGGAACACGTCGGTCAGCTGGGTGTAGCAGTAGCCGAACATCTCGGGGTCCTCGAGCAGCACGCGGGTGAGGCCCTCGAAACGCTCGTACACGGCCTCCTCGTCGGCCACGCGCTCCCCGTATCCCCACGAGACGGCCTGGTCGGTTCCGGTGCCGTCCGCGGCGGCGCGCTCGGCCTCCTCGCGGGCGGCGCGCGCCTCGGCCTCGTTCCACCAGATCCCGCCGTACTCCGAGACGAAGTAGGGCTGGCCGGCATAGGCGACGGACCAGGTGCCGTCGGCATGCGGCATGGCGTTGGGCTCGAGGTACACGCGGTTGGCGAACGGGCGGCCCTCGGCGAGGCCCGCCTGCTCGTCGCGGAACCTCGCGGGATCCTGCTCGTAGGAGTGGGAGTCGTAGACGTCGGCGCCGCGCACCCGATGGGAGTATCCGGAGGCGTCCACCACGGGACGCGAGGGATCGGCGAGCTTGGTCGCGTCGTACATCGCGTGCGTGACGTCGTCGAGCACCGTGATGCGGTCGTGCAGCACCTGATGGGTCTCGTTCAACGGGCACCAGCCGACGATGCTCGGATGGTTGAGATCGCGCCGCACGGCCTCGACCCACTGGGCCACGAAGCTCGCGGTGGGCTGCTGGTTGTGCCCGATCGGGCCCATGCCCGACACTCCCCAGTCGCCGAACTCGCCCCACGTCAGGTAGCCGTGCAGATCGGCCCAGTAGAGCATGCGCTCCTCGAACACCTTCTGGTGCAGCCGGGCGCCGTTGAAGCCCGCCTCGAGGGCGATGCGGATGTCGTCGACCATCGCGGCGTCGCTCGGGGCCGTCATGAGCGACTGCGGCCAGTAGCCCTGGTCGAGCACGAGCCGCTGGAAGACGCGCTGCCCGTTGAGGCGCAGCTCGCGGCCCTCGAGGGCGGTCGAGCGCATACCGGCGTAGGACCGGACCTCGTCGAGCACGGCGCCGTCGGCGTCGAGAAGGCGGACGACGAGTGCGTAGAGCTGAGGGTCGCCGGGGGCCCAGAGGCGCAGCTGCTCGGGCGCGATCGCGAGCTCGAGGTGCGGCGAGAGGTCGAGGTCGGCGCGCACGGAGGCCGTCGCCGCCGCGTCCTCGCCCGCCAGGGGGGCGAGCGCCTCGGGGTCGTCGGCGACGTCGGCGCGCACGTGGCGGGCCTCGACCTCCAGGCGGGTCCCGGGACGGTTGGCGCTCAGCGACGCGTCGATCGCGAAGGAGCCGTTCGCGAGGCGGGGCAGGATCCGCAGGGAGCGGATGGAGGTGGCGGGCACGCCCTCGAGCCACACGGTCTGCCAGATTCCGGTGGTGCGCGTGTAGTGGCAGTGGGTGTTGGCGAACCACGTGGCCTGCTTGCCGCGGGCCTGGGCCGCGTCGCGGGGGTCACGGGCGCGCACCACGAGGGTGACGCTCTGCCCCGGCGCCGCGATGCCGGTGAGGTCGGCCGTGAACGGCGTGAAGCCGCCGCGGTGGCG
Source organism: Brachybacterium huguangmaarense (assembly GCF_025725725.1). Taxonomy (NCBI): domain Bacteria; kingdom Bacillati; phylum Actinomycetota; class Actinomycetes; order Micrococcales; family Dermabacteraceae; genus Brachybacterium; species Brachybacterium huguangmaarense. The sequence continues at coordinate 372,383 of NZ_CP107020.1, forward strand.
CGCCACCTCGATGCCGTCGGCCCACACGGTCGCATCCTGGTCGACCGCTCCGAAGTGGACGAGCGGGCACAGGCCCTCCCAGTCGGCGGGGATCTCGATCGTGCGGCGGTACCAGACGGCCTCGAGGAAGTCGGTGTCGCCGATGCCCGAGAGCTCGGACTCGGGGGCGAAGGGCACCGTGATGGTGCCCGCGAGCTCGCGCTCGCACAGACCGCGCTCGATGCCCGTGTCGGACCGGTCGATCTCGAACTCCCACGTGCCGTTGAGGTTCAGCCAGGTCTCACGCCACAGCTGGGGCCGGGGGTGCTCGGGTCGGGGCACGTCCGTCGCCGAGGACAGGGGCGGCTCGAGCACGGCCGCGAGCGCATCGGCCCGCGCGGCGAGGCGGGTGAGCGGGGCCGGGAGATCGGCGGGCGAAGCGGGAGAGGGGGACACGAGGGCTCCTCGTCATCGGGGATCATCGGGTTCGCGGGCGAGGACGCCCACGCGACGTCGCCATTCCATCGCACTCGCGAAGGAATTTCAACGTGGGAATATCGGCGGTGCGATCTCGGGGCAGGGATCGGCGGGTCGCGCACCGGCGATGGGGCACACCGAGTGCGGGGGTGTGACAAGAGCGGAGGCATGACAAGAGCGGAGGTACGACGGTAGCTGGGAGCGCGACAAGAGCGGAGGTGGGACGAGAGCGCGGCACGATGGGGCGGCGCCCCGGGCGGAACGCCGCACGCAGAGCACGACGGGGGCGCCGACGCCGCTCGACGCCTTCGCCCGTCACCGGCGGGCCGACCCGGCCGAGACCGAGGACCCGCGCACCTGCAGCCTGTGCGGCACGACGATCTCGTGCGCGGCCACGCCGACCCGATCGCCCGCCGTCGGCATGACGCCCATGGCGGCGTCGAGCGCCGCGGACACGAGCGCCTCGAGATCGGGCGCGATCGAGCTGAGCGAGGGGACCGCGTAGGCGCTCTCGGGCAGGTCATCCCATCCGACGACCGCGACCTCGTCGGGGACGGCCCTGCCGTGCTCGCGCAGCGCGGCGAGCGCGCCGATGCCGAGCAGGTCGTTGGCGGCGACGATCGCGTCGAAGGCCAGGCCGCCGTCGATCGCCTCGGCGACGACAGCACGACCCGTCGCCCGGTCCCACACGTCGGCCCGGCGGATCAGGCTCGGATCCAGCTCGATGCCGGCATAGCGGCAGGCGGCCCTGAAGCCCGCGAGCCGCTCGGCGCCGGTCGAGCGCTGGCCCTCCTCCGCCCCGAGGAACAGGGGCCGCGAGCGTCCGCCGTCGACGAGGTGGCGCACCACGTCGACCGCGCTGCCGGCATTGTCGATCGCGACGTGGAACACGTTCTCACCAGCGGGGACGGCTTCCCCCAGGAGCACCAGCGGGGTCGCGGCCGACAGGCCCACGAGGTCCGAGGGCTCGAGGGCCATGGGCGAGAGGATGACGGCGTCGACGGGCCGGGCCGTACGCCCCACGAGGTGGTCTCGCTCGACCTCGCGATCGCCGAGGGAGAGCTCGACGCTCACGGTGTAGCCGCGCTCGCCCGCGGCCTTCTGGATGCGCTCGGCGAGGATCGCGAAGTAGGGGTTGGCGAGCTCGGGCAGGACGAGGGCGATGGTGCGGGTCGAGCCGCCACGCAGGTCCCGGCCCACATGGTTGGGCACGTAGCCCAGCTCGTCGATCGCGCCACGCACGCGCTCGGCGGTCTCGGGGCGCACGACCGGCCGCTCGTTGACCACGTTGGAGACGGTCTTCCAGGAGACCCCGGCGCGCGCGGCGACGTCCTTGATGCTCACGCGCCGCTGCGCCATCCGCCCCGCCCTCCGTCGTGCCGTCCCGACCAGGGTAGACGCTTGCCCCGCGCGGCCGCTCGGGTGTCCCGCCGTGGATCCGCGCCCCGCCCGTCGTTCCGGAACGCTTGACCGTCGCGCGGCGACGTGGTGGAATCTCACGTGAGAACCCGCTGTGGTCCACATCTCCTCCGAATCCCTTCGATCCCGGTCATCGTCGACCCGGAAGGACGCGCGTGATGACGCGACGCAGAACTTTCCCTCCCTCCGCCCCGCCCGGCGGCCTCCCCGTGCTCGGCCCCTCCGCGAGCCGCCTCGTCTCCCGTCGCACCCTGCTCGGGCTCGCCGCGACCGGCGCCGCTGCGACCGCCCTCGCGGGATGCGGCTCCTCGAGCGGTCGGGGCGCCTCCACCGTGAGCGTGTGGGACCTGTTCTCCGGGGCGGACGGCGCGAACATGCGCGGCATGATCGCCGACGTCGAGAAGGCTGTCCCCGGGCTGCACGTGGACGCCACCACCCTGGCCTGGGGCAATCCGTACTACACCAAGCTCGCGATGGCGTCGTCGTCCCAGGCCCCGCCGGACACGGCGATCATGCACGTCTCCCGGATGCCGGGCTACGCGCCAGGGGGCCTCCTGCAGCCCTACGACCTGGATCTGCTCGCCGACGTCGGCATCACCTCCGACGACTTCACCGAGGCCCTGTGGACGAGCTGCACGTACGACGACCACCTGTTCGCGCTCCCCCTCGACACGCATCCGTTCATCGCGTTCTTCAACCGGGACATCGCCGAGAAGGCCCGTGTGCTCGCCCCGGACGGGACGATCGCGATCAACTCGCCGGAGGCCATGAAGGAGGTCGGCACGAAGCTCGCCGAGGTCACCGGGAACCAGGGCATCGCCTTCGGCTTCCTGCTCGACACCGCCCAGGCCTGGCGCCTGTTCTGGGGTCTGTTCCACCAGACGGGCGGGCAGTACGAGATCGAGGTGGGCAAGAAGGCGGCGCTCGACATCGACGGCGCCGCCGCGGTCATCGACGCGGTGCACTCCTGGATGGACGGCACCTGCATGGCGCCGGATGCCGACTACGGAGGTGCCCTCTCGTCGTTCAACGCCGGGCGCACCGGCATGATCCTGTCCGGCGAGTGGGAGCTCGGCGGGTTCAAGGACGCCGTCCCCGCTCTCGACGCCATGCCGATGCCGACGATGTTCGGAACCCCCGCCAACTACGCCGACTCCCACACCTATGTGCTGCCGACCCAGCGCTCGACGAGCGACGAGCACCGTCGGGCCATCTACGAGTTCCTCGCCGCGATGCTGCACGAGGGCGGCCAGTGGGGCACGGCCGGGCACATCCCCGCCTATCTGCCCTCCCAGGAGACCGAGACCTACAAGGACCTCCAGCCGCAGAACCACTACGCCGACGCCGCCGAGACCGTGGTCTTCGACCCGCCGGTGTGGTTCGCGGGCGCGGGCACCGACTTCCAGAACCGCATGTGCCAGCAGCTCATCGAGGGCTTCCGCGGCAACGTCGAGCCCCAGCGCTGCGCCCAGAACCTGGTCGACGTGCTCGACGACTTCCTGACCAGCCCCGACCCCACCGCCTGAGGAGGTACCCCGATGCGCACGCGCACACCCGCCGCCTCCCGCGGCGCCGTCTGGTTCACCGTCCCCTATCTCGCCGTCTTCGCCCTGTTCCTGATCTGGCCCATCGTCTACGGGATCTGGATGTCGATCACCGATCAGTCGCTCGCCGCCACGCGCGTGCGCGTCCTCGGCCTGGCCAACTATCTCGAGGCGCTCACCGACCCCGACGTGTGGTCGAGCCTGGGCACCACGGTCGTGTTCACCGTCATGTCCTCGGTCCCGCTCGTGATCCTGTCGTTCCTCCTGGCCTACCTCGTCTCGACGGGGCTGCCGGGGCAGTGGCTGTGGCGCCTGGCGTTCTTCGCGCCCTACCTGCTGCCGGTCTCGGTGGTCACCGGCATCTGGGGCATGGTCTACGCCAACGACTTCGGCCTGCTCAACGGCCTGCTGCTCCACCTGGGGCTCGACCAGATCCCGTGGCTGTCGGACAAGCACGTCGCCATGTGGTCGATCGCGCTCGTCACCGTGTGGTGGACGGTCGGCTTCAACTTCCTGCTCTACCTCTCGGCCCTGCAGGCGATCCCCGACCACGTCTACGAGGCCGCGCAGATCGACGGCGCCGGCCCCCTCCGGCGCCTGTGGTCGGTCACGCTGCCCCTCATGCGGCCTACGACCGTCCTGATCGTGCTGCTGCAGCTGCTCGCGTCGATGAAGGTGTTCGACCAGGTCTTCCTGCTGACGACCGGCGGTCCCGACGGGGCCACCCGGGTGATCCTGCAGTACATCTATGACGTCGGCTTCAGCGGGTACCGCGTGGGCTACGCGGCGTCCGTGTCCTACCTGTTCTTCGCCCTGATCGTGGTGCTGTCGCTGGCCCAGGTGGCCATCACGCGGCGCCTGTCGAAGGAGTCCTGAGATGTCCCAGACAGCCGTCACCGCGCCGGCCGACCCCGCCGCCGTGCACCCCTCCGCCCTCCCCTCGACCCGGCGGGCGCGCCGGGCCTCGGGCGCGGCCGACAACGCGCGGATGCGCTCGCTGACGCTGGGCCGCGGTCCCGTCATCCGCACCGTCGCGATGATCGCGCTGATCGTCGCCGCCGTGCTGTGGGCGGCGCCCCTCGTGTTCTCGGTCGCCGTGTCGCTCAAGACGGAGGGCGACGCCTCGGCCGCTCCCCTGCGGTTCTGGCCCGAGCACGGCTGGACGCTCGCGAACTACGCGGACGTGCTGCGCGCCGGCGACATCCCGCGCTGGATCACGAACTCGGTGATCGTCTCGGTGATCGTCACCGCGCTCACCCTGCTGGTGTCGGCGCCCGCGGCCTACGCCTTCTCGCGTCACCGCTTCCGCGCGCGGGGCCTGCTGTTCGGGCTCACCATCGCCGCCATCATGGTGCCGCCGCAGATCCTCATCGTGCCGCTGTTCGAGCAGATGAAGGTGCTGCACCTGTCCGACACCCTCGCGGGCGTCGCGCTCCCCCAGGTGGTCGCCCCGCTCATGGTCATCGTGCTGAAGAACTTCTTCGACCAGATTCCCGCCGAGCTCGAGGAGGCCGCACGCATCGACGGCGCCTCGAACCTGCGGATCCTCACCTCCGTGATCCTGCCACTGTCGCGGTCCATCCTCGTGGCGGTCGGGATCTTCGTGTTCATCGGCGCCTGGAACAACTTCCTGTGGCCGTTCATCGTGACCAACTCGCCGGACCTGATGACGATCCCCGTGGGCCTGGGCACCGTCAAGAACGCCTACGGCGTCCAGTACGCCCAGACGATGGCGGGCGCCGTGATCGGCGCGCTGCCGCTGCTCATCGTGTTCGTCCTGTTCCAGCGCCACATCGTGCGCGGCTTCGCCACGACCGGGCTCGGCGGCCAGTGAGCGGATCGGCGCGACGACCGCCGTCGCGCCGATCGCGAGCCGTCGCAGCGCCCACGACACGAGCCGGCGCGGGAGCCCGAGAGGCGCCCGCGCCGCCTCACGCCGAGATCGGTCACATCGCGCGCCGCCCCGCTTCCCACCGCGACCTGCGACGACGTACCGTGGCACGCGACGGTCGCCGTCGAATCTCACCGCGACGACCTGCCGCGTGATCCTCCGCCGCGACGCGCCTCTGCGCGAGCGGCACGCCCCCGGGCCCTCGCACCAGCTGCGCACGGGCCCTCCCGGATCCCGTCGGCCGCGCCCCCTCTCGCGCCGCTCCGCCATGGTCGGCCGCGCGATGACCGCGACCCGGTGAGCCCGCCTGCATGAAGGACAGCTTTCCCATGACCACCTCCGGTTTCGCACGTCTCGGCGTGCCCCAGAATCTCATCGACGCCCTCGCTCCGCAGGGCATCACCTCCCCCACCCCGATCCAGGAGGCGACGCTCCCGGACTCGCTCGCCGGCCGCGACGTGCTCGGCCGCGGGCGCACGGGCTCCGGCAAGACCTACGCGTTCCTGCTGCCCGTCGTCGCGCGCCTGGTCGCCGAGAACCGCCGCCCGGCCGCGCGCCGGCCGCGCGCCCTGATCCTCGCGCCGACCCGTGAGCTCGCCGCGCAGATCGGCCACTCCCTCGAGCCGCTCGCCCAGGCCTCCCGCCTGCGCACCGCCGTCGTGTTCGGCGGCGTGGGACAGAAGCCGCAGGTCGACGCGCTCGAGCGCGGTGTCGACGTGCTCATCGCCTGCCCCGGTCGTCTGCTCGACCTCATGGGCCAGGGCTTCGCCGACCTCTCCGGCGTGAGCGTCACGGTGCTCGACGAGGCCGACCACATGGCCGACATGGGCTTCCTGCCGATGGTCCGCCGGATCCTCGACAAGACCCCCCAGCGCGGCCAGCGCATGCTGTTCTCCGCGACGCTCGACGAGGGCGTGGGCAAGATCGTCAAGCAGTACCTGCACTCCCCCGTCACCCACGAGGCGGATCCCGCAACCTCGCCCGTCGGCACGATGACGCATCACGTGCTCGAGGTCTCGCCCGACGACCGCTTCGACGTGCTCAAGGACCTGGCGTCCGCGCCGGGCCGCACGATCATGTTCACGCGCACCAAGCACGGCGCCAAGAAGCTCGCCAAGAAGCTCGTCTCGAGCGGCGTCGACGCGGTCGAGCTGCACGGCAACCTCTCCCAGGGCGCCCGCACGCGCAACCTCGACGCCTTCGAGCACGGCTCGGCGACGACGATGGTCTCGACCGACATCGCGGCGCGCGGCATCCACGTCGACCACGTCGCCCTCGTCGTGCACGCCGACCCGCCCGTCGAGCACAAGGCCTACCTGCACCGCTCGGGCCGTACCGCGCGCGCCGGCGAGTCCGGCACCGTGGTCACCGTGCAGACGCCCGATCAGCGCGGCGATGTCGCGGGCCTCATGCGCGCCGCCAAGATCCGTCCGCACTCCCACGCGCACGTCACGACCACCTCGCCCGTGCTCCAGGAGCTCGCTCCCGGCGAGCGCGTGGTGGGCCCGGTGCCGGATCGCACCCTCGCCCAGCAGACCTCCGGCGGACGCGGCGGCCAGGGCCGCCGCAGCTCCGGCGGCCGCGGCCAGGGCGGTCACGGGCAGGGCGCCCGGGGCCAGGGCGGCGAGACCCGCGGCGGGCAGTCCTCGCGAGGACGCGGCGGTCAGTCGGGGCGCTCGGGCGACGGCTCGCAGCAGGGCTCCGGCCGTCCGGCACGCGGAGGCCGCGGCGCCGAGCGCACGGGCTCCGGCCGGTCTGGCGGCGGCCGTTCCGGCGGGTCGGGCCGCTCGCGCGGCGGCTCGGGCTCGACCACCAGCTACTCGACCTCGTCCTCGGGCTCGACCGGGAACGCGGTGGGCGCGGGCCTCGCGGCCTTCTCGTCCCGTCGCGGCCGCTGATCGCGCGCCGACCGCCCCTTCTGCCGGAAGCCCCGGTCGCCTCGCGGCGGCCGGGGCTTCCGGCACGAGAGGCGGGGCTCGGTCCGCGGGCGGCCTCGGCCACCCGCACAGGCGCGAGAGGACACGAGAAGACACGAGAAGACACGAGAAGACACGAGAAGACACGAGAGGATGTGCGCATGACCCGCAGCATCGCCGACGTCCTCGCCGCCGCCCGTCACGGGGTCGAGCGCGTGCACCCGGACCGGCTCGCCGAGCACCAGGCACGCGGCGCCTGGGTGGTCGACCTGCGCACGCCGTGGACACGGGACACCGAGGGCCATCTGCCCGGCGCGATCGTCGTCGAGCCCACCGTGTTCCTGTGGCGCCTGGACCCTCAGAGCCCCAGCCGGATGGCGGACGGGCCGGGATACGACGACGAGGTGGTCGTCCTGTGCAACGAGGGCTATTTGTCCTCGCTCGCCGCGCGGGACCTGCGCGAGCTCGGCTTCACCCGTGCCACGGACCTCGACGGCGGCTTCCGTGCGTGGGCGGCATCCGGGCATGCCGTGCAGGCCGAGCCCTCGCGCTACGTGACCTGAGCCGCCGCGGGGTCGCGCCTCGACCTCCGCATCCCTGTCATGGACGGGACGATGGTGATGTGCTGTGGCGATATCGCCAGAGCACCTCACCAGCGTCCCCTCCGCGACCACCGTGCCGGGATCACCCCGTGCGAGAGGTGCTGGGCGCCGTCCCGCCGGGCCCCCGCACGCCCCCAGCCCCCGGTCCGACCGTGCTCGGCGCCGCGCCGCCGGCCCCGCGCCGACCTCCCCGCCGCGGTCCTGTCCCCGTCGCGAGCCGACCCGCCGCCCCACCAGGCTTCCGGCACCCGGCCCTCCTCGCGGACATCCCCGTCCCGACCGCGAGATCCGCCACGTCCGACACTTCGTCGATTGCGCAAGTGAGAAATGGTGTGGAACCGTCGTCCCCATGACCACCGTGCCTCGTGACCCCGAGCGGCCCCCAGTGACGTCCGCCGCGCGGGCCGCGGCCGTTCCTGCTGCGGGCGATCCGGAGCCCACCGAGCCCCAGCTGTCGTCGGCGGCGGATACCTTCGCCCTGCTCGCGAGCCCTGCCCGGCTCCACCTGGTCTGGCTGATGGTGCGCGGGCGCCATGACGTCGGCACCCTCGCCGAGCGCGTGGGCCTGAGCCTGCCCACCACGAGCCAGCACCTGAGCCGGCTGCGCCTGGCCGGCATCGTCTCGGCGACCCGCGAGGGTCGGCACAGCTACTACGCCGTCGAGGACCCCCACGTGGTGGGCCTCGTCGAGCAGATCTTCGAGCACATCGCCCCGGACGGCACCCTCGCCCCCGATCCCACACCGGACAGTAGCCGCGCACCGGACGGCTGGCCCACCCCGGATGATCGGGCCACCCCGGACGGTCGCCCCGGCGCACCCGGCAGCCCGGCGGCCGACGCCGCGTCCCGACCCTTCCCCTCCTCCCACCCCGAGGCCTGAGCCATGACCCAGAACCCCGAACCCGACGTCACCGGCGAGCCCGCCGACAATCCCAAGGCGCCGGCCGTGCGCCGCGCGACCGCGACCTCGGTCGACCTCACCAAGTTCGCGTGGCTCTCGATCGCCGCGGCGATCGCGACGATCGCCCTCAAGACGGGGGCATGGGCGATGACCGGGTCCGTCGGCCTCCTGTCCGACGCCGCCGAGTCCACGGTCAACCTCGTCGCCGCCGTCGTCGCGCTCATCGCCCTGCGGGTCGCCGCCAAGCCCGCGACGGACCAGTTCCTGTACGGCCGCGCCAAGGCCGAGTACTTCTCCGCCGCGGTCGAGGGCGCGATGATCTTCGTCGCGGCGGCCGTCATCCTGGTCACGGCCGTCGAGCGCTTCGTGCATCCGCAGCCGCTCGAGAACGTCGGTATCGGTCTGCTGATCTCGGTCGTCGCCTCGATCGTCAACGGGGTGGTCGCCGCCGTGCTGCTGCGCGCCGGGCGGCGCCACCGCTCCATCACCCTGCGCGCCGACGGCCGGCACCTGCTGACCGACGTGTGGACGTCCGTCGGCGTGCTCGTCGGCGTCGGGCTCGTGTGGGCCACGGGCTGGGAGCGTCTGGACGCGGTCGTCGCGTTCGCCGTCGGGATCAACATCATCGTGACCGGCATCCGCCTCATCAGCGAGTCCGTCGGCGGTCTGCTCGACAAGGTCCTGCCCGAGGAGGACAACGCCGTCATCACCCAGATCCTGCGCCGCCGGACCGACGGCACCGTGACCTTCCACGGGCTCCAGACCCGGGAGGCCGGCCAGCAGAAGTTCATGAACGTGCATGTGCTCGTGCCCGACGAGTGGACCGTCAAGCAGGGGCACGACTACATCGACGAGCTCGAGGCCGAGCTGATCGAAGCCCTGCCCGGCCTGACCGTCGCGACGCATCTCGAGCCGATCTCCGACCCCCTCTCGTACGCGGACATCCCCTCGGCGCAGATCCCGATCCACGACGTCGCCGAGCACGACTCCTCGCGGCCGCCGCGCCGCGGCACGACGCCGCCGACCCCCTGAGGCGCGCTGCCGCCACACCCGTCGCCCGCGTCGATCCGGCGATCTCGGATGTCGGCTCCGTGGCTACGCTGGGCCATGGGGCGTGATCGCGGGTCGATCCGCCCCGAGGGAGGTCGTCCATGGAGCATCGCGCCGACACCGTCTCGCGCGGACGCGCCGCCGGGTCCGGGCTGATCGCCGCCTGGTGCCTCGTCGCCGTCGCCGAGCCCCTCGCCCTCGCCTTCTCCGCCGCCTCGGCCCCGTTCGTGGCGGTCGGGGAGGCGTTCATCGACCTGATCCCGCCGGGTCTCAAGGACGCGGTGGTCGACCTGTTCGGGACCTACGACAAGCCGGTGCTGTTCGGCGCGATGGCCCTCGTCTACAGCGCGGCGGCGCTCGGGATCGGTCTGCTCGGCCGCCGGTCCCTCGCGCTCGCGGCCTCCCTGCTCGCCGTCCTCGGCCTCGTCGCGGCCCTCGCCGTGCTCTCCCGGTCCCACACCACCGTGCTCGACCTGGTGCCCACGGCCGTCGGCACGGCGATCGGGGTGGGCGCCCTGATCCTGCTGCTGCGTCTGGCCGTGGACGTGCCGCCGGGCGAGGCGGAGGACGACGGCCTCGCGATCGACGCCCGGCGTCGTCGCTTCCTCGTGGCGGCGTTGACGACCGGCGCGCTCGCCGTGGCCGTCGGCGTGCTCGGCCGCGCGGCGGCCGGGGCGCGAGCGGCCGCGGAGGTGGCGCGCACGCTCTTCGCGGTGCCCGCTCCCGCGGTGCCCGCCCCGCCGATCCCCGCGGCCGCACAGGTGGATCTCGCCGGGATGCCGCCGTTCCTCACCCCGGCCGCCGACTTCTACCGCATCGACACCGCCCTCGCGGTCCCGCGCATCGATGCGCGCACATGGTCGCTGCGGGTCACCGGCCTCGTCGAGCACGAGCTGCAGATCGGGATCGACGAGCTGCTCGCGGAGCCCATGACCGAGGCGCACGTGACCCTGACCTGCGTGTCCAACCCCGTCGGCGGGGATCTCGCGGGCAATGCGACCTGGACCGGCGTGCCCGTCCGCACGCTGCTCGAGCGCGCCGGGGTGCGCGCGGGGGCCGACATGGTGCTCTCGCGGTCCGTCGACGGGTTCACGGCGTCGACCCCGCTCGAGGCGCTGACCGACGAGCGGGCGGCGCTGCTCGCGGTGGGGATGAACGGCCGGCCGCTGCCGCTCGAGCACGGCTACCCGGTGCGCATGGTGGTGACGGGACTGTACGGCTACGTGTCGGCGACCAAGTGGCTCGAGGAGCTCAGGGTCACCCGGTTCGCGGACGAGACGGCGTACTGGACCGACCGCGGCTGGTCCGAGCGCGGGCCCATCAAGATCGCCTCCCGGATCGACGTGCCGCGGCCGTCGGCGCGTGTGGGGGCGGGGACCGTGGAGCTCGGCGGGACCGCCTGGGCGCAGCAGCGCGGCATCGCCCGGGTCGAGGTGCGCGTCGACGACGGCCCCTGGCAGGACGCGCAGCTCGGCGCGAGCGCCGGGGACGACTGCTGGCGGCAGTGGTCGTTCACGTGGGAGGGTGCGAGCTCCGGGGAGCACCGGGCGACCGTGCGCGCGACCGGCGGCGACGGCGAGGAGCAGACGCCCGACCGCGCCGATCCGGTGCCCGACGGGGCGAGCGGCTGGCACTCGATCACGTTCCGCGTCGCGTGAGCCCGCGCGCACCCGGCGCGGCCGGCGACCGAGGAGTGGGCGCGACGGCTACGCCCTGAGCGGACCCGCAGGCCCGTCCCGGCCGCGGGACCGGCCCCGGTCATAGGGTCGTGAGCATGAGCTCGCGCCCCGATACCCCGCACGTCCCCCTGTCGATCCTCGATCTGGTCCCCATGTCCGAGGGCATGTCGATGCGCGAGGCGATCGCCGCGTCGATGGAGGGGGCCAAGGCCGCGGACCGTCTCGGGTACGAGCGCTACTGGTTCGCCGAGCACCACAACACCCACAACCTCGCCTCGTCCTCGACCGCGCTCCTGATCGACCGGGCCGCGTCGATGACCGAGCGGATCCGCGTCGGATCGGGCGGCGTCATGCTCCCCAACCACGCGCCGCTGCGGGTCGCCGAGGACTTCGGCACCTTGATCCAGTTCCACGGGGACCGGATCGACCTGGGGCTCGGCCGCGCGCCGGGCACCGATCCGGTGACCGCGCAGTTCCTGGCGCGCACCTCCGCCGAGCCGAGCGCGTTCATCGACGCGGTCGAGCAGATCACCCTGTGGTCGGCCGACGCCCCGCCCGAGGGGCTGCGCGTGGCCGCCGATGTCGCGGCCGGGACCCGCATCCCGATGTGGGTGCTGGGCTCGACGGTCAACGGCGCGCAGCTCGCCGCGCAGCTCGGCATGCCGTTCTCGGTCGCCTCCCACTTCGCGCCGTTCCAGCACCTGCAGGCCCTCGACCAGTACCGCCGCGCCTTCAACGCCGAGGCGGACACCGCCCAGGTCGCCGCACCGCACACGATGGTGGGCGTGAACCTTGTGATCGCCGACACCGACGAGGAGGCCGAGCGCCAGTACTCGACGCTCCTGCAGATGTTCGGGGGCGTCCTGACCGGGCGGCGCCAGGCGATCCAGCCGCCGTGCACGCGCGAGGAGCTCGAGCGCACGCTGCCCGAGGCGCTCCTGCGCCAGGCGGAGTCGGCGCTCCAGGTCCGGGCCGTCGGCTCCCCTGCGACCGTGGTCGAGGAGCTCGAGCGGATCGTGCGCAGCACCAAGGCCGACGAGCTCATCCTGACGGCCTACTCCTTCGACCCGGCCGTCCGCATCCGTGGGCTCGAGCTGCTGGCCGCCGCCTGGGGCACGCTGCGCTGATCGGGTCTGTCCGACGAGACGGGACGGGGGCGCTCGTGCGCGCCGCGGGATAATGGCGGTGTGAACCCCCTCGTGCTCCAGTCCGACTTCGGTCTCGACGACGGCGCCGTGAGCGCCATGTACGGGGTGGCGGTGGGCGTCGAGCCACGGCTGCGCATCCACGACGTCACCCACAACATCCCGCCGTACGACATCTGGGAGGCCTCCTACCGCCTCGCCCAGGTGGTCTCGTACTGGCCCACGGGCACCGTGTTCGTCTCGGTCGTGGACCCCGGGGTCGGCTCGGACCGGCTGTCCGTGGTCGCGCGCACCGCGACCGGGCATCTCGTGGTGACGCCCGACAACGGCACCCTGACGCACCTGCACGCGATCTTCGGCATCACCGAGCTGCGCGAGATCGACGAGACCACGAACCGCCGCGAGGGCTCCGAGCACTCCTACACCTTCCACGGCCGGGACATCTACGCCTTCACGGGGGCGCGGCTCGCCTCCGGCGCGATCGACTACGAGCAGGTGGGGCCCGTACTCCCCCTGGATCGTCTGGTCTCCCTGCACGTCGACGAGCCGCGCCTCGTCGACGGGACCGTCCGCGGCACGATCGACGCGCTCGACGTGCGCTACGGGTCCCTGTGGACGTCGATCCCGCGGGAGCTGTTCCTCGAGCTCGGCGTGTCCCACGGCGATCGCATGCAGCTGCGCGTGACCCGCAACGACCGGGTCGTGCACTCCAACCAGATGCGCTTCGTGCCCAGCTTCGCGGCCGTCGAGCTCGGCGAGTCCCTGCTGTACGTCAACTCGCTCGACCGCATGGCCGTGGCGATCAACCGCGGCAGCTATGCGCGGGCCTTCGACCTGGGCACGGGCAACGGCTGGAAGGTCGCCCTCGGCCTCGTCGTCTGAGCCCCGCCCCGCCGGCCCGTTCGTGCCCGTCCCCGTTCTCGAGTCTGGAGTCCTCATGGCCCGTCACACCTCACCCGTCGTCCAGGTCGTCGCCATCGGCATCGGCGCTGCGCTCTTCTTCGTGCTGGGGCGCTTCGCCTCGATCCCCACCCCGATCCCCAACACGACCATCAACATCCAGTACGCGATCCTCGCCGTCTTCGCCGTCCTGTACGGACCGCTCGCGGGGCTGCTGATCGGGATCATCGGCCACGTCCTCATCGACGCGACGGGCTTCGGCATCTGGGTCTCGTGGGAGGCCGCCTCGGCCGTGTTCGGGCTCGTCGTGGGGCTCGTCATGCTGCGCAACCGGATCCACGAGGGCGAGTTCCCCGTCTCGACGGCGGTGCGCTTCAACGTCGCCGTCGTCGTGGGCCACGCGATCGCATGGCTGCTCATCGCCCCGCTCGGCGACATCCTGATCTACGGCGAGCCCGCCGACAAGGTCTTCACCCAGGGGGTCTTCGCCTTCGTCTCCAACGCCCTGACGGCCGGGATCCTGGGGACGATCATCCTGGCCATCTACGCCCGCACGCGCACCCGCACCGGCTCGCTCACGGTCGAGCCGTGACGTCCCCTGCGCCGGGAGCCGCCGCGGGCGCGTCCGCCGACGGACGCGAGGTCCTCATCGAGCTGTCCGGCTACTCCTTCCAGTACCGGGCGCAGGCGGTGCCCACGCTGCACGACATCGACCTCGTGGTCCGGCGCGGGGAGAAGATCGCGATCGTCGGCGCCTCGGGCTCGGGGAAGTCGACGCTGCTCGCGGCGATCAACGGGCTCGTGCCCCACCATCACCGCGGCACGTCGACGGGCACGGTGCGCGTCGCGGGCCTCGACCCCGCGAGCGTGCCGCTCGTGGAGACCGCGCGCCGGGTGGGGACCGTGCTGCAGGACACGAGCGGCCAGTTCGTGGGTCTCACGGTCGCCGAGGACATCGCCTTCAGCCTCGAGAACCAGCAGCTGCCGCATGCCGAGATGCCCGCGCGCGTCACGGCGGCGGCCGCCGCCGCCGGCATCGCGGACCATCTGGACAGGGCCCCGCAGGATCTCTCGGGTGGCCAGAAGCAGCGCGTCGCGATCGCCGGCGTGCTGGTCGACGAGGTCGACGTGCTCGTCTTCGACGAGCCGCTCGCGATGCTCGACCCCGCCTCGGGCCGCGCGGCGATCGAGTTGATCGACACGCTGCACCGCGACCGCGGCGTGACGGTCGTGATCGTCGAGCATCGGCTCGAGGACGTCCTGCACCGCGACGTCGACCGAATCGTGCTCATGGACGCGGGCCGCATCGTCGCCGACTGCGGGCCCGACGAGCTCGTCGCCTCGGGGCTGCTCGAACAGCACGGCATCCGGCCGCCGCTGCACGTCGCCGCGCTGCGCTACGCAGGAGCGCCCGTCACGGCCGACCAGGCCCCCGCGCGCGCCGAGCGGATCGACCTCGCGGAGGAGCAGGTCGCCGCCGTCCGCGCCTGGGTCGCCCGAGCGCCCCGGCGGCCGGGCGCCGAGGAGCTGCCCGCGGCCCCGGCCCTCGACCTCCAGGACGTCGGCTGCGTGATCGAGCGTCCGGGCGACGAGCCCGACGTACGAGCCCTGGAGGGCGTGAGCGCCCGCATCCGCCGCGGCGAGATGGTCGGGATCATCGGGTCCAACGGCGCCGGGAAGTCGACCCTCGCGCGGGTGATCTGCGGGTTCGAGCGCAACTCCGAGGGCACCGTGCTGATCGACGGGGCCGACGCCGGGACCTGGCCGCTCGCCGAGCGCGGGGAGCACGTCGGCTTCGTCCTGCAAGAGCCCGGCCAGATGATCTCCCGCCCCCTGATCGCCGAGGAGATCGCCCTCGGGCTGCGCGCCCGCGGTCTCGACGCCGAGGAGATCGCCCGCCGCACCGAGCGCGTGCTCGAGATCTGCGGGCTGCGGCCGTTCCGCTCGTGGCCCGTCTCCGCGCTCAGCCACGGCCAGAAGAAGCGCCTGACGATCGCGTCGGTGCTCGCCCTCGAGCCCGACGTGCTGATCCTCGACGAGCCGACCGCGGGACAGGACTTCGCGCACTACACCGAGTTCATGGACTTCCTGCGCTCGGTCAACGCGCACGGCACGACCGTCCTGCTCATCACCCATGACATGCATCTGGCGCTCGAGTACACCGATCGGGTGCTCGTGGTGTCCGGCGGGCGCCTGCTCGCCGATGCGCATCCGGCCGACGTCCTGACCGACGACGGGATCACCTCCCGTGCCGACCTCGTGACCACGGGCCTGTACACGCTCGCCCAGCGCTGCGGCCTGGCCGACGCCTCGGCTCTCGTGCGGCGCTTCGTGGACGTGGACCGTGCGGCGCGCGCCATCGCGTCGCCGGGCGAGGCCGCGGGCGTCGCCTCGACGGCGGGGAGGAGCGAGGGATGAGCGCGCCCGTGCTCGGGTACATCGATCGGCCCGGCTGGCTGCACACGCTCACGGGCACCGCGAAGCTCGTGCTCGTCGTCGGCGTGGTGGTGGGCGCGATGATCGGCTTCGACCCGCGCTATCTCGTGGCGCTCGCCGTGCTGTCGGTCGTGCTGTGGGTGGCCTCGCGCGTGCGGCTGCGCGACCTCGCGGTCGTGCTGTCCATCGTCGGCGCCTTCATGGTGCTCAACAACGTGCTGATCTTCCTGTTCGCCCCGGGCTACGGGAGCGACCTGTTCGGCACCCGGCACGTGCTCGTCCACGGGCCGTGGCGGTGGGATCTCACGAGCGAGCAGCTCTACTACCAGCTGCTCGTGACGCTCAAGTACGTCGCCGTCCTGCCGAGCGTCCTGCTGTTCATCGCGACCACCCGACCCCCGGAGTTCGCCTCCTCGCTCAACCGGGTGGGCGTGCCGTACCGGTTCGCCTACGCCGTCTCCCTCGCGCTGCGGTACATCCCGGACGTCCAGCGGGACTTCCGCACCATCTCCCACGCCCAGCAGGCGCGCGGCCTGGACACCTCCTCGCGCGCGGCGCTGGCCACACGCGTCAGGAATCTGGTGTCCGTGCTGATGCCGCTCCTGCTCGGGGCGCTCGACCGCATCGAGACGGTCTCGGCCGCGATGGAGCTGCGGGGTTTCGGCCGGGGACGCCGCCGCACGTGGTACGACCAGCGCCCTCTGCGGGCGCGCGATGCGGCCGTGATGGCGCTCGCGGTCGTCCTGGTCGTCGTGCCGATCCTGCTGCTCGCGGTCGACGGCGGACGCTACTGGAACATCTTCGTCTGAGCCGCGGGCCCGCGGGGGCGGGGATCGCGGAGAGGCGCGGAGGGGTGCAGCGGGGCCCGGAGGGGCGCGGCTCGCCTGCGGAGCCCTGGTCTCACCCTCTCCGATCGGGCAGGACTGGGCAGGACGTGGGCGCACCCCGCCCCCACCTCACCGAGCGCCACCACACGAGTCATAACCAGCCCGATAGGTGCCGCCACATGACACTCGCCGGGCAAGACCATCGCGCAGCCTGACAGGACCAGGTTCCTCCATCCCCACCTCACCGAGCGCCACGCCACGAGTCATACCCGGCCCGATAGGTGCCGCCACGTGGCACTCGCCGGGTCGGGTCACCACGGGGAGCCGCCCACGCGCCAGCCGGCAGAGCCCGCACCACGCACCACGCACCAGCACCACGCACCAGCGCCCCCGGCCGACAGACGGACGGGCCCCGCGCGCCAGAGGTGGCGCGCGGGGCCCGTCTCGCTCGGAGGAGCGACGGATCAGCCATGGGGGCTGATCACATCATGCCGCCCATGCCTCCCATGCCGTCGTCCATGCCGCCGGCGGGAGCCTTGGCCGGCTCCGGCTTGTCGGCGACGACGGCCTCGGTGGTGAGGAACAGCCCCGCGATGGACGCCGCGTTCCGCAGCGCCGAGCGCGTGACCTTGACCGGGTCGATGATGCCGGCCTTGAGCAGGTCCTCGTACGTGCCGGTCGCGGCGTTCAGGCCCTCGCCCACGGGCAGGGACTTGACCTTCTCCGCGACGACGCCGCCCTCGAGGCCGGCGTTGACGGCGATCTGCTTGAGCGGGGCCTCGATCGCGACCTTGACGATCTTCGCGCCGGTCGCCTCGTCACCCGCGAGCTCGAGCGAGCTGAAGGTGTCCTTGCCGGCCTGGAGCAGAGCCACGCCGCCACCGGCGACGATGCCCTCCTCGACGGCCGCTTTGGCGTTGCGCACGGCGTCCTCGATGCGGTGCTTGCGCTCCTTGAGCTCGACCTCCGTGGCGGCACCGGCCTTGATGACGGCGACGCCGCCGGCCAGCTTCGCGAGGCGCTCCTGGAGCTTCTCGCGGTCGTAGTCGGAGTCGGAGTTCTCGATCTCGGTGCGGATCTGCTTGACGCGGGCCGCGATGCGCTCGGCGTCGCCGGCGCCCTCGACGATGGTGGTCTCGTCCTTGGTCACGACGACCTTGCGCGCCTGGCCGAGCAGCTCGAGCCCGGCGGTGTCGAGCTTGAGGCCGACCTCCTCGGAGATGACCTGGCCGCCGGTCAGGATGGCCATGTCCTCGAGCATCGCCTTGCGGCGGTCGCCGAAGCCGGGGGCCTTGATGGCGACCGACTTGAAGGAGCCCTTGAGCTTGTTGACCACGAGCACCGCGAGGGCCTCGCCCTCGACGTCCTCGGAGATGATCGCGAGCGGCTTGCCGGCCTGGATGACCTTCTCGAGGAGGGGCAGCAGGTCCTTGACGCTCGAGATCTTCGAGTTCATGAGCAGGATGTACGGATCGTCGAGCACCGTCTCCTGGCGCTCCGCGTCGGTCACGAAGTAGGGCGAGATGTAGCCCTTGTCGAACCGCATGCCCTCGGTCAGCTCCAGCTCGAGGCCCATGGTGTTGGAGTCCTCGACGGTGATGACGCCTTCCTTGCCGACCTTGTCGAGGGCCTCGGCGATGAGCTCGCCGATGGCCGGGTCGCCCGCGGAGATGGCGGCGGTGTGCGCGATCTGGTCCTTGGTCTCGATGTCGACGGCCTGCTCGAGCAGGGTCTCGGACACCGCGGCCACGGCCTTGTCGATGCCGCGCTTGAGCGCGATCGGGTTGGCGCCGGCGGCGACGTTGCGCAGGCCCTCCTTGACCAGGGCCTGGGCGAGCACGGTGGCGGTGGTGGTGCCGTCGCCCGCGACGTCGTCGGTCTTCTTGGCGACCTCCTTGACGAGCTCGGCGCCGATGTTCTCGTAGGGGTCCTCGAGCTCGATCTCCTTGGCGATGGACACGCCGTCGTTGGTGATCGTCGGGGCGCCCCAGGACTTCTCCAGGACGACGTTGCGGCCCTTGGGGCCGAGGGTGACCTTGACGGCGTCGGCGAGCTTGTTCATCCCGCGCTCGAGGCCGCGCCGGGCCTCCTCGTCGTATTCGATGAGCTTGGCCATGTGGAATCTCTCCCGTGTCTGTGGTGTCCACCCGACCCTGTGCCCGCGACGGACGAGACCCGCCGGACCGTTCACGTCACGGCCCGACGGACCCCTCACGGGGCCGGAATGCACGCGTCGGCGAAGCGGGGACCCGCCCACCGATCGTCTCGATGTCATCGGGCCCGAGCGCACAGTGCCGGAGAGGCCGACCCTGCGTTGTCACTCGCACCCGATGAGTGCCAGATCATCATAAGCACTCACCGCCGGAGAGTGCTAACGGTCGGCGCACCGAGCGTGCTCGCCGTGGGCGAACACGCGCCGATCGGTCGGTGCGCCGCTTCCCCGCCCTGGAGTTAGGCAGGTGCAGCCACTCGGACGCCGAGAGCCCCGGACCCGTTCCCATGAGCTCGCTCGCGCCCGGTGCCCGCCCGCGGACCGTGAGCCGACGGCGAGGGTCCGCAACCGGGCTCGCCGCAGCCGGGCTCATCCTCCCGACGAGGCCGAGCGAGGATCGCGGCCCGCGGGCGGGCGGCCTGGTCAGTCCTGCGGGCTCTCGACCGCGACGAAGGTGATGCGCGCGTCGTACTCGTCGGACTGCTGCGCCCCGTCGAGACCGACCTCCTGGGCGAGCTGGTTCGCGCTCGCGGCGTCCGCCTCGTCGCGATAGAACACGACGGCCTGCTCCTGACGGCTGTCGGCGGTGCTGATGTCGACCTTGGTCCAGCCCTTGGAGGTGAGCTCGTCGCGCCACTCCCCGGCCATGCCGTTCTGGCCGCCGGCGTTGACCACGAGCACCGGGGTGTCGCGGCTGACCTCCTGGGCGGGCGTCGACGCGCCGCCGCCGTCGGATGCGCCGGGCGACTGCTGCTCGACGGGCGCCGAGGCCGTCGAGGTCGCGGCCGGGGCGTCGCCGCCGTTGTCGCGCCCCATCCCGCCGATCACGAACAGCAGGACGAGCAGGGTCAGCACGGCGGCCGCGATGATGATGACGTACAGCAGGTTCTGACGCCAGAACGACTCCTCGGCGCGGTGGGCGCCGTGGAACGACGTCGTCTCCGCCTCGCGGTCGAACTGGTCCGGGGCGTACGGGTAGTCAGGGTGAGGATCAGCCACGAGCCCCATTAAACCCGGCCGGAGCCGTCGATGCCCGGAGCACACGCGCGAAAGGCCGCAGGTGAGGGCGGTAGGAGGCTCAGGCCACGCGCCCCGACCCGGCGGGACCCTCGGACTGCGCGCTCGTGCGGCGCCCTCGCAGGCGGTGGACGAGGGCGGGCGCCTCCTCGAGGGCAGCGGGCTCGTCGAGCAGCGCGTTCAGACGCACGAAGTACGCGGTCGGGCTCATCCCGAACTCCTCGCGGATCATGCGCTCCTTGGCGCCGACGTAGCGGAAGGTGCGGCCCTCGAGCGCGAGGATGCGCCGGTCCTGGTCGGACAGGGGCGTGCGCGCGGACGAGGTCATGGCATCGACGCTAGGGAGGGGCGCCGCCCGGGGGTCGGAGGCGCGCCGTGCTCCCGGCGTGTCGCGTGGAACACTGAGGTCATGCCCGCACCGCTTGCCGACATCATCGCGCCCGACTGGGCCGCCGCCCTCGCCCCCGTGGAGGGGAGGATCCACGAGATGGGCGACTTCCTGCGCCGGGAGACGGAGGACGGGCGCGGCTACCTCCCTGCGGGCGCGAACGTGCTGCGGGCCTTCACCCGGCCGCTCGCCGACGTCCGGGTGCTCGTCGTCGGGCAGGACCCCTATCCCACCCCCGGTCACCCGATCGGGCTCTCCTTCGCGGTCGAGTCGCACGTGCGCCCGCTCCCCCGGTCGCTCGCGAACATCTACACGGAGCTGCAGGACGATCTTGGCATCGCA
This sequence comes from Brachybacterium huguangmaarense, assembly GCF_025725725.1. Taxonomy (NCBI): domain Bacteria; kingdom Bacillati; phylum Actinomycetota; class Actinomycetes; order Micrococcales; family Dermabacteraceae; genus Brachybacterium; species Brachybacterium huguangmaarense. Next base: position 393,108 of record NZ_CP107020.1, read on the forward strand.
CCCGCTCCCCACGGCGACCTCACCGCGTGGCAGGACCAGGGCGTGCTGCTGCTCAACAGGGTGCTCACGGTGCGGCCGGGCGCGCCGGCCTCGCATCGTGGCAAGGGCTGGGAGCTCGTCACCGAGACCGCGATCCGCGCGCTCGTCGAGCGCGGCGGCCCGCTCGTGGCGATCCTGTGGGGCCGGGACGCCCAGTCGCTCCAGCCGATGCTCGGCGACACGCCGTGCATCACGAGCCCGCACCCCTCGCCCCTGTCGGCCTCGCGCGGCTTCTTCGGCTCGCGCCCGTTCTCCCGCGCCAACGAGCTGCTCGAGAGGCAGGGCGGCACCGCGATCGACTGGCGCATCGAGCGCTGAGGACGGCGCGCGGGCGAGCGTGCGCCGCGCCCGACGAGCACGCGCAGGGCCACGCGCCTCGCCGCGGCGACGCGTGGCCGCGCTATGACCGCCGTGCGCGGGAGCTCAAGCCCCACCGCGGCCCCGCGGCGGACTGTGCCCACGCGATGTCGGCCCGTGGATGGGCACTCGGGCCTCACCGCGAGCGCACACCGACGATGAGCACCGACGCTGCGCCCCCTGGCGGACCGTGACCGCGACACCGCGGTCCGCACGCGGGCACGGGCACACACGCGGACCGCGGACCACGGGCACGGGCGTGGGCACGGGCGTGGGCGCGGGCACGGGCCACGGGCGCGGCTGCCGGCCGCTCAGCCCTCGGCCTTGCCGATCCTCCAGTAGCCCATGAACGCGACCTGGCGGCGGTCCACCCCCACCTCCCGCACGAGGTAGCGGCGCAGCGCCTTGACCACGCCGGCCTCCCCCGCGATCCACGCGTAGAAGCGGCGGGCGTCGTCGGCCTCGCCCTCGGCGGCGGGCCCGCTCGCGTGGGCGGCCGCAGTGAGGCGGTGCGGGACCTCCCACAGGATGGTCGTGTCGATGTCGATCTCCTCGAGCTCCGCGTCCTGGGCCGTTCCGGACGTCGCGGCGCCGTGACCCCAGTCCTCTCCCGCGGCCTCGCGGGTGCGCACGACCTCGTGCACGGCGTCCTCGAGGCGCGATCCGACCGTCGCGTCGCCGCGCACGAGCCAGCGCACGTCGAGCCCGGCCGGAGCCGTCACGGGCTGGACGTCCTCGGCCCGCGGCACCTCGAGCAGCGCGCAGCCCGTCGCCTCGGGCGGCAGGGAGCCGAGGATCGAGACGATCGCGGGGACCGCGGTCTCGTCACCGGCCAGCAGCAGGTCCCGTGAGGAACCGGGCTCGAACTCGATGCCGCCGGTGTCGCCCGTGAACTCGCGGTGCGGGCCGAGGATGTGCAGACGGTCGCCGACCGCCGCATGCTGCGCCCAGGCGGCGGCCGGGCCGCTGTGTCCGTCCGCGTCGGTGTGCAGCACGAGGTCCACGTCGAGCTCGCGCTCCGCGTCGCGCCACGCTCGCACGGTGTACGTGCGCATCGCCCCGCGCTCGGCCTCGGGGACCTGCAGCCACTCCTTGTACCAGGACATGCCCGGCTCGGTCGCGCGGTCCACGAGCCCGGGGAGGTCGAAGCGCTCGTCCTCGCCGACGCCCGCAGGCGGGATCACGAGCTTCAGGCGCATGTCGAGGGCAGGACCTGCGATGCCGAAATCGGCCATGCCGGGGCCGCCGAAGGTGATGCGCCGGAAGGTGGGGCCGAGGTCCTGGATGCGCAGGACCTCCCCGTCCAGACAGGTGACAGAGCTGCGTGCCACGGAACTCCTCGTGATGGTGGGGACCCGGCGGGACGGCCAGGTAAGGCCGACCTTACCAGCGCGGGTCGCGGGGGCAGCGCCCTCGGCGGGGTGAGCCGCGCCCCATCGGGCGCCGTGCCGCGGCACGCTCGCGAGTCGCCGCCCGGCCGTGACGACGCCGCTCCGGACCGACTCGTCTCGCCGCATGCGCGAGCGGTCCGGAGCGGGCAGGGCTGATCTAGGCTGGGACGCGTCCGCCGACCTCTGAGAAGGAGCCCGCCCGTGCCCCTCACCAACGCCCAGTTCAACCTGCAGGGACCCGGCGTCGACTACGACCCGCACTGGTATCGCAAGGCCGTCTTCTACGAGGTGCTCGTCCGCGGCTTCGCCGACGGCAACGGGGACGGCTCGGGCGACTTCACGGGCCTCATCGAGCGACTCGACTACCTGCAGTGGCTCGGCATCGACTGCCTCTGGCTCCCGCCGTTCTTCGCCTCCCCGCTGCGCGACGGCGGCTACGACATCTCCGACTACGAGAGCGTGCTCCCGGAGTTCGGGTCGATCACCGACTTCGAGCGCCTGGTCTCCGAGGCCCACCGCCGCGGCATCCGCGTGATCATCGACCTGCCGATGAACCACACGTCCGACAAGCACCCGTGGTTCCTCGAGTCGCGCTCCGACCCCGAGGGGCCCTACGGCGACTTCTACGTGTGGTCGGACACCGACGAGAAGTACTCCGAGGCGCGCATCATCTTCGTCGACACCGAGGAGTCGAACTGGACGTTCGACCCGGTGCGCCGCCAGTTCTTCTGGCACCGCTTCTTCTCCCACCAGCCCGACCTGAACTTCGAGAACCCCAAGGTCCGCGAGGCGATGTTCGACGTCGTCAAGTTCTGGCTCGACAAGGGCATCGACGGCTTCCGCGCCGACGCGATCCCCTACCTCTACGAGGAGGAGGGGACCAACGGCGAGAACCTGCCGCAGACCCACGAGTTCCTCGCCGAGCTGCGTGCCTTCGTCGACACCAACTGGCCGGGGCGCGTCATCATCGCCGAGGCCAACCAGTGGCCCCAGGACGTCGTCGAGTACTTCGGGAGCCCCGACGCCCCCGAGTGCCACATGTGCTTCCACTTCCCCGTCATGCCGCGCCTGTACTACGCCCTGCGCGAGGGCAGCGCCGCCAAGATCATCGACATCCTCGCCGACACCCCCGCGATCCCCGCGGGCGCGCAGTGGGGCACGTTCCTGCGCAACCACGACGAGCTGACGCTCGAGATGGTCACCGGCGAGGAGCGCAGCGCGATGCTCGGCTGGTACGCGCCGGACTCCCGCATGCGGGCGAACATCGGCATCCGGCGCCGCCTCGCCCCGCTCCTGGACAACTCGCGCGCGGAGATCGAGCTGATCCACGCGATGCTGCTGTCCCTGCCCGGCTCCCCGTTCCTGTACTACGGCGACGAGATCGGCATGGGCGACAACATCTGGCTCGAGGACCGCGACGCGGTGCGCACGCCGATGCAGTGGACCCCCGACCGGAACTCCGGCTTCTCCGAGATCACGGACCCCGGCAAGCTGTACCTGCCGGTGATCCAGTCGCTCGTCTACCACTACTCGACGACCAACGTCGAGGCGCAGATGGCGACCTCGAGCTCGCTGCTGAACTATGTGCGCTGGATGCTCGCGATCCGCAAGCAGCACGCGGCGTTCGGGATGGGCGACTACGTCAACGTGCCGGCCGACTCCGAGCGCGTGCTCGCCTTCACCCGCACCTACGACGGCTCCGAGCACGGCGAGGAGGCGGCCTCGCACGCCGAGACGCTGCTGTGCGTCTTCAACCTGTCGGGGCAGCCCGTGACCACCGTGCTCGACCTCAACGCCTATCCGAAGCGGACCGTGCGCGATCTGTTCGGCGGCGGGGAGTTCCCGCGCATCGGCGAGGACGGCCGGGTCACGCTGACGCTCGGCGGCCACGGGTACTTCTGGCTCAAGATCCGTCCGCTGCGCGCCGACGGCGAGCCGGCGACCGAGACCACGGCGATGCCCGCCATCTTCGTGACGGACGAGGAGAGCCAGCCGGCATGAGCCCCACCCGCCGCGACGGGGCCGCTCCCGCCCCTCGCGGCGGAGCCCGGCCTGCGCTGAGGCCCTACGACGACTCCCTGCGCGACGAGCTCGTCGCGGCCGCGACGGCCGCCCTCACCGACGGCGGCCCCGCGGCCCTGAGCGTGCGGGCCCTCGCCCGGGACGCCGGGACCTCGACGCAGGCCGTGTACTCCCTCTTCGGCGGCAAGGAGGGGCTGCTCGACGCGGTGCTCGCGGAGGGGTTCGCCCAGCTCGGCATCGCGCTGGCCTCGGTCGCGCCCGACCCGGATCCGCTGCGGGCCCTCGCCGATCTGGGGCGCGCCTACCGCGCCTGGGCGCACGAGAGCCCGTCGCTCTACGTGGCGATGTTCGCCCCGCGCGGGCGCGGCATCGACGTGGGCGGCCTGCGGGGCGGACGCGACGGCTCGCGCGTGCGGGCCCAGGAGCCCTCGGCGGTGCTCGCCGCGGCGATCGACGGCATGCTCGGGCCCATCCGCGAGCAGGCGGTCCGCGTGGTCGAGCAGGACCGGGTGCACGATCCCTCGTCGGCACGGGCGCGCACCCGCGCCGAGGCGATCGCGCACGCCGGATGGGCCGGCGTGCACGGCTGGGTGCAGCTCGAGCAGCTCCGTCTGCGCCCGCTCGAGCAGCTCCGTCTGCGCCCGGGCTCGGGCGACGGCACCGCGCCGGCCGAGGCGGGCGGCGCATCTCCCGGGGCGGGCGAACGCGCCTTCGAGGCCTACCTCCGCGCGCTCGTGACGGCCGTCGGCACCGGGATCGGCTGAGTCCGCGGGCAGCCGCCCGCGGTCGGTCAGCCGCCCGAGGCGCCGCCCGTGTCCGAGGCGCCGCCGGCATCGGAGGCCCCCGGGAGCGGAGAGCCCTTCTCCCCGAACAGCCGCTGGCCGAACATGGTGTCGGAGGGCCCCACGCCCGGCAGGATCGCGAACAGGCCGCTCGCGACGTGCTGGAGGTACTCGGTCATCGCGTCGGACCGCGTCATGCGGGTGAGGATCGGGTAGAAGCCCGCCCGCGGGTCCCGCACGAAGGCCTGGAAGAACAGGCCCGCCCGGATCTGGCCCAGGGAGTCGCTGCCCTCGGTGTAGTTGTAGCCGCGCCGCAGCATGCGGTGGCCGTCGTTGTTCTCGGGCGAGACGATGCGGATGTGCGCGTCCACGGGGATCGCCTCCGCCCCGCCGTCGCGGGCGGTGTAGTCGGGGGCCGTGAACTCGTCGTCGGAGCTCGTCGGGTCGGCGACCGAGAGCGGCGCCCCGTAGCGCTTGTCGCGTCCGGTGATCTGCTCCTGCTCGATCAGGCGCAGCCGGTCCCACGACTCCAGGCGCATCCGGATCTTGCGGATCGCGAGGTAGGTGCCGCCCGCGAGCCAGTCGCCGCCCTCGTCGCCCTCCTGGACCCACAGGTGGGAGTCGAGCTCGGCGGCGCCGTCCTCGGCCTTGACATTGATGGTGCCGTCCTTGAAGCCGAACAGGTTGCGCGGGGTCTCCTGCCCCGTCGACGTCGAGGAGGTGCGCCCCTGTCCCACCTGGGTCCAGCGCAGGGCGACGGTGCCCATGCCGATGCGGGTGAGGTTGCGGATGGCGTGCACGGCCACCTGGGCGTCGTCGGCGCACGCCTGGATCACGAGGTCGCCGTCGGACTGCTCGGCCTGCAGCGCCTCGTTGGCGAACCGCGGCATGCCCTCGTCCAGGACGCCCGTCGAGCGGGCGGCGAGGCCGAAGCGGTCGACGCCGTCCGCGGTCGTGAACAGCGTCGGCCCCACGCCGACGGTGATCGTGAGGGAGCTGGGCGGGTAGCCCCAGGTCTCGCCCGTGTCGGTGGGCGCCGCCTGCGGGTTGGCCAACGGCTCGCCGCCGACGAGCTCACCGGCGCACATCTGCTGGGCCGCGACGCACCAGTCGCCCATGAGCGAGCGCAGGCGCTCGAGATCGTCGGTCGTGACGTCGAAGGCGGCCGTGAAGAGGTAGTCCTGGGCGGGCGTCGTGATGCCCTGCTGATGGTCGCCGCGGAAAGGATAGGTGCCCTCGAGCAGCTCGTCCTTCGCGCTCGCGCCGCCTCCGGTCAGACGCGAGGCCCCGTAGCCGAGGGCCCCGCCGGCCAGGAGCGAGGCGCCGGCGGCTCCGAACAGGCCCCGGCGACCGATGCCGCGCGAGCGTGCCGCCCCGTGCTCGTCCTCGCCGCGGCTCTTCGCGCCGCCGGCTCCCGCGCGGGCTCCGCTGGGCCGAGCGCCGCCGCCCGTGGGGTCCCCGCCGGATGCCCCTGCGGGGGCCGCCTCGCCGGAGGTGCGGTGCTCGTCGTGCGTGTCAGCCATCATGCTCCCTGCTCAGGAGGCGGTGCGGCCGGTGCCGGGAGCCCGGCCGCACCGTCTCGTCCACCTCAGTGGAGGATCGTCCCGGCGATCTTCGACAGCGACTCGGACAGGGCGTTGACCTTCGTGGAGATCTCCCGCTGCTGCTCGGTGTAGTCGGCGTCGGTCGGCGCCTCGCCGGCGTCCTTCTGGACCGCGGCGATCGTCGAGTAGTCCACGAACTTCGGGCCGCCGTCCGGGGTGGTCCCGTCCTTGTACTTGTCGAGCTCGGTCTGGACGTCCGAGAACTGCTGGTCGATCGTCGAGGCGAGGTCGGCGTCGGCGTTCTCGACCAGCTTCTGCACGTTGCCGTAGGCCACCTGGGCGCCTTCGACGTTGGCCTGGAAGTCGTCGAGGTCGGTGTGGGAGAAGGTGTCCTCCTCGCCCACGATCTTGCCCGTCGCGACCTCGTTCATGAGGGCGCTCGCCCCGTTGACGACATCGGTGAGCTGGACCGCGAACTTCCCGCTCGCGCCCTCGATGTTGCCGTAGACGAGGTCGTAGAGCTTCTGGGTGTTCTCGTTGAGGTTGTCGGCCGCGGCGTGGCGCGCGGCGTCGTCGGCGAAGCGGAACGCGGGGTCGGCGCTGAACAGGTCGGCCTCGATGCGGTGCCAGCCGGTCCACTGGGCGAGCACCGTCGGGTCGGTCACGGCCGTGCCGGCATCGGCGGCGAGGTCCTGGATGCGCAGGTCGAGGGCCACGTCGAGATCGCCGGCCTCCTTGATGCCGAAGGCCTCCGCGGTGGGCTCGATGCGCTCGTAGAACCGGCGACCCTGCGAGAACAGGGACTTGGCGGTGTCCGTGTCGCCCGAGACGTAGGCCTCGGTGAACTGCTGGGTCGCGGTCACCTGCTGGCCCACCTGGTCCTTGATGTAGGCCGTGTAGTTGGTGACCGCGTCGTCCTCGAGCTTCTTGGTGTCCTCGTCGATCGCGACGGCCTCGCCCGGGGTGACGGTGATCTTCGTGAGGCCCACGAGATCGCCGACCATGTTGGGCTTGCACGCGGCGTAGTACTCGCCCTCCTCGAGGGCGGTCGTCAGCTCGACCGAGGTGCCGGGGCCGATGTTCTCCTGCTCGGAGATGATGCGCAGCTTGTCCGAGGCGAGGATCTCGAACTCGTTGGGCGAGGTGCCCTTGTTGGTGACCTTGAAGGTGACCTGCCCGGCGGGGAACGACGTGCTCGAGAGGTCACACGCGTCGTCGCTGATGCTGACCGTGACGGGCCCGCCGGCGGCCTGGGTCCCGCCGCCGTCCGAGGAGCCGGACGAGGAGGGGTTGTCGGTGCAGCCGGCGAGGCCGACGGCCGCCAGGACGGTCGCGGACAGGGCGCCGGTGCGCAGCACGGCGCGGCGGTCGGGAAGGGCGGTCATGAGGTGCTCCTGAGGTGTCGTGCGGAAAGGGACGGGGCGACGAGGGGCGCGCCGGCGCCGGACGGCCGGCGCGGCGGCGGGGTCAGGCGCCGAGGGAGGCGCGCGGGGCGCTCTCGACCGGCGAGCTCGCGGTCCGGGGCCGCGCGGTGCGCGTGCGCAGGACGAAGAGGATCGCGACGGGGATGAAGTAGACGAGCCAGCCGACGGTCTGCAGCACGGTCGGCTGCGCGTTGACCTGGAACATCGCGTTGCCGATCGTGTAGAGCCAGTAGACGGGCGACTGGGAGGTGCCGATCAGCGCGGAGTAGTCCCACGCGTGGTGGCCCCAGCCCGGCAGGACCGAGGCCTCCTGGAGGTCGCCGATCCCGTAGGCCGTGATGCCGGCGGCCACGAGGATCAGGAACGCGCCCGTCCAGGTGAAGAACACGCCCAGGTTCAGCCGCAGCGCGCCGCGGTAGATGAGCAGGCCGAGCACGATCGCGACGGCGAAGCCGACGACGATGCCGGCGGTGGTGGCCCAGATGCTGTTCTCGATCGAGGACTTGACGGTGGCCCAGATGATGAGCGCCGTCTCGATGCCCTCGCGGCCGACGGCGACCATCGCGATGACCACGACGCCCCAGCCGCTGCCGCTGCGCCGCAGCGACTTGTCGAGCTCGGACTCGAGCTGGCCCTTCATCGAGCGGGCGTGCTTGGACATCCAGAAGATCATCCCGGTGGTCAGAGCGACCGCGACGAGCGAGAGGCAACCGCCGAGGATCTCCTGGGCCTGGAAGGTGAGGGTCTTGGGCCCCCACGTGAGGATCACGCCGAGCGCGAGCGGGATGCAGACGGCGATCCCGACGCCCGCCCACAGCTTGGGCAGCACGTCGCGGCGTCCGACCTTGACGAGGTAGGCGACGAGGATGCCGACGACGAGCGAGGCCTCGAGACCTTCGCGCATGGCGATCAGCAGGTTGGGAAAGAACATCGCGTCTCCGGCGCAGCGGGTGCCGGGTCGCCCGGGGGCGTTCGGCGCGGGACCGGCCTGCCCGTGGACGGAGACCGGCCCGCCCGATCCCGGGCGGGGCTCAGCAGGAGGCCCGGTTGGGCCGCTCCCTCACTAAGGTAAGGCGCGCCTCAACGGCTTGTCCATCGTGTCCTTGGCCATGACGGTGCAGGTGAGAGCGTCGACGGGGATGAACGTCCCGACGGCGGCTCGGGATCGGACAGAGCTGGAGACGGGAATCGAACCCGCAACCTACGGTTTACAAGACCGTTGCGCTACCGTTGCGCCACTCCAGCGGGCGGGGAGGATCCCCGCGCGGACCCGTGGCGCGAGCCTGCGGCCCGGCCGTCGATCCTCGGCGATTGTACGGGGCTCAGCTGCCGCCGTCGGAGGCGCCGCCCGCGTCCGAGGCGCTCGAGCCGCCGGCCGCGGCCACCGCGGAGGCGAGCGAGCCGGGCGTGGACCAGTCCGTGAACGGCGTGCCGTCGATGAGCACGTACGGGGTGCCGTTCGTGTCCGTCTTCTTCGCCTCGCCCTCGACGACCTCGTGCAGCCATGAGGCGTGCGTCTTGTCGGTGATGCACTGGCCGACCGTGTCGGAGGCGCCGGCCTGGGTCGCGTAGTCGGTGAGCTGGGCGTTGGTCAGCCCTGCCGAGCCCTCGGCGGGCTGGTTGTCGAACAGCAGGTCCGAGAAGGCCCAGAAGTTCTCGGGGTCGTCGTCCCAGACGCACGCGGCCGCGTTCGCCGCCCGCGTCGAGTAGTCGCCCGTGCTCGAGTTCCCGTCGAGGAACGTGCGGGTGTGCACGTGCAGGGTGATCTCGTCGTTCTGGATCATCGAGTCGAGGTCGTCGCCGTTGATCTGGTGGAACTGGCCGCACACGGGGCACATGTAGTCGAGGTACAGGTCCACGACGGGCTTGTCCTTCCGGGCGCCGATCTCGTAGGACGAGGCGTCGGCGGCCATGCCCGTGGGGGCCGTCACCGGGCCGGCGGGCCGGGTGCTCTGGTAGATCCAGTAGCCGATCCCGAACACGACCACGAGCGCGACGACGGTGATCACGGAGATCACCCCGGTGCGGATGCGCTTCTGGCGCCGCAGCTCGGCCTGCCGTTGGCGGCGCAGCTCCTCACGCTGCGCCTCGCGGCGCTCCTGTGCTGAGCTGGACGATCCGGACGGCGCCATGAAGTCTCCCGGGGTGCTGCGCGTGCGATGGACAGGGTGCCGCAAGGCGGCGCGCACAGTCTACGGGGACGTCCCTGAGCGTCCCCGTGGCGCGGGCGCCATCGCGCCTCGCCGCCAGGGTGGACGTCGGGCGAGAGAGCCGGGCAGGTCGCCACGGTGGGGCGTCGCGGCGTGGCCCCACGCCGTCGCGTCACGCCCTGGCGTCACGCCCTGGCGTCACGCCCTGGCGTCGCGCCGTCACCGTCATCGGGATCGCCTTTTCGGGCGGAATTCCTCGAGAATTCCGCCCGAAAAGGCGATCTCGATGCGCAGGCGGGGAGGACCGACGGCGCCCGAACGTGCGTTCTCGATGGGCAGGCGGGGCAGCGCGTGATGTGCAGGTGCGAACAGCGTGCAGACGGCGGGGAGCGCCCGACGCGCTCGGGTCCTCACGCCCTCCAGGGCAGCAGCTCGTCCAGCCGCGGCCACGAGAAGAAGGGGATGTAGTCGACCTCTCCGCCGCGCGCGAGCGCGGTCGCGATCACGGCGCCCAGCAGCAGCACGAGCAGACCGCCGACCACGAGCGCCCACACGCGGTCCGGCGCGGCGGCGTCGAGCATCCGGTGGGCGCCGTCGCGCGTGGTGCGCCCGCCGATGCCGAACCAGGTCAGCAGCAGCGTCACGGCGACGGCGCCGGCGTAGAGCGCCGAGGCGGGCAGGTCCGTCGCGAGCACGTAGTGGCAGACGGCGTCGACGCTCACGGCGAGCAGCGCGCCCAGGATGAGCGGGAACAGCGCCGTCAGGGCGATCTCGACGAGTCCGAGCGCGAAGCGCGGGAGCGAGGCGAAGCCGGCCCCCCAGGCCGCCCCGGTCCCCTTGCCCCGCGCCCGGCCCGCGGCGACCGTGCGGTGTGAGCGCTCCCAGGTGCGGCTGAGGGCGCCGAGGACCAGGAGCAGGACGAGAGAGACGTAGGGCGCGACGGCGGCGAGCGCCACGAGCACCGCGTGGCCGAGCCAGACGAGCAGGGGGCGTCGCGGCGGCGGCACGGGCAGCGCGTAGCCGCCCGGCGCGAGCGGCTGGCCGCCCGGCCCGTAGCCGTAGGGCGCGGGCTGCGGCGTCAGGGTGGGGTTCGGGGCCACCGCGGGCGCCGGGGAGCGGACGTCCTGGGGCGGATAGCCCTGGGGCGACGGCTGGTAGCCGGGCGCGGCGGGCGCGAAGGCCTCGGGAGCCCGGCGGACGGGGCCGGGATCGGCGCCATACGGCGGAGGCATGTCGTCACGGATCGCGGGCATCACGCGGGTGTCGGCCCGGACGGGCGGGATGACCTCGGTCGCGGGCCCGTCGGCCCCCACCACGGGGAACGCCTCGGTACGGTCTGCCCGGCCCGCCCGCTCCGTGCGCTCGTCCCGCGCGTCGCCCCCGCGCGCATCGCCGCCGACGGCCGGCAGCACCTGGGTGCGATCGGGATCCGCGGCGGGAAGGGCCTGGGTCGCCTCGGCATCGGAGGCGGACGGGGCGACGTGCGGGAGCGCCCGGGTGGCGTCGGCGTCGACGACCGGGAGGGCCTGGGTCGCCGCGGCATCGGAGGCGGGCAGGGCCTGGGTGGCGTCCGCATCGGAGACCGGGAGGGCCTGCGTGGCGTCCGCCTCGCGACGCGGGAGCGCCTCGGTGGCCTCGCCGCCGCGCAGCGCCTGGGTCGCGTCCGCGTCCCCTGCGGCGCCCGCCGCGAAGGCCGCGGTGGGGGCGCCGGCGACGGGGAGCGCCTGGGTGCGGTCCGGGTCGCCCGCCGCGAGCGCCTCGGTCGGACCGGGATCGTCGAAGCGCTCGAGGTCGATGCCCTCGAGCCGCGCGAGCAGGTCGGCGGGGTCCTCGCGCCGCTGGGGATCGGCGCGCAGGGCGTCGCGCAGCCACCCGGCGAGCTCGGTCGGGAGGCCGTCGACGTCGAGCTCGCCGCGGTCGGCCCGGAAGAAGACGATCTCCGCGCGCCCGGATCCGAAGGGCTCGCGGCCGGTCGCGGCGAAGGCGAGCACGGCGGCCCACGACCACCAGTCCGAGGCGGTCGAGGTGATGTTGGTGCGCGCCACCTCGGGGTCGAGGTAGGCGGCGGTCCCCATCACGAGCCCCGTGGAGGTCAGGCGGGACTGCTCGGCGGCCTGGGCGATGCCGAAGTCGATGATGACGGGGTCGAGCCCGGGCCCGTCGGGGTCGTACTGCGTGAGGTCCTCCACTTGGGCGCGGCGCAGCAGGATGTTGGAGGGCTTGAGGTCGCGGTGCACGATGCCGGCGGCATGGATGTCGCGCAGGGTCTCCCCCAGCACGATCCCGATCTCGCGGACCGCCTCGGGATGCAGGGCGCCGTGCTCGCGCACCGCGTCCTCGAGGGTCGGGCCGGGCACGAAGTCCGTGACCACGAAGGCCTCGGGCGACTCGAGCTCGGCGTCCAGGACGCGCACGATGTTCTCGTGGCGCACGCGCTGCTGGGCCGCGACCTCGCGCTCGAGGCGCTCGCGGGCACGGGGGTCGTCCGCGATCTCGGGGCGCAGGAGCTTGATGGCGACGTCACGGCCGTCGGCGTCGCGCGCACGGTAGACGATGCCCATGCCGCCCGCGCCGATCCGGGAGATCACCTCGTACCCGGACTCCTCGGCGAGCATGCGCAGGCGGGGATCGCGCTGGACGGCGCGCGCGGGCGAAGACGAGGAGGACGGTTCCGTCATGCTCGTCATGCTAGACGGGGCATCGTCACGGGGAGTCCGTCCACGGTCGGACCCCGCTTGCCCCCTATACCCCCTAGGGGTATTGTCGTCGTCGATGGCGACCGGAGCCCCGGCCACCCACGGACGATCCAGGAGGACCTCATGACCACGAGCACCTACGGCATCACCGGCCTCACCTGCGGGCACTGCGCGAGCGCCGTCACCGAGGAGGTCTCGGAGATCGACGGGGTCACCGAGGCGAACGTCGAGCTGGTCGCGGGCGGCACCTCGTCGCTCACCGTCACCTCCGCCGCACCTCTCGCGCGCGAGGATCTGGTCGCGGCGATCGCCGAGGCCGGAGAGGCCTACGAGCTCGCCGATGACTGACACCCTGCACCGCCCCGCCGGGGCCCCGGGCGAGCAGCCCGCGACCGGAACCCGCCGCGTCGATCTCGACGTGTCGGGCATGACGTGCGCGAGCTGCGTCGCGCGCGTCGAGAAGAAGCTGCGCCGCGAGGGCGCGACCGAGGCGGCGGTGAACCTCGCGCTCGAGCGGGCCACCGTCGTGGTCGACGCCGACGGACCGACCGACGAGCAGCTCGTCGCGGCCGTCGAGAAGGGCGGCTACGGCGCCCGGGTGCGCGACGACGCGGCGCAGCTCGCCCCGGGCGTCGATCCGGGCGCCGACAGCGCCGCGCGCGCCGACGCCGAGCAGCACGACGCCCTGCGCCGCACCCTCGTCTCGGCCGCCTTCAGCGTGCCGATCGTCGTGCTGTCGATGATCCCGCCGCTGCAGTTCCCCGGCTGGCAGTGGGTCGTGCTCGTCCTGGCCACGCCGGTCGTCGTGTACTGCGCGTGGCCCTTCCACCGGGCCGCCGCGATCAACCTCCGCCACGGCGGCACCACCATGGACACCCTCGTCTCGCTCGGGGTGTCGGCCGCCTATCTGTGGTCCCTCTGGGCGCTGCTGTTCGGGGGCGCCGGCATGATCGGCATGCGGATGGACTTCTCGCTCACGCCCGCGCTCGCGGGCGGGCACCACGAGGTCTACTTCGAGTCCGCCGCGGTGGTCACGACCCTGATCCTGCTGGGGCGGTGGGCGCAGGCCCGCGCCGTGCACCGTTCGGCCGAGGCGCTGCGCGCGCTCATCGACCTCGGAGCCAAGGACGCCACGATCCTCGATCTGGACCCCGACGGCCGCACGGTCGAGCGCACCGTGCCGATCGGGCAGGTGCGCGTCGGCGATGTCTTCGTCGTCCGGCCGGGCGAGAAGATCGCGACCGACGGCGTCGTCGTCGCCGGCTCGAGCGCCGTGGACCGCTCGATGCTCACGGGCGAGAGCATGCCCGAGGAGGTCACGGTCGGGGACGACGTCGCCGGAGCGACGGTCAACGCCGACGGGCGCCTCGAGGTGCGGGCGACGCACGTCGGCGCCGACACCCAGTTGGCGCACATCGCGCGGCTCGTCGAGCACGCCCAGACCTCCAAGGCGCCCGTGCAGCGCCTCGTCGACCGCATCAGCTCGGTATTCGTGCCGATCGTGATCGTGCTCGCGATCCTCACCCTCGTCGGCTGGCTCGTCACCGGGCACGGGGCCGAGCAGGCGTTCACGGCCGCCGTCGCGGTGCTGATCATCGCGTGCCCGTGCGCCCTGGGCCTGGCCACCCCCACCGCGATCATGGTGGGGACGGGCCGCGGGGCGGAGCTGGGCGTGCTGATCCGCTCGGCCGAGGCCCTCGAGGCCACCCGGGAGGTGCGCACGATCGTGCTCGACAAGACGGGCACCCTGACCACCGGGACCATGGCGGTCGAGTCCGTGACCGTGCTCGACGACGCCCGGCGCGCCGAGGTCCTGGCCCTCGCCGCCGCCGTCGAGCGCGGCAGCGAGCACCCGATCGCGCGGGCCGTCCTCGACGCCGCCGAGGCGGACGACGCCGCGGCCGGGCGTCTGCGCGCGCTCACGGCCACCGAGACCACCGCCCAGGCCGGGGCCGGCGTGCGGGCCCAGGTGGACGACGGCGCCGCGGTGCGCGCCGTCGAGGTGCGCCGGGCCGACGAGACCGACGCCCTCCCCCGACGCCTCGCGGACGCGGTCGCCGCGGCCGGGCGCACGGGGTCGACGGTGTGCACGGTGCTCGTGGACGGGGTCGTGAGCGGCGTGATCGCCCTCGGCGACACGGTCCGGCCCGAGACCCCGGCCGCCCTCGACGCGCTGCGCGCCTTGGGCATCCGCCCGGTGCTCGCGACCGGGGACTCCCCCGCCGCCGCGCGGGCCGTCGCCGCCGAGCTCGGCATCGAGGAGGTCCACGCGCGCGTCACGCCCGAGGACAAGCTGCACCTGGTCGAGACGTTGCAGCGTGAGGGCACGGGGCAGGTCGCGATGGCCGGGGACGGCATCAACGACACCGCGGCCCTCGCCCGCGCCGACCTCGGCATCGCCATGGGCTCGGGCACGGACGCGGCCATGGCCAGCGGCGACATCGTGGCCTCCGACGGCTCGATCGCGAGCGTGCCGACCGCGATCCGTCTGGCCCGCGCGACCCTGCGCACGATCCGCTGGAACCTGTTCTGGGCGTTCGTCTACAACGTGATCGCGATCCCGCTCGCGATGCTGGGGCTGCTGGGCCCCCTCGTGGCGGGCGCCGCCATGGCGTTCTCGAGCGTGTTCGTCGTGAGCAACTCGCTGCGCCTGCGCCGCTTCCGCTGAGCCGCGCCGCGCACCGGGCGCCGCACGCCCGGTGCGCGGCAGGACTCCCGGTGCACGGCGGGCACGCCGATGCACGGTGGGCACAGGCGAGATCCCCGCCACCACTGTGCGAGGATCGGGACTGCCGCTCCCGGGCGCACGCCCCGGAGATGTACGTTCCGCACCTTCGAGGGGATCGCCATGCGCAGCAACCTGTTCGACGCCAGCAACCGGGAGAAGCAGACCACGGACCGGTGGACCCTGCAGTCCCCCAAGCTCCTGCGCTGCGCGCTGACTCCGCAGTCCCCCGAGATCATCGCCTCGGCGGGCGCCATGGTCGCCTACCAGGGCCAGATGGACTTCTCCTACCAGGGCTCGGGCGGCGGGATGAAGCTGCTCAAGAAGATGGCGACGGGCGAGGGCGCGAACATGATGCGCACGCGCGGCAACGGCGAGGTGTTCTACGCCCGCCGCGCCCACGACATCTTCCTGCTGCAGCTCGAGGGCGACGCGCTCACCCTCAACACCTCGAACATGCTCGCCTTCGACGCCTCGATCCAGTGGGACATCCGTTCCCTGGGCGGCGCGGGCATCATGGCCGGCGGCCTGTTCAACCTGCTGCTGCAGGGCCACGGCATGGTCGCCGTGACCTCCGATGGGCCGCCCATGCTGCTGGACTGCTCGCAGCAGCCCACCTACGTCGACCCGCAGGCCGCGGTGTGCTGGTCCGCGAACCTGCAGCCGCAGCTCAAGAACGACTTCAAGTTCGGTTCCCTCATCGGTCGCGGCTCCGGCGAGTCGTTCCAGCTGGCCTTCCACGGCCCCGGCTTCGTCGTGGTCCAGCCGTCCGAGGGCCTGCCCACGGGACAGGCCGGCTGAGGCGCGGGCGAGGCGCTCAGCCGCCGCCCCGACGGCCCGGCGCCCGGTCCCCGACCGAGCTCGAGCCGGGCACCCGGGACCTCGATCCCCCACGCGCTCGCGGGCCACGACCTAGACTTCTGGGGTCATGAAGCCCGGCGCGCCGACGCGCCCTGGAGGCTCCGACCCTTGTGATCGTGCCCGCGCGGCGGCTTCGTGCGTCCCTCGCCCCTGCCCTTACGGGCCCGTCGAAAGCCGCTTCCTCCCATGACTGACCTCTCCTCCAAACTCGTCATCCCCACCCCGGCCGCCATGGCCGCGGCGACGGAGGACGCGATGCTCGCCAAGGCCACCAAGCCCTGGTTCGAGATGTTCCTGCTGTCCCTGACCGGCGGCGCGTTCATCGCGCTGGGCTTCATCTTCTTCGTGACCTCGCAGCAGGGCCTCGGCGCCCCCTTCCCGGTCGGCCCGGCCAAGGTGCTCGGCGGCGTCGTCTTCAGCGTCGGCCTGATGCTCGTGGTCGTGTCAGGCTCGGACCTGTTCACCGGCACCACGATGACCGTGATGCCGCTGCTGTCCAAGCGCCTCGGCGCCGGTCGCTGGCTCGGCCACTGGGTCGTGTCGCTCGTCGGCAACTTCATCGGCTCCGTCGTGGTCGCCCTGCTCGTGCTGTGGGCCGGCACCCCGTCGTCCAACAAGAGCGCCTGGGGCCTGGTGGTCCTCAACGCCACGCTCGGCAAGGTCACGCTGACCTGGGGCCACGCGTTCTTCCTCGCCATCCTCGCCAACTTCGCCGTGTGCCTCGCGGTGTGGATGGCGAACTCCGGCCGCTCCACCGCCGACAAGATCCTCGCGATCGTCGGCCCCATCGCCCTGTTCGTGGCGAGCGGCTTCGAGCACTCCGTGGCCAACATGTTCATGCTGCCGATGGGCTGGCTCGTCAAGAACTTCGCGCCCGACTCCTTCTGGCAGGGCGAGGCGATCACGAAGGCCGGCGTGACGCTGGAGACCTTCGCCGCCATCACGCCCGGCGCGATCGTGTTCGACAACCTGATCCCGGTCATCCTGGGCAACATCGTCGGCGGCGCGGTCTTCGTGGGCGTCTACTTCTGGGCCTGCTACATCCGCCCGGCCCGCAAGGCGGCCGCCGAGGCCCCGGCCGCGGTGGCCGACACCGAGGCGACGCCCGGCCGCTGAGCGGCGAGCGCACCCGACCCCTCGCGATGAGCCCGCTCGCGGACCGCAGATCGCCGATCACGGTCCACGGGCGGGCTCGTCCGTGCCATCCTCACCACCGTCGATCCCGCGGGCCGCGCCCCTCTGCGCGCTCGTCCCTGCGTACCACGCCCCGTCCGCATCGTCGCCCCTCGTCGTGCTCCTGGCGGGTCCTGCCGCGGGCGGGAAGCACCGCCCCCGCCCCTCCACCCCGCTCTCCTCGCGCTCCCCATCCTTCACGTGACCCTCACCGCGTCCGTCGCCCGCGACCGGCTCCTGCGGCAATTTCGCGTATAGGCTGGGACGTAATTCCGCGTCCGGACCCAGGCCCCGGCACCGAGCAGCGCGCCGCGTGCGCCGCAGCCGGCCGTCGCCTCGGACCGGGCGCGTGACCATGCCGCCATCGGCGCCGGGACCCTCGGCGCCCAGAACAACCCGAGGTGAGATGTTCTCCCCCCAGCCGTTCCGACTTGCCGTCATCGGAGCCGGGCCCGCCGGCGTCTACGCCGCCGAGACCCTCGCACGCACGCCGGAGGTGAAGTCCGGCGAGCTCGAGGTCGAGTGCGACATCTTCGACGCGCTCCCCACACCCTTCGGCCTCATCCGCTACGGCGTCGCGCCCGACCACCCGCGCATCAAGGGCATCATCACGGCCCTGCACCGGATCCTCGGCCGCGGCGACATCCGCTTCATCGGCGACGTCGAGTTCGGGACCGACCTGACCTTCGAGGAGCTGCACGAGCGCTACGACGCGGTCATCTTCGCGACCGGCGCGCTCAAGGACGCCGATCTCGACGTCCCCGGCATCGACCTCGAGGGCTCCTTCGGCGCCGCGGACTTCGTGGCGTGGTACGACGGGAACCCCGACTACCCGCGCACGTGGCCGCTCACGGCCGAGCACGTCGCGATGATCGGCAACGGCAACGTCGCCCTCGACGCCGCCCGCATGCTCTCGAAGTCGGCCGACGAGCTGCTGCGCACCGAGATCCCCGCCAACGTGTACGAGGGGCTCCAGGACGCGGCTACGACCGATGTGCACGTGTTCGGGCGTCGCGGTCCGGCGCAGACCAAGTTCTCCCCGCTCGAGACCCGCGAGCTGGCCCATCCGCGCGGCGTCCAGATCGTGCTGGACCCGCGCGACTTCGAGCAGATCACCGACGCCGAGCGCGAGGTCATCCGCGCCGACAAGCGCACCGACCAGATCTTCGCGACCTTCGAGGGCTGGCTCGCCGAGCAGCAGCGCCGCGAGGCCGCCGGCGATGAGCCCACCGACGCGCACGGCGGGCCCGTGCAGCGCCGCCTCCACCTGCACTTCTGGCACCGGCCCGTCGAGGTCCTCGGCGAGGACGGCACGGTCGTCGGCATGCGTTTCGAGCGCACCCGGCTCGACGACGGCGGGGCCCTGGTGGGCACCGGCGAGATGGTCGACTACGACCTCGGCGCCGTGTACCGCGCCGTCGGCTACCACGGCTCCGAGCTGCCCGGCGTGCCCTACGATCCGCGCCGCGGCGTCATCACGAACGAGGCCGGCCGCGTGACCCGCGGCGTCGGCGAGCCCATCCCCGGCGTGTACGCCAACGGCTGGATCAAGCGCGGCCCGGTGGGTCTGATCGGCGCGACCAAGTCCGACGCCGTCGAGACGATCAGCTCGCTCATGACCGACATCAAGGACGGCGTGCTCACGCCGGCCGTCGACCGCGACGCGGACTCGGTGCTGCGCCTGCTGGACGACAAGGGCGTCGCCTACACGACGTGGGACGGGTGGATGGCGCTCGACGCGCACGAAGTGGCCCGCGGGGCCGCCGCGACCGATGCCGACGGCGAGCCCCGCCCCCGCATCAAGGTCGTCGAGCGCGAGGACATGGTGCAGGTGGCCCGCGACGGCATGAAGGAGACCGCCGACAGCAGGAGCTGACACCGCAGTCGCGACCCCCGGGCCGGGGCGTCCGGGCATCGGGGCCGGATCGGATCGCCGCTCAGCGCTGCTCGCGAGCGGCGATCACGAGCGCCACGACCATCGCGACCACGACGGCGGGGATCGGCATCGCCCAGAACCATCGGGGGTCGTACGCGCCCGGCGTCAGCAGCTGCGGGAACGACCATGCGGACGCCACGGTGCCGACGGAACACGAGACCGCCACCGTCAGGATCCACGCCGTCGCGTGCGGGAGGACCACGCGCACACGCTGCCAGCGCGAGGGGGCGAAGAGCTCGACGGCCTCGCGCAGGGGACGCTGGTGCGCGGCGAGCATGAGCGACGACAGGATGGCCACGGCCAGGGTTGCGAGGGCTGCGAACGCGCTGTACGTGAAGGCCGTCGTGGTCTGCTGGAGCCGATCGGTGGAGTTGCTCTCCGAGACGAACGCGTAGCCGCTCCGGGTCAGCACATCGGAGCGGAAATCGTTGCGTTCATCGTCCGGAAACACGGTGAAGTCGGGAATGTAGACCTCGACGCCCTGATCGGAGGGCACGATGCCGATCGCAGCGGCGTCGGCCGAGTCCGCCGGGAGGATGACAGCAGGGAGCACGTTCCCGCCGATGGCGGAGGAGCGGTGCGCGACGGTGAGTTCACCCGTCGACTGCACACGACCGTTCGCCGGTTCGAAGAAGACGATGGGCACGGAGGTCACGCCGGGCGGAACCAGGACCGTGCTGACCGTCCCCGCGAGGTCGGAGCCGGGACCGGATGACGGCGCAAAGGCGATGAGCTGTAGATAGCCTTCAGATTCAGCGTCCTGGCCCGAGCCCACCGCACTCGCGAAGCACGCGATGTCCTCCGGGGTGGTCGCTCGTGCTTGCGCCGCCGAGTCGTCGGGCCAGCGGAGGACGATGCCTTCCCTCATGATGTCGGGATATGTGGCCCGGAGGTAGGCGACGTCCTGCGAGGTCAGGTACTCCACATCGAGGAACCCGGCGTGCGGGTCGAGGGTCTTCTGGGAGGTGACGTCCGCGACGAGCCCTGCGGAGCCAAAGCTCGTGATCAGGCACAGCAGCGCGGCCGAGGCGAGGGGGACGAGGTGGGCCGGGCTCGCCGGGAAAGCAGCACGCTGATGGATCGGCGTGGAGCGCAGCCACGGGAGCCGCAGGACGAACAGGGGAAGCGTGAGGGCGAGGAGCGCGAAGCCGAAGAAGTGTCCGTCGAGCAGCACCTGCGCGAGACGGACGGCGATGAGGGCAAGGGCGAGCACCACCCCCGCCCCGGCTGCGACGCACGTCCATCGGCGAGCACGCCTGGACAGCACGACCTCCTGGGCGACCGGAGACTGGAGCCGTCGCCGGGTCGCGAGGACCAGAGTGCAGGCGAGCGCGAGAACGTATATCCGAGCACGAATGCGGCGGCGATCGCGGGCCCGCCCCAGTGCAGGGTGCCGATGCCCAGGGCGATGCCGACGGCGGCGCCGAGCACCGGCAGCGCGAGGAGCGCGCCGGCGGCGGTGACGAGCGCTCCCCCGGCCGACTGACCGGCGCCTTCGAGCGCCTCGCGCACCGGGCCGAGTCTCGTGACGACCACGCTGAGCACGCCCGCCGGGGCGGCTGCGGCGAGCACGAAGGCGAAGAGCTCGATCGGGCGCAGGGCACCCAACACCCTGCTCTGGGCTTCGCGTCGCGCTCTGTCCTCGGCCTGGTCGCGGGTGACGATGTGCAGGTTCGCGGACTGCACGTCGGCCTGCAGGGTGCCATCGGTGGCAGCCGGGTTGGTGTCACCCACCCAGGCCTGGGCGCGCTCTCCCACGTCGTCGGCGCGCGAGACCGCGACGGCCAGGACCTCGTCCCGCGCCGCAGGGTTCACGGTGATGCCGGTGACGGTGTACGGGGCGTGGCCGAGCTCGGCGTCCATCGCATCGAGCACGACCTCGCCTCCGACGCTCGCGCCGAGCTGCTACGCCGTGGCTGTCGAGAGGGAGACCTCGCCCGGCGCGGCAGGGCGACGCCCCTGGATCACCTGTCCGAACCGGGAGGCACCCGAGAGCTCACGCACGGTCCCGGTCGTGGCGCGACCCCCGTCCACGGAGCCGATCGCCCCATGCGCCGTGACCACGGCCGTGAACTCACCCGTGTCCGTCCCGCCCTCGAAGACGGCCCGGCTGGCGTCGTCCCCGCCGCCGAACTGATAGCCATAGTCGCCGAAGGTCGAGGCAGCCCCGTCCTCGACGGCGTCCAGATACCGCTGCGAGCCGCCCAGCAGGAGGAAGGAGCCCAAGGAGAGGACAGCTGTCATGAGCAGCAGGAGCACCGCGGTGCCCGGGGCGTTGCGGGCAGCACCGAGCGCGACGCGGGTGCGGATGCTCATGCGGCGGACACCAGGGAGCGCTCCTCCAGGCGGAGCAGCACGTCGGCATGCGCGGCGACGAGCGGGTCGTGGGTCGCGATCACCACGAGGATGCCGAGGTCGTGGGCGAGGTCGCCGACTAAGGTGGCGATCGCGTCCATCGCCCCGGGGTCGAGCGCACCGGTGGGCTCGTCCGCGAGCAGGACCTCCGGGGAGCCGACGAGGGCGCGGGCGATCGCCACGCGCTGCTGCTCGCCGCCCGAGAGCGAGTCCGTGCGCGCCCCGGCACGATCGGACAGTCCGAGACGCTCCAGGAGCTGGGCCGCACGGTCCGGCTCGTCGTGCAGGGTGTGGGCGATCTCCTGCGGGAGCTGCACGTTCTCGAGCGCCGTCAGGAACGGGACGAGCCGGTACTCCTGGAAGATCCGCGCGATCACGGGCGGCGGGGCCGTCGTCTCCGAGCTCTTCGACGTCTTCGCGCCCTTCGACCGGGCCCGTGCAACGGAAGCCCGTGGCGCCGAGCCGTTCACGAGCACCGTGCCCGCGCTCGGGGTGAGCTCGCCCGAGGCGAGCCGGAAGAGCGTGGTCTTCCCGGAGCCGCTCGGACCCATCACGGCATAGACGCGACCGGCCTCCAGGTCGATCGTGACGTCGTCGAAGATGATGCGGGGCGTGTCCCCGTCGTCGAAGGCGAACGAGACGTCGCGCAGATGAAGACCCACGGCCCAGCTCCCTCGATGCGGCCACGGAGCCGAACGCTCCCGGTGAGGGGATGCGACTCACTCCCGACGGGGCAGTGATCGGCGAGCGCATCGTTCGATGCACCCGCCGATCACCGGTCCATGCCCCGCGGCGCGGTCACAAGGTGCGGAGCTGGTCCTCGAGGGAGGCGGTGGGGTGGCCGATGAGCGCCTCGAGCTGCTCGCCCGAGGCGTCGAGCAGCCCGTGGCGGCTGTCGGCGGCGAGGGCGACGACGAACGACGCGGTGCCCTCGTCGAGGCCGGCCTCGAGCAGGGCCTGCTTCTCCTGGTCGTCGGTGAGCGCGCGGTACTCGACGTCGCTGCCGAGCACGCGGGAGGCGGCGGTCGCGAACTCCTCGAAGGTCCAGGCGTAGGAGCCGGCCAGCTCATAGATCCTGCCGGCGTGGCCGTCCGTGGTGAGCACGACCGCGGCGGCCTCGGCGTAGTCGGCGCGCGGGGCGCTCGCGATCCTCGCCCCGCCCGCCGCGTTGGCGATCACGCCGCGCTCGCGTGCGCTCGCGAAGTCCCCCACGTAGTTCTCGGTGTACCAGCCGTTGCGCAGGATCGTGGTCGTCAGCCCCGACTCGGCGAGGAGCGCCTCGGTCGCCTTGTGCTCGGGAGCGAGCACATGGGCCGTGTCCTGCGCGTCGAGCAGCGAGGTGTAGACGATCCGCTCGACGCCGGCCTCGCGGGCGGCGTCGATCACGGCGCGATGCTGGGGCAGGCGCCGGCCCGGCTCGCTCGCCGAGATGAGCAGCACGGTGTCGGCCCCCTCGACCGCGGTCCGTACGGTGGGCGGGTCGTCGAGATCGGCGCGAGCGGTCGCGAAGCCCTCGGCGGCGAGCTCGGACAGGCGCTCGGTGTTGCGGCCGACGGCGCGCACCTCGGTCGGCGCGACCCCGTGCGCCCGCAGGGAGGTCAGGACATGGCGGCCGAGCTGGCCGGTGGCTCCGAAGACGACGATGGTCATGGCAGGACTCCTCAGAGGTCGTGGTGTGCGGCGGCGCCCCTCGGAGCACCGCCCCAACTGTGTGAATATTGAACTACCGCGACCCCGGCAGATCTTCCGCTTCCCACGAACTGTGACGCAGCCCTCGCCGCCCGGCGGCGGCAGCGGGCCGTGCCCGCGGCGACGCCGCCCCCGTCAGCGGCGGATGCCGGCCAGGAAGTCCGCGATGCGGTCGACGGCGTCCTCGAGCATCTCGACGGGCGGGAGCGTCACCAGGCGGAAATGGTCCGGCGTCGGGAAGTTGAACCCGGTCCCGTGCGTGATCAGCAGGCGCTTGGTGCGCAGCAGGTCGTAGGCGAACTGCTCGTCGTTGTCGATCCTGTACATCTCGCGGTCCAGCCGCGGGAACATGTAGAGCGCCCCCTCGGCCTTCTCGACGGTGACGCCCGGGATCGCCATGAGGCCCTCGTAGGCCACGTCGCGCTGCTCGCGGAGGCGCCCGCCCGGCAGCACGAGGTCGTCGATGGTCTGGTAGCCGCCGAGGGCGGTCGCGACCACGTGCTGGGCGGGCACGTTCGGGCACAGGCGCATGTTCGAGAGCACGTCGAGGCCCTCGATGAAGCTCGCGGCGTCCTCCTTGGGCCCGTAGAGCGCCATCCACCCCGCACGGAAGCCCGCCACCCGGTACGCCTTGGACAGACCGTTGTAGGTGATGGTCAGCAGGTCGGGCGCGAGCGAGGCGATCGGCGTGTGCACGGCGTCGTCGTAGAGGATCTTGTCGTAGATCTCGTCGGCCAGGATCAGCAGGCCGTGCTTGCGCGCGACCTCGACGATCTCCCGCAGCACGTGCTCGGGATAGACCGCCCCGGTGGGGTTGTTGGGGTTGATGACGACGATCGCCTTGGTGCGCTCGGTGACCTTGTCGGCGATGTCCGACACGTCGGGCCACCAGTGCTGCTCCTCGTCGCAGCGGTAATGCACGGCCCGGCCGCCCGCGAGCGAGACGGACGCCGTCCACAGGGGGTAGTCGGGCGAGGGCACGAGCACCTCGTCGCCGTCGTCGACGAGCGCCTGGCACGTCATCTGGATCAGCTCGCTCACCCCGTTGCCGAGGTAGATGTCGTCGAGCTGCATGTCGGGCATGTTGCGGGTCTGGTAGTACTGCGCGACCGCGCGCCGCGCCGCCGGGATGCCCTTGGACTCGGAGTAGCCCTGGGCGGTGGGCAGCTGCTTGATCATGTCGACGAGGATCTCGTCGGGGGCCTCGAAGCCGAACGGCGCCGGGTTGCCGATGTTCAGCTTGATGATCTTGTGCCCCTCGGCCTCCATGCGGGCGGCCTCGGCGGGGACCGGTCCTCGGATCTCGTAGCAGACGTCGCGCAGCTTCGAGGACTGGGTGAGGATCATGAGGGGTCTCCTGCCGTGAGGTAAGCGGTCAGGGTATCGCTGCGGTCCTCCGCGGCGGATGCCCGTCCACGCCCTCGCGCTCCGCGGCAGGGCCCGGGCGAGACTGCGACAACTCCGGACATGGTCTTGACGCGGCGAGGGTCACCTATTATTTTCTGCTCAGAAGTAAACCTGATCGCCCGCCTGCCCCGCCTCGCGGCGCGGAGGCAACGATGCCCCGCACGCGGGCTCCATGCGTGCGAACCTCCTCCGCGAAACCCCACGTCGGATGTCCCGGGCCACGCCCCTCGACGCACGACCGACGGAAAGGACAACGATGTCTGCAGCGACAAGCGCCAGAGCCCGGGGCGACGTCCCGGGACCACGGCGCCACCGGGACGACACCAAGCTCGCCCTGCTCTTCATCCTCCCGGCGGGCATCGGCCTGCTGGTCTTCCTCATCTGGCCGCTCATCACCGGCATCTACTACTCGTTCACCGAGTACACGACGCTCACCCCGCCGAAGTGGATCGGCCTGGCCAACTACCGCGAGCTGATCGCCGACCCGGTCTTCTGGAAGAGCCTCCTGGTCACGCTCGAGTACGTGGTCATCAACATCGCGGTGCAGACCATCGTGGCCCTCGTGATCGCGGTGCTCATGCAGCGCCTGACCAAGTCCACCTGGCTGCGCTCCCTGGTGCTCACCCCGTACCTCGTCTCCAACGTGGTCGCGGCGATCGTGTTCCTGTGGATCCTCGACACCCAGGTCGGCATCGGCAACATCTTCCTGCAGTGGCTGGGCTTCGACCCGGTCTCCTTCTGGTCCTCCGAGACCTGGGTGATCCCGACGGTCGCCCTCGTCAACGTGTGGCGCCACGTCGGCTACACGGCGCTCCTGCTGTTCGCGGGCCTGCAGTCGATCCCCGAGTCGATGTACGAGGCGGGCCGCACCTCGGGTGCGGGCGAGATCCAGATGTTCCGCCACATCACCCTGCCCCTGCTGCGCCCGATCCTGGCGCTCGTGCTGATCATGACGATCATCGGCAGCTTCCAGGTGTTCGACACGATCTCCGTGACGACGCAGGGCGGCCCCGCGGACGCCTCCAAGGTGCTGCAGATGTACATCTACCAGAACGCCTTCGGCGAGTACGACTTCGGCTACGCCTCAGCCCTCTCGGTGGCGCTGCTGATCATCCTCATGACCGTCTCCTTCGTGCAGTACCGGCTGAGCAACGCCGGCGAGTCGGACCTGGACTGAGAGGAGGAGCCCGACATGACCACAGCATCAGCTCCCGTGAGCACCGCCCCGTCCTCGAGCACGACCGAGGACGCTCCGCGTCGTCACCGCAAGCCCTTCTCGTGGGGCCGCCTGGTGGCATGGATCGTGATGATCGTCTTCCTGTTCATCACCGTCTTCCCCTTCTACTGGATGCTGCGCACCGCGCTGTCCAGCAACAACGCCCTGGCCACCGACCCGTCGAGCCTCCTGCCCGTGGGCTGGAACCTGGGCGGCTTCGAGCGCGTCTTCGGCCTCCAGGACGTCGAGGAGGCGGTGTCCCAAGGTGGCTCCGGCGCCTCGATCAACTTCTGGCGCTACCTGCTCAACTCGGTGGTCGTGGCCACCACCATCACGATCGTGCAGACGTTCTCGTGCGCGATGGCCGCCTACGCCTTCTCCCGTCTGCGCTGGCGCGGACGCGAGGCCGTGTTCCTCGTGTTCCTGGGCGCGATGATGATCCCGACGATCTTCACGCTGCTCCCGAACTTCATCCTGATCAAGAACCTGCACCTGGTGGACACGCTGCTCGGGATCATGCTCCCGACGCTGCTCATCTCCCCGTTCGCGATCTTCTTCCTGCGGCAGTTCTTCAACAACATCTCCCGCGAGGTGGAGGAGGCCGCGATGATCGACGGCGCCGGGAAGGTGCGTGTGTTCTTCACGCTCATCATCCCGATGTCGACGGCCCCGATGTTCACCCTCGCGCTGCTGACGTACATGACGTCGTGGAACGAGTACTTCTGGTCGCTCATGGTCTCCTACACGGATTCCTCGCGCGTGCTCACCGTGGCCCTGGGGGTGTTCCGCGCGCAGTCGCCGGGCACGGGCCCCGACTGGTCGGGCCTGATGGCGGCGACCCTGGTCGCGGCCGCCCCCATGCTGATCCTCTTCGCCTTCTTCGCGAAGAAGATCGTCAACTCCATCGGCTTCTCCGGGATCAAGTGAGGTACCGACGATGAGAAACTCGACATCCCCCACCCCGTCCGCCGGGGCTCCCCGGCGGCTGTCCCGGCGCACCCTGCTGGGATCGTCCGCCGCGGCGGTCGGCGCGGCCGCGGCGGCCACCACGCTCAGCGCGTGCGGCGGCGGCTCGGCCAGCGGCAAGGTCCAGCTCGACTACTGGCTGTGGGACGCCAACCAGCTCCCGGCCTACGCGCAGGCGATCGACCTGTTCATGGAGCGCAACCCCGACATCGACGTGCGCATCACCCAGATGGGCTGGGACGACTACTGGACCAAGCTCACCGCGGGCTTCGTCGCGGAGGCCGGCCCGGACGTGTTCACCGACCATCTCGGCCGCTACCCCGAGTTCGTCAAGCTCCAGGTGATCTCGCCGCTCGACGACTTCGAGCCGATCGCCGAGATCCCGGACGACCAGTTCAAGGAGGGCCTGCAGGATCTCTGGACGGGCTCCGACGGCAAGAAGTACGGGGTCCCCAAGGACTACGACACGATAGCGATCTTCTACGACAAGGCGCTCCTGTCGGAGGCCGGCGTCGCCCCCGAGGATCTCGACGCCCTCGACTGGAACCCGCAGGACGGGGGCTCGTACGAGAAGATGCTCGCCCACCTCACGGTCGACAAGAACGGCAAGCGCGGCGACGAGGCGGGCTTCGACCCGAAGGCGATCAAGACCTACGGCATGGCCGCCGATCCGTCGATCGACTACGTCGGCCAGTCCTCGTGGTCCGGCTT
This sequence comes from Brachybacterium huguangmaarense, assembly GCF_025725725.1. Taxonomy (NCBI): domain Bacteria; kingdom Bacillati; phylum Actinomycetota; class Actinomycetes; order Micrococcales; family Dermabacteraceae; genus Brachybacterium; species Brachybacterium huguangmaarense. The sequence goes on from NZ_CP107020.1 coordinate 420,552, forward strand.
CGCGTTCTCGACGGGGTGGACGTTCACCAACGAGCGCACGTGGGGCACCGCCTTCAACTACGACGACCCGAAGTTCCAGGAGACCGTCGACTGGTACTTCGGCCTCGTCGACAAGGGGTTCCTCGCGCCGTTCGGCACCTTCGGCGACTCGAGCCCCAAGCAGTCCCAGCTGCAGGCCCACTCGGCGGCGCTCGCCCTGGACGGCTCGTGGATGATCAGCACGTACCGCAACCTCGCGGACGTGGATCTGGGCATCACGTCGCTGCCGTCGGGCCCGATCGGCACGCCGATGTCGATGTTCAACGGCCTCGGCGACTCGATGTCCATCCAGTCCGAGCACAAGGAGGAGGCGGCGCGGCTGATCGCGTTCCTCGGCTCGAACGACTCCCAGGAGATCATCGGCGGCCGCACGGTCGTGTTCCCCGCCTCGGACGCGGGCACCGACGCCGCGGTCGCGGCGTACAAGAAGAAGGGCCTGGACGTCACGCCCTTCACCGACCGGGTGGACAAGGGCGAGACGGGACTGTATCCGCTCGTCGAGCACGCGGCCGAGATCTCCTCGATCATGCAGAGCGCCTTCGACCGCCTCTGGATGCGACAGATCCAGGCCTCGGACTTCACGTCCTTCAACGACAGGGTCAACGCCCTGTTCACGTGACGCCGAGCCCGCGCGGCTGGCCGGCGACGCCTCGAGGCGTCGCCGGCCCGCCGTCGTCCGACCACCCCTCGCCGCGCCGGGTAGATCCGGTGCGGCCTCCCTCGTCCGCACGGGCGCATCACCCCGCGCCCGCGCACCACCCCCGACCCTGAGATCCGGAGTCCCGATGTCCTCGACCCCCACCGCCCTCCCCCTCGTCCACCTGAGCACCGCCGGTGTCTCGATCGTGCTCGACGCGACCGACGGCCGCATCCCCGCCGTGCTCCACTGGGGGCGCGCCCTCGGGCCGCTCTCGGCCGGTGACGCCGCCGCGCTGTCGCTCCTGACCGTCCCGAGCGTGCCCACCAACGCGATGGACGACCCGCTGCGGGTGGGCCTCCTGCCCCAGCTCGGCGACGGCTGGCTCGGCACGCCCGGCCTGGTCGGCTCGCGCGAGGACGGCTCGGGCTTCGCACCGCGCCTGGCCGTGCGCTCCGTGACGGTCGAGGGCGAGTCCGTCACCGGGGACCCCGCCGCCGATGAGCTCGTCGAGGCGGGCGCGGCCAGGGTCGTCTTCGAGCTCGCCGACGAGGAGCTGGGCCTCGGCGCCCGCCTCGTGGTCGAGCTCCTGGCCTCGGGCATCGTGCGCGCCCGCGCCCACGTCACCAACACCGGTGCCGACGCGTACACGGTCGAGTCCCTGACCGTGGCGCTCCCGGTCCCCCTCGAGGCGGACGAGGTGCTCGACTTCGCGGGGCGCTGGGGCAAGGAGCGGACGCCGCAGCGCACTCGCCTGACGGTCGGCACGCATCTGCGCGAGAACCGCCGCGGGCGCACCGGCGCCGACTCCGCCTACCTCCTGCACGTCGGGCGCCCGGGCTTCGACTTCCGCGCGGGCGAGGTGTGGGCCGTGCACACGGCGTTCTCGGGCAACCACCGCCACCTCGCCGAGCGCTCCTCCCTCGGCGCCCAGATCCTCGGCGGCGGCGAGCTCCTGCTGCCGCACGAGGGGCGCCTCGCCGCGGGCGAGACCTACCAGGGCCCGTGGGTCTACGGCGCCTACTCCCCCGCCGGCCTCGACCCGATCGCCCAGGCCTTCCACCGCACCCTGCGCGCCCGACCCGGCCACGTCGACACCGCCCGCCCGGTCACGCTCAACGTGTGGGAGGCGGTCTACTTCGACCACGACCTCGCGCGTCTCACCGACCTCGCCGACATCGCGGCGCACCTCGGCGTCGAGCGCTACGTGCTCGACGACGGCTGGTTCGGCTCGCGCCGCGACGACTTCTCCGGCCTCGGCGACTGGGAGGTCTCCCCCGACGTCTGGCCGCACGGCCTGACCCCGCTCGTCGACCACGTGACGGGCCTGGGCATGCAGTTCGGGCTGTGGTTCGAGCCCGAGATGGTCAGCGCCGACTCCGACGTGGCCCGCGCGCACCCCGAGTGGATCATGGCCCCGTCCGCCGATCGTCTCCCCCGCGAGTCCCGCCACCAGCAGGTGCTCAACCTGTCGATCCCCGAGGCGTGGCAGCACGTGCACGACCAGATGCACGCGATCCTGTCCGCGTACGACATCGCGTACATCAAGTGGGACCACAACCGCGACCTGATCGAGTCCGCGACGCGGGCCACGGGCGCCGCCGCGACCCACGCCCAGACCCTCGCCACCTACCGGCTCATGGACACGCTCAAGGCGGAGCACCCGGGTCTCGAGATCGAGTCGTGCGCCTCGGGCGGCGCCCGGGTGGACCTCGAGGTGCTCGACCACAGCGACCGTGTGTGGGTCTCGGACTGCATCGACCCCCTCGAGCGCCAGCAGATGAACCGGTGGACCGCGCAGCTCATCCCGCTCGAGCTGATGGGCAGCCACATCGCCTCGGGGCGCTCGCACACGACGACGCGGCTGCACTCCCTCGCCTTCCGTGCGGCGACCGCGCTGTTCGGCCACCTCGGCATCGAGTGGGACCTGACCCAGGCGAGCGAGACGGAGCTGACGGAGCTGTCCCGGTGGATCGCGCTCTATAAGGAGCAGCGGGAGCTGCTGTTCACGGGCGACCTCGTGCGCGACGGGGAAGTCGACGACGCGCTGTGGCTGACCGGGGTGGTCGCGGGCGATCGCTCGCGGGCGCTGTACGAGGTCGCGTGCGTGACGTCGTCGGATCTCGCCGTCGTCGGGCGGATCCGCTTCCCCGGTCTCGATCCCGAGCGGCGCTACCGGATCGAGCCCGTCGTCATCGGGGACCCGGCCCGCGTCCACGAGTCCCCCGCGTGGTCGGCCGGCGAGGCGATCACCCGCGGGATCGAGGCCTCCGGGGCGATCCTGACGCAGGTGGGGTTCGCCGCACCCCAGATGTCGCCCGAGTCCTCCCGGGTCTACGCGCTCACCGCCATCGACCGCTGACGGCCGGAGGCGAGGGCTCGGGGTTCGGGGAGAGTGCTCGGGCTCGGGGCTAGGGGTCAGGGTTCGAGGTTCGAGGTTCGGGCTCGGGGCTCAGGGCTCAGGGCTCAGGGCTCAGGCTCTGGGTTCGAGGTTCGAGGTTCGAGTTCGAGGTTCGAGGTTCGAGGTTCGAGGTTCGAGGTTCGAGGAGAGTGTTCAGAGCGGGGCTCGAGGGCTCCAAGGAGAGGACGCAGGAGGGTGCCGTGGGCAGGGAGCTGGGCCCCGAGGCCCGGCAGGACGCCGACGGCGAGCGCCGGGGCCGGGGCCGGGGCAGGGCGCCCGGCAGGATGTTGACGGTGAGCGGCGGGGTCCGGCCCCGGCAGGACACCGGCCACCGCGCACTCCGATGCGGCCCACAGCTCGTCTCCCCGTTCCAGCCCTCGGTCACCCCGCCACTTCTGCGTTCTGGCTGCCTGGCGCCTGCGATGGCGGCCAGAACGCAGACCTCGATGCGGGAGGGCGGCCCTTACGCAGAACTCGATGCAGGAGGGCGCCAGGCACACGGGATCCAGGGCGGATGGCGGCTTCGCGCGAAGTTCCCGTGCCGGATGGGAGCGCGACCCGGGCGCGAGCGTCCTACGGGAGAGGGCAAGCCAGGCGCGAGGTGCGAGGCGGCCCCCTCCGCGCGGCCCCCGCCGCGGCCCCTCGACGGTCAGGCTTCGTCGAGGCGCGCGCTTACGTCGGTAACCTGCCCCATTCCGACGTGAACGTGCCCCTCGATGCGCGACAGCGACGTCACCGTGACAGTGGCCGCGAGAGCAACCTCCCCGCACGCAGCCAGCAGCTCCACCCCGATCATCGACACGCGGCTGCACTCCCGACCCCTGACGTTGCCGCGACCCCCTGCTCATGCTCAGAGACTCGCTGCCGACACGACATCGAGGCGCACGTTCGCGTCGGTAACCTGCCTCGTTCCGACGTGAACGTGCCTGTCGATGCGCGATAGCGACGTCACCGTGACAGTCGCCGCGAGAGCACGGCGGGCGCGCGCATGAGTGGACGGCCGATCCTGATCGTCGGCGACGCGAACGGAGGGTTCGCCGTGCCACGGCGACCGCCACGCAGAGCTCGTCGCGACAGCTGCCCCGGGGGCGTCATGTGGCTGTGCCCCGCACCGCCGACACTGCTGCGACCCCACGGCTCATGTTCTGAGGCCCGGGGCAGGCACGACATCGACCAGCACGTTCGCGTCGCCATCGCGTCGCTGGACGCCTTCGTCAGCCGTCGCCGCGGATGAAGGAGCGGATCGCGATGGCGGCCGCTCCGCGCGCCCACTCGTCGAAGTCGACGGACAGCTTGCGCAGCGGCAGATCACGCTGCTCGTCGGGGAGCAGCGCGCGCAGCGTCTCCTCGAAACCGGACCCGGGCACGGCGAGCAGCGGCGCATCCTCGCCACCGACGATGACGGCCCCTGGATCGGCCACCGCCACGAGCGTGGCGATGGCGACCGCGACGGCGCTCGCGGTGTCCCGCACGACCTCGAGCGCCCTCTGATCACCCGTCCGGGCGATCGCGAGGAGCTCCGGGATCCCGTCGCGCGGCCCGAGCACTCCGCACCGGCGTGCACGAGCGAGCACCTGCTCCGTCTGCGCGGCCTCGCCGAGCGTCGTGGGGGCCCCGTCGGCGAAGCGCGTGGGCAGCACCTCGGTCACCCCGGCGCGATGCCCGATGCCGGTCATGACCTGCCCCTCGTGGATGGTGCCGACCGCCACACCGGCGCCGATGGTCACGGCCCCGAGCGTGCGCACGCTGCGCCCCAGGCCGAACCAGGCGATGCCCAGCAGGAGCGCCGCGATGTCGTTGGCCACGGTCACGGGCACCTCGAGCGCATCCTCGAGCACGCTGCCGAGGTCCACGGGCTCCGACCAGCCCAGAAGACGGGAGCGCAGCGCCCGGCGGCCGTCCGGGACCACCGCACCCAGGCTCACCCCCACGCCGGCGACCCGCGGATGCGCACGCAGCAGGGCGCCGGCGAGGTCCAGGATGGCCGCGATCACGACGTCCGGGTCGGAGGTCGCGAGCGTCTCCGACAGGTCCTCGTGGACCACCCCGCGCACGGTCGTGACGGCCGCGTAGACGCTGTCGGCCGTGACCTTCACCCCGATGAACCGGGCATGGTCCTCGTCGACGTCGAGCGGCTCCTGCGGGCGCCCCTTGGGCTGCGGCACCGGCGCCAGCTCGCGCAGGAGGGAGTCGTCGAGCAGGGCCCGCGTCACGCGCGTGAGGGTGGGCCCCGACAGCTCCAGACGCGCCGCGAGCTCGGTCCGCGGGCGCGGCCCGAAACGCACGATGTCCTCGTACACCGCGCGCGCGGTGTCCGTGGCCGGGCCGACGACCGCCGTCCCCCGTGTGTCTGGGCGCATCGGCTCAGAGTAGCGGCACGATCGGGCAGGGCCCGGGGCCCTTCGGCGCGGCAGGCATCGGTCGTCCACATCTCCGTGGCGCGCCCGGCGGCAGCGGGGCGCCCGCCGCTAGGGTGAATCCCATGGACACCGCCGCCCCTGCCAGCGCCGATCGCACCCTCTACACGGCCTACGAGCTGGACTTCATGCTGTCCCTGCGCCCGTCGGCCGCGGGCGACATGACGCGGGAGCAGCTGGGGCTGCAGGGAGCGCCCGACGAGGCGGCCGAGTACGTGACCGCGGCCGTGACGTCCGGGCTGCAGGCCCGCGGCAAGGTGGACCACGCCCCCGACGGCCACTGGGCGCTCGGCGAGGAGGCGCAGGTGATCGGCACCGCCCTGACCGCGGCCGACCGCTGGCTCGGATTCGCCCTCGCCGAGGGCCGGGCGATGCGCATGGCGTTCGTCGTCAAGGCCGGAGCCGCGGTGCTGATGCTGGTCCAGGACGAGCTGGACACGTTCGCGGTCTCGGCCATCGACGACCCTCAGGACGTGCCGCGCTCGGTCGCGACCATCGCCCGCTCGTTCCTGTCCGACGGCCCGGGGCGCACCGTCTCGCTGCGGCGCACCGACGCGCTCGATCCCGCGCGGACCGCCGCGGCGATGCTGCACGTCGAGGACGACGGCGCCTGGCAGGTGGGCCACGAGCCCGTCACCGACGAGGGCGTGCTCACCGTGTCCCCGCTCAGGCCCGACCGGATCGAGACCGTGATCGACCGGCTGTGGAGCGAGGGCGTGAGCACGGGCGAGCCCGCCGCGCTCACCGAGGGCTGAGCCCCGCGTCCCGTCGGGCCGCTGTCGGTCGAGCCGGCTGTCAGCCGGGCCGCTGTCCATGGGGCGGCTGTCAGCCGGGCCGCTGTCAGTGCAGCCGGGCCGCTGTCAGCCGGCCCGCTGCACGCGCGGCTCGGCCGCGTACCACTCGTCGAAGCGCGCGATCGCCGCGGAGGTCTGCTCGTCCACGGGCGTGATGGGCGTGAAGCGCACGCCGGGCGCGCCGTCGAGCCACATCGCCCCGAAGCGCAGCCGCAGCAGGCCGGCCTGCGGGTGCCGGAACTCCCGGGTCCAGCGATCGGTGCGCTGCACGTCGCCGGCCGCCCAGATCCGCCGGAAGTCCGGCGACTCGCGCTCGAGCCGCGCGATGAGGTCGTGCCAGGTCGGGTCGTCGAGGTGGGAGGGCAGGTGGGAGCGGAAGCGCCGCACCACGCTCAGCCGCAGCGCCTCGAGCTCGGAGCCGTACGCCTCCTCCCACGCCGGGTCGAGGAAGACGTTGATCAGGCAGTTGACGCGCGAGCCCTGCGTCGCGTCGGCGATGAGGAAGCGATAGGAGCGGTTGTAGGCGAGCACGTCGAAGCGCGCCGTCTGGAAGCAGGCCGGCAGCGGCAGCAGGCGGTCGAGCAGCTCGAGGTGGTCCTCCGTGATCATCGTGCAGCGGCTCACCGTCGCCGGCGGCGTGACGCCCGCCAGGGTGAACAGGTGCATCGACTCGTCGGGCGTCATGCGCAGCGTCTCCGCGATCGAGCTCAGCACGGACTGCGAGGGGTTGATGTCGCGGCCCTGCTCGAGCCACGTGTACCAGGTGACCCCGACGCCTGCCGCCTGGGCCACCTCCTCGCGGCGCAGACCGGGGGTGCGCCGCCGGCCGCCCGCGGGCAGCTGGAGGTCCTCCGGCCGCAGCCGGTCCCGACGCGTGCGCAGGAAGGTGCCGAGCTCGCGGCGGCGGGTCACGGACGACATCCTCGTATCCTCCACCCCCGTGCAGGACGGCGCACGCTCTGCCCCTGGTGGCACGGATACCAGGATCATCACGGTCTGGTCCCTGGATGACATCACGTCTTGGCTGGGTCCATGACCCCGCATGCCCCCGGCGACCTCGCCTGCCCTCCTCCCACCCCGGCGCCCCACGCGACCACCGTGCCGAGCGCCGCCCCGTCCCAGCCGGCGAGTGCCGCGCCCGGCGGCCGCACCGACGGCGTCCGTCTGCGCCCCTGGGGCGTCGTCGCCCTGCTCATCGGCATGTTCTCCTCGACGTACGTCTTCTCCTCGATGAACGTGGCCCTGCCGGACATCGGCGCCGATCTGGGCGCCGACGCCGGCCAGCTCAAGCTCGTGATGGGCGCCTATGCGACCGCGCTCGCAGTGTGCGTGGTCCCCGCCGGCCGCCTCGGCGACCGCCATGGCCGGCGTCGGCTGATCATCGCGGGCCTCACGGCCACCCTCGTGCTCGCGGTCGTGGCGGGCCTGGCCACCGACGCGTGGACGCTCGTCGTCCTGCGCACCCTGCTCGGCGTGAGCGTCGCCCTGTATCTCCCGCAACTGCTGAGCGTGATCCAGGTGTGCACGACGGGCCCGGCCCGGGCCCGTCTCGTCTCCGCCTACGCCGCCGCGGGCGGCCTGGGCACCGCCGCCGGCCAGGTGATCGGCGGCGCCCTCCTCCGGGCCGACCTGTTCGGGGCCGGCTGGCGCTCCCTGCTCTGGCTGCTGGCCCTGCTCGCCGCCGTCGCGCTCACCGGCGCGATCACGCTCCCGGGATCGCGCGGCGCCGACTCCGGGCGCGGCGACGGGGCCGGGGTGTCGGTCCTCGCCCTCGCGATCGCGAGCCTGCTCGTGCCCGCGAGCCTCGGCCCGACGTCCGGATGGCCGCTGTGGACGATCCTCGCGCTGGTCGCCGCGCCCCTCCTGCTCGTGGGGTTCTGGCAGGTCGAGCGACGCATCGAGCGAGCACGAGGGCTTCCGCTGGTGCCGCCGGCGGTGCTGCGCGAGCCCGCCGTCTGCAAGGGGCTGGCCGTGGCAGGGCTCTTCTTCGCGGGCTTCTCGGCGTTCATGTACGAGTACGCCCTCGTCAGCCAGGGGGCGTGGCACGAGACCGCATGGGCGTCGGGACTGTCCCTGCTGCCGTTCTCGCTCGCCTTCGTCGTGGGGTCCCTCGCGGTGGGCCGTGGCCGCGACGCCCTGGGCTCGAACGCCCGCGTGATGATGGCGGGCACCCTCGCGCAGATCGCCGCCCTCGGCGCGGTCGCGGCGATCCTCACGCTCTCGCCGCACGAGCCCTCCGGGTGGCTGCTCCAGCCCGTCCTGCTCGTGCTCGGCTGGGCCCAGGCATGGGTGTACGGGCCGCTGCTCGGCACCGTGATGGACGGCGTGCCCGCACGGGTCGCCGGCCTGACCGGAGGCCTGTTCTCGATGGCCCAGCAGACCGCGCTCGGCCTCGGGGTCGCCCTCTACGGCGCCGTCCTGACCGGCCTGCAGAGCGCCGGCGCGACGCAGCAGACCGCCATGGCCGGGAGCATCGCCCTGAACGTCGTGAGCGCGCTCGGCGTGCTGGCGCTCGTGCGCTCCCTCGACGGCGGCCTGCGGGCGCCTCGGCGGCCCCGCGTACAGTGATGAAGATGTCCACCCCGCGTTTCCGCCGCCCTGCCTCCCTGTCCCTCGCCGACCAGGATCTGCTGCCCGGAGAGCCCGATCCCGCGACCTCGACCGACCTCGCGCACCGCAGCGCCGAGGCGCTCGTGGCCCAGGTCCGGCAGAGCGCCGACGACGAGGTCGTGCGCCGGGTCGTGGCCCTCGCACAGACCGAGGGGCTCGACGATCTCGCGGCGCTGTGGTCGACCTCCCCCGCGGGCACCCTGCCCGGCGCGCTCTGGCGCCTCTACGTGCTGCACGCATGGGTCCAGCGGGACCCGGAGGACGTCGTGCGCCGCTACCGCGAGGGCTCCCGCACCGTGCCGGGGCTGCGCTACCTGGCCGGGCTCTCGGAGCCCCCGGACGTGCCCTCGGTGCGTCGCACCCTCGACCAGATCCTGCGCGGCGCCTTCACGGGAGACCTCGCGATGGCGCTCGGACGGGCCGCCGCCGTGCTCATGCTCGTCTCCTACGGCACCGCCCACCTGGCCGACGCCGAGCCCGATCCGCGGCGGCAGGGCGAGCTGACCGGCGAGGCCGGCCGTCTGCTGTCCACGGGTGAGGAGCTCGCCGTGGCCGCACGCCTCGAAGAGGCCGGAGACCTCTCCTGACCTGGCACGACGCCCGTCTGCGCGACGGATCACAGCGCTCGGGACGACAGCGCCCGTCGTCGTGTCCTACAGTGGACGGAGCGTCGGGCCGCGGTTGCCCCGGGCTCCACTCATCGCCGCTTCGAGCGGCCTTCGCGCCGACAGGCGCATCCCGGTCCGGCGCGCCTCCCTCCTCCGCCCGGTCGAACCCCTGGAGTGTCGGCGTGCGACTGTTCCCGCGACGGTATGAGAAGCCGCTGTTCGACCTCTTCGGCGACATCGCCCAGCTCCTCGAGAGCGGCGCCGAGTCCCTGGCCCGCACGCTGGGCGAGGACCCCGAGGAGCGGGCCCGCACGGCCACCCAGCTGCACGAGCAGTCCGCCGACGCCGTCGCGCTGTCCCGTCGTATCGCCAACCGTCTCGCGGCGGCCCTCATCACACCCTTCGAGGCCGAGGTCCTGCACGCCCTCGCGCTCGGCATGAGTGACGCGCTCGACGCGATGGAGCGGGCCGCCGACCTGACCGTGCGCTTCGAGCTCGGCTCGGTCCCCCATCCGCTGCTCGAGACCGCCGAGCTGATCGCGCGGGCCGCCGAGATCACGGTCGAGGCCACGTGGCATCTGAGCGACACCGACGAACTCCGCGAGTTCTCCGCCGCGATGCGGCGCCTGGACACGCATGCCGAGCGTCTGCTGCGCGGCGTGCTCACCGACCTGTACGCGAGCACCGAGTCGGCCGGGACGATGCTGCGCACGCGCGAGGTCGCCTTCGAGCTGCGCCGGGTGCTCGAGAAGTTCGAGCAGGTCGCGCGCACCGCGGACCTGCTGCGCATCAAGGACTCGTGAGCGTGCCCGACACCGGCCTCGTGGCCCTCGCGGGCCTGGCGATCGTGCTGGCCTACGTCAACGGCCTCCACGATGCGTCGAACGCGGTGTCGACGTCGATCGCGACCCGGACGCTCTCGGAGCGGGCGGCGCTCGCGATGGCGGCGGTGCTCAACCTGCTGGGCGCGCTCCTCGGGATCGGCCTGCTGGCCTGGACGGTGCCCGTCGCGCTCGGCCTGCTCGGGGTGAGCACGGAGGGTGCGGGCCCCGCCTCGCCCGTGCGGGTCGTGCTCGGCGCCGCCGTCGTCGCGACGATCGTGTGGGACCTCGTCACGTGGTGGCGGGGCATGCCGTCCTCGACCTGGCACGCCATGTACGGCGCGACCGCCGGTGCGGCGCTCGTGCTCGGGCTCCCGGTGCCGTGGGCCGGCGAGGTGGTGCTCGTGGTCGCCTCGATCATCGTCTCGCCGCTGCTGGGCGGCGTGATCGCCTTCGCCCTGGTGGTCGTGCTGGGGCGCCTCACCTCCCGCTGGGGTCTGCGCACCCGCCATCTGCGGGTCGCGCAGACGGTCTCGGCGGGCGCGGTCGCGGCGGGTCACGGCCTGCACGACTCGCGCCTGCCGATGGCCGTGCTCGCGGTCGCGGTCGCGACCGGTTCGCCGCATCCGAGCACGGCGTGGTGGTACGTGCTCGCGGTCGCGGTCGCCGTCGCCCTCGCCGCCGGCACCTTCGCTGGCGGGCACCGGATCATCCGCACGCTCGCGACGCGCCTGACCGACCTGTCGACCGCCCAGGGTCTGGCCGCCGAGACCGCGGCCGCCGCCGTCCTGTACGCGACGACGATCGGCGTGGGCGCCCCGATCTCGACCTCCCACACGGTCACGGCCGGGATCGTGTCCTCGGGCATGGCGGTCAACCATCGGGCGGTGCGCTGGCCCGTCGCCGGCCGCATCGTGGTGACGTGGGTGCTGACGCCGTGCGTCGCCGGGCTCCTCGGGGCCCTCGGCGCGCTCGTGCTCGGCGCCCTCTGACCGGCGCAGGGACGGGGTCTCGGCCGCCGTCCAGCGGCCCTCGCTATCCTGGCCGCGCTCCGACCGGCGGGGGATCCGGCTGCCCTGCCCGCCCGATCCGCCGTCCGGCGCCCGCCCCCACGTCCTGCTCCCCAGGAGGCTTCGTGTCCGACGACCGCTCCGGCTCCTCGCGCCCCCGGCCCAGCTACGGGCTGCCCGGGCCCAGCTCCACGCCGTCGGCACCGGGCTCCTCGCGTCCCGTCTACGGGCTGCCCGGCCAGACGCCGTCGGCCCCTGCGCCGGACGGCTGGGAGCACGGGGCGCAGGCCCCTCCCGTCCACCCCGCCGGACCGTCCACGACGGGCTCCGACCCCTGGTCGGGTCCCGCCCCCGCGGGCGTGGCGGGCCTCGGGGAGCCCGGGTCGCCGTCGAGTCCTCCCCCGTGGGGTGCTGCGCCGACCGGGCCCACCCCCATGCCCTCCCGTGGGCGCCGGGGACTCGTCCAGCTGCTGGTGGGCATCGCGTGCTTCCTGCTGGGCGGGATCGCCCTCGTCGTCGGCGTCGTCATGGCCTTCGGCTCGGTCGTGGGCGCCGTGACCGACGGCCCGCAGGCCTTCGGCGGGCCGAGCGGGAGCATCGACGCCGCGGGCGGCCACATGTACCTGGTCCTCGTCCCGGAGGCGCAGGCCGACGCCGCGACGTGCACCGCGGACGCGACCGACGACTCCGTCGTCGACGTCACGCCCGCCTCCGGCACCGTCGACTTCGCCGACGGCTCGGGCACCTACCGGCAGATGCTCGGCGTCTGGGCCCATGAGGACACGACCATCACGATCACGTGCGAGGGCGCCGACGCGTCGTACGTCGGCCCGGTCTCGCCGACCCGGCTGCTCCTGCCCCTCGCGATCGGCGTGATCGGCGGCCTCCTGCTGGGTGTGCTCGGCCTGATCCTCGTGATCGTCGGGATCGTGCGGCTGCGCCGGAGCTCGCGCATGCGCTGACCGTCCGGCGCCCATCTCACGGCGACGACCGTGCTCGCTCGGCGGCGCGCGCCCGCCGTAGAGTGGGGCCACGTTCACCGTCGATCCGAGGAGAAGCTCGCATGCACCCCCGCGCCGGTCAGAAGGCCCTCCCGGAGGACCTCATCGATGTCGAGGCCGTCCTCGACGCCTACTACGACAAGCACCCCGACGCCTCGAACCCCGACCAGGCCGTCTCCTTCGGCACGTCGGGCCATCGAGGATCGTCCCTCGACACCGCGTTCAACGAAGACCACATCGCCGCGACGACGCAGGCGATCGTCGAGTACCGCACCGCCCAGGGCATCAGCGGGCCGCTGTTCATCGGCCGCGACACCCACGCCCTGTCCCGTCCCGCCTTCGACACCGCGCTCGAGGTGCTGATCGGCAACGGCGCCGAGGTGCTCGTCGACTCCCGCGACTCGTACACGCCCACCCCGGCGGTCTCGCACGCGATCCTCAAGTACAACCGCGGCAAGGCCCTCGACGACCCGTCGCGCTCCGACGGCATCGTCGTGACGCCCAGCCACAACCCGCCGCGCGACGGCGGCTTCAAGTACAACCCGCCCAACGGCGGGCCGGCCGACACCGATGCGACATCGTGGATCGCCGATCGCGCCAACGAGCTGCTGCTCGCGGGGCTCGAGGGCGTCCAGCGCACGGAGCGGTCCGCGGCGCTCGCGGCGGCGGGCCGCTACGACTTCTGCCACGAGTACGTGAGCGACCTGCCCAACGTCGTCGACGTCGACGCGATCCGGCGCGCGGGCGTGAAGATCGGGGCCGACCCGCTGGGCGGCGCCGCCGTGGACTACTGGGCCGAGATCGCCGAGATGCACGATCTCGACCTCACCGTCGTGAACCCCGAGGTGGACCCGCGCTGGTCGTTCATGACCCTGGACCGCGACGGCAAGATCCGCATGGACTGCTCGAGCCCGTGGGCGATGGCCTCGCTGCTCGAGGTCAAGGACCAGTACGACATCGCGACGGGCAACGACGCGGACTCCGACCGCCACGGCATCGTGACGCCCGACGCGGGGCTCATGAACCCCAACCACTACCTCGCCGTGGCCATCGAGTACCTGTTCACGCACCGCCCGACCTGGCCCGGCGACGCCAAGGTCGGCAAGACCTGCGTCTCCTCGAGCCTGATCGACCGCGTGGTCGCCTCCATCGGCCGCGAGCTGTGGGAGGTGCCGGTCGGCTTCAAGTGGTTCGTGCCGGGGCTCGTGGACTCCTCCGTCGGCTTCGGCGGCGAGGAGAGCGCGGGAGCGTCGTTCCTGCGCATGGACGGCACCGTGTGGACCACCGACAAGGACGGCATCATCATGGCGCTCCTGGCCTCGGAAATCCTCGCGGTCACGGGGAAGACCCCCTCGCAGCTGCACGAGGAGCAGGTGGAGCGGTTCGGGGCGAGCAGCTACGACCGCATCGACGCGCCCGCGAACCGCGAGCAGAAGGCGCGGCTCAAGAACCTGTCCGCCGAGGAGGTCAGCGCGACCGAGCTGGCCGGCGAGACCATCACGGCGAAGATGACGAACGCGCCCAGCGGGGCTCCGATCGGCGGCCTCAAGGTGACCACGGAGTCGGCCTGGTTCGCGGCGCGACCCTCGGGCACCGAGGACGTCTACAAGATCTACGCCGAGTCGTTCCGCGGCGAGGAGCATCTGCGCGAGGTCCAGGAGGCCGCCAAGCAGGTCGTGGACGGCGCCCTCGGCAGCTGATCCGCCCGCTCGTGGCGGTCGGAGCCGCATCGTCGACGTCCCGCTCGTCCTCGCGAGCGGGACGTCACGTCCCGGGCGGCCCACCCGCGCCCCGCCCGAGCGCGGGGGGGGGGGGGGGGGGTGCTTCGGGCGCCCTCAGGGCACCGCAGCACGGGCGTGTGCCCGCGCGCGGACCGACCTGTGCCTGCGCGCGGACCGACGTGTGAACGTGTGCGGACCGGCGTGTGCCTGCGTGCGGACCGTGTCCGCGCCGCCACGGTCCGCACGTGGGCACGGGCGCACGGGCGCTACCCGGCGTGCCGCCTACCCCCTGCCGACCTCCCCCGGCCCGGAACGTGAGGCACATCACAGTGTCGCGCGTGGCGTCGTCCACATCCCCTTGCGCTCCAGGGCGATCGCCGGGACGCTGGTCTGGAAAGGTCAAGAGATGGCAAGGTAGGCTTCAAGCCGCGTAATTCGAGACCGCCGTCGTCCAGACTGGATGGCGATCCCGCCTTCACTTGGCCCTGCGCAGTTGGGGGACTGCGCCCACCTACGAGGAAGGAGAATGCATGCGACGCCCGTTGACCGCTGTCACCGCTGCCGCGACCGCATCACTCGCCGGCCTCGTCCTCGCCGCCTCTCCCGTCGCCTTCGCCGACGGCGAGGAGGGCCACGACGCCACGTCCACCAGCGACGCCCAGACGTCGTCGAGCGAGACCACCGCCGACGGTTCGTCCTCCGGGGCGACGGACACCTCCTCGAGCACCACCACCGGGACGACGGAGTCCTCGACGTCCACGCGCACGCCTGTCGAACGACGGCACTGCTCGCACCACCCACGGCACCGCCACTGCCCCTCGCCGAGCACGACGACGCCGGTCGAGGAGAGCTCCTCCCCCGCCGCCACCGAGACGACGACGAGCGAGGCGCCCACCACGGAGGCGCCGACGGAGACGTCGGCCCCGGCGACGCCCACCGAGCCCTCCACGGCGACCGACCCGCCCGTCGAGACGACGAGCTCCGCACCGCCGGTCGAGCCGTCCTCATCTGCGCCCTCGCAGGGCTCGACCTCGACCGCCGGCACCCCGAGCACCACCGACTCCGGGTCGGAGACGCCGACCGAGTCGACGAGCTCGGCCCCGCCGACCGAGTCCACGGGCTCGACCCCGCCCACGGAGTCCAGCAGCTCCGCGCCGCCCACGGAGTCCAGCAGCTCCGCGCCGCCCACCGAGCCGAGCGAGACGACGTCGCCGAGCAGCACGGGCACGCCGTCGGACTCCCCCACGGAGACCTCGTCCGCGACGCCCACGGAGCGTCCGACGACCTCGAGCCCCAGCACCACCTCGAGCCCCAGCACCACCTCGAGTCCCAGCACCACCTCGAGCGCGCCGAGGACCTCGTCGCCCTCGACGACGAGCGCCGCCCCGCCCGCGACGCAGAGCGCCGCGCCTACGGCGGCGAATCCGCCCCAGACGCCTCAGGACTCCCCGTCAGCCGTGACCGACCGGTCCACCGCGTCGATCGACAGCTCGAGCTCGGCGGGCGCGATGTCGGTGACCACCACCCCGCCCTCCGAGGGCGGCGGCGTGTTCCACGATCTCCTGTCAGCCTTCACCCGCAACGACGGCACGACCTTCGGCGTGCTGCGCCAGATCCTCATGATCACCTTCGGCATCGGGTTCCTCACCGCGGCCGGGTTCGTGACCGCCACCTGGCGCAGCAGGGTCCGCACGGGTCGCGCCGAGGCGCGGTCGCGGCACGGTCGCCGTCGTCGCAGCGGCATCAGCCACCTGTTCCGCTCCTGAGCCGGGGCCACGCCCCTGAGCCGGCCGGGCACCTGCCCTGAGGCGAGGGGATGTCGTGCCGCGAGGCCGATCGGACACACCCCCACCGCATGCATCGGGCCCTGCGCGCCGACCTCGCGCAGCCCCGCGCGGCGATCTCGCTCAGCACCGCGCGCTGACCCCGCGCATCATCCCGAGTCCGCCTCAGCCGCGCCGGTCGCTCCGCCTCCGCTCCGCGCGGCGGCCTCGCGCAGACGCCCGCGGATGTACAGCACGAGGCTCGGCACCGAGCGCTCCATGTGCAGCACCATGCGGTCGAACGCCTTCTGGCCGGAGTACCACGGGTCCTTGACCGCGAGCTCCTCCTCGCGCGCCGTCGTGGGCGCGACCGGGTCGAACTCGCGCCACAGGAAGACCTCGGGGCGTCGCGTGCCCTCGGGGATCTGGTCGACCTTGCGGCGCATGGTCTCCGCGTGCTCCGCCGTCATCGCGAGCACGAGGTCCCACTGGGACATCTCGGACTGATGGATGATGCGGGCGCAGTGCTCGAAGGGCTTCTCGTAGCCGGCGCGCTCGAGGGCCAGGATCGTGCGGTCGTCCATCGGGCTGCCCTCGGACTCCCAGCTGGTCCCGCCCGACTGCACCTCGACGCGGTCCGCGAGCCCGGCGATCCTCAGACCGCGCCGCAGCATGACGGCGGCCGCGGGCGATCGGCACACGTTGCCGGTGCACACGGTGAGGACGCGGAAGTCTGACACGTCACCATTGTCCCAGGCTCAGGGCGGTGCTGTGACACCCCCTGTCCGGAGGTTGCGCCGCAGGTCCCCCACCTCTCGACGATGGTTGCGTTGTGCAGCGGGGGCTCTGCTATGGCAAGGTGGGGTCTGGAGGCGATGGGGTCTTCCCGCACCGATCGTGGCGGCCCGGTCCTCCAGGACCGCGACTCGCACCACACACAGAAAGGGCACGCCATGACCGATATCTTCCAGGCACAGGACGAGCACTGGTCTCTCGTGCGCGAGATCCGTCTGCGGTCGCTGAGCACCGATCCCCGGGCCTTCGGGCAGACGTGGGAGAAGGAGTCGACCTACGACGAGTCCCAGTGGCGTGCCCGCGTGCAGGAAGCGGCATGGTTCCTCGCGACCGACGACGGCACGCCGGTGGCCGTCGTGGCGAGCCGCCACGAGGAGGACTCCCCTGCCAACGAGCGCGAGCTCCAGGCCATGTGGGTCAGCCCCGCCCATCGCAAGTCCGGCATCGCCCAGCAGCTCGCGGAGGCCGTGTTCGCATGGGCGCAGCAGGACGGCGCCGACACCGTGACGCTGTACGTCGGCCCCACCAACCAGCCGGCCCGCAAGCTCTACGACGCCCTCGGCTTCACCGACACGGGCGATCGCTGGCAGGTCGACGACGACGATCCGGACGCCGCCTGGACCAAGATGGCCCGGTCCGTCTGAGCGGCTCCGCCGCCCGCGTCCGCCGGCCCCGCTCCGCCATGCCTCCCGTGCCCTCGCCGGACGGACCGACGACGCCATGAGGTGCGCGATCGCCTCGGCGGGCGCCGGCTACGGCGACCGCCCGCACTGGGCGGCCCGCACCGAGGACGTCAAGAATCGCGTCGTGGGCCGCGCCCTGCGCATCCTCGGGTGGGACGCGCGCCTGCAGCCCTACACGGGCTACGGGACCCCGCGGCGCATCCGGGTCCTCGCCAAGGTGCTCTATGCCGCGCCGCGCACGCCCGCGGACTTCCACGACCAGCCTGTGCACGACATGCGCACGATGGCCGTGCGCGGCTTCCGCTCCTTCGCCTCCCAGTGCGCGCCGTTCCAGCGTGTGCGCGTGGTGGCCGGGGACCAGGGCTTCACCGTGCGTGCCGACCGCTCCGGGATCGTCGACGCCATGCTCGAGGTGTCCCTGCCGCCCGGGACCCACGAGGTGGTGCTGTCGACCCACCCGGGCAACGAGGTGACCGCCGAGGTCATCGTCTTCGACCCCGACCAGCCCCTCGGCGTCGTCAGCGACATCGACGACACCGTGATGGTGACCTGGCTGCCGCGCCCCCTGCTCGCCTTCTGGAACGCCTTCGTGATCCAGCAGTCCTCCCGCAAGGTCGTGCCCGGCATGCCGCTGCTCTACCAGGAGTTCGCTCGCGCCCATCCGCACGTGCCGTTCGTGTACCTGTCCACGGGCGCGTGGAACGTCTTCCCGGTGCTGCGGCGCTTCCTGTTCAAGAACGGCTACCCCGACGGCCCGATGCTGCTGACGGACTGGGGGCCCACCAACACGGGCCTGTTCCGCTCGGGCATGCAGCACAAGCTGCGTTCGCTCGAGCTGCTGCGCCGCACCTTCCCCGAGATGAGGTGGCTGCTCGTGGGCGATGACGGCCAGCACGATCCGGAGATCTACGGACGCTTCTGCGCCGCCCATCCGGATCGCGTCGCCGCCGTCGCGATCCGCCAGCTCACGGGCGCCGAGCAGGTGCTCTCCCACGGCACCCGGCGCGCCGCCGGGCACGAGGTCGCGCCCGCCTCGGCCGCGGACGCCTCGGACGCACCCGACATCCCGTGGGTCGAGGGGCCCGACGGGCATCGCCTGCTGCTCGCGCTGCGCGGGATCGGGATGCTGTGAACGAGGGTGCCCGGATCCGGGAGGCGACGCCTGCCGACGCGGCTTCGATGGTCGAGGTCATCGAGGCCGCCTACCGCGGCGACGGGGGCTGGACCACCGAGTCGCACCTGGTCGCCGGTGCCCGCACCTCCGTCGCCGACGTCGAGCAGTACATCGCCGACACCGAGCATGTCGTGCTCGTGGCGGAGGCCCCGGCGTCCTCCGACGACCACGCGGCGGCGAGCGCCGGGACGCCTGCACGCGCCGCCCGGATCATCGGCTGCTGCTACGTGCGTCTGCCCCAGGGCGACGACCTCGCGGAGTTCGGCCTGTTCGCGGTCGACCCCCGCATCCAGGGCGGCGGCATCGGCTCGCGCCTGCTCGAGGCCGCCGAGACCCGCGTGCGTGCGGCCGGGGCCGAGCAGCTCATGATCCAGGTGCTGCAGACGCGGCCGGAGCTGCGCGCGTGGTACGAGCGCCGCCGCTTCGTGCCCACGGGCACCGTGCTGCCGTTCCCCGGCGTCGGCCTGCGCGTCGAGGGGCTCGGCATGGACGAGCTCGTCAAACGCCTGGCCTGAGCGCGCCGGGCCCGGGCGGCCCTGTCGACGGCGCCCGGCCCCGACGTGACGGCGACTACCCTGGGGCCATGAGCATCGAGCCCTACACGCCCGCCGAGGACCGCTACGACAAGGCCGAGTTCCGGCGCGTGGGACGGTCGGGGCTGGTGCTGCCGCCGATCTCGCTCGGCTTCTGGCAGAACTTCGGCGACGAGCGCGACCTGGCCGACCTGCGCGCGATCGTGCGGCGGGCGTTCGACCTGGGAGTGACCCACTTCGACCTCGCCAACAACTACGGGCCGCCTCCCGGGAGCGCGGAGGCGAACCTCGGCACGATTCTGCGGGCGGACCTCTCCGCCCACCGCGACGAGCTGATCATCTCCTCCAAGGCCGGCTACACCATGTGGCCGGGCCCGTACGGCGACCACGGCTCGCGCAAGTATCTGCTGGCCTCCCTGGACCAGTCGCTCGAGCGGCTCGGACTCGACTACGTCGACATCTTCTACCACCACCGCGAGGACCCGGAGACGCCGCTCGAGGAGACCATGGGCGCGCTCGCCCAGGCGGTCCGCTCGGGCCGCGCCCTGTACGCGGGCATCTCGAACTACTCCCCCGAGCGGACACGCGAGGCCGCCCGGATCCTCGCCGACCTCGGCACCCCGCTGCTGATCCATCAGCCCTCGTACTCCCTGTTCAACCGGCACGTCGAGGCCGGCCTGCTCGAGGTGCTCGAGGACATCGGCGCCGGCGCGGCGGTGTTCTCGCCGCTCCAGCAGGGACTGCTGACCGACCGCTACCTCGACGGCGTCCCGACGGGCTCGCGCGCCACGCAGGGGCGGTTCCTCACGGTCGACCAGGCCACCGACGAGACCTACCTCGAGCGGGCGCGCGGCCTGAACGCGATCGCCCAGGAGCGCGGACAGACGCTCGCCCAGATGGCGCTCGCGTGGGTGCTCCGGCACGACACCGTGACCACGGCGCTCGTGGGGGCCTCGAGCGTCGCCCAGCTCGAGGCGAACATCGCGGGCCGGGAGAACCTCGAGTTCGGCGACGACGAGCTCACCGCGATCGACGAGCTCGCGATCGACGGCACCGGCCGGTAGCCGCGGGCCCCGCCGGGTCCTGGCCCGGGCTCGGCGGGCTCGGTGGGTGCGTCGCGGTGGCCGCGGTGGAGCTGCGAGAAAAGGTAGTCCTGTGGCCGGACGAGGTCCTGACGGGGGTCGTCCGACCACAGGGCTACCTTTTTCTGCCGCCGCGTCTCACAGCACGGAGTCGAGGAAGCCCTTGAGCCGCTCGGAGCGGGGGTGGTCGATCACCTGCTCGGGGGTGCCGTGCTCGAGGATCCGGCCGTCGGCCATGAAGACGACCTGGTCGGCGACCTCGCGCGCGAAGCCCATCTCGTGCGTCACGACGACCATCGTCATCCCGCCCTCGGCCAGGTCCTTGAGCACGGCCAGCACCTCGGCGACGAGCTCGGGGTCGAGCGCGCTCGTGGGCTCGTCGAACAGCATGAGCTCGGGCTCCATCGCGAGGGCGCGGGCGATCGCGACGCGCTGCTGCTGACCGCCCGAGAGCTCGGAGGGGTAGTGGTCGGCGCGGTCGGCCAGGCCCACCCGCTCGAGCAGCTCGCGCGCCGTGGCCTCCGCACGCGCGCGCGGTCGGCCGAGCACCTGGACGGGCGCCTCGGTCACATTGCCGAGCGCCGTGAGATGCGGGAACAGGTTGAAGCGCTGGAAGACCATGCCGATCCGCGCCCGCTGGGCCGCGATCTGCCGGGGCGACAGCCGCTGCCAGCGGCCGTCGGCCAGGGGCTGCTCCGCGTACCCCTGGGTGACGCCGTCGATGCGCACGCGACCGGCGGTCGGCTCCTCGAGCTGGTTGATGCAGCGCAGCAGGGTGGACTTGCCCGAGCCGGACGGCCCGATCAGCACGGTCACCTCGCCCTCGCGGACCACGAGGTCGTCGCCCCGCAGCACGTGCAGGTCGCCGAAGGCCTTGTGGAGGCCCTCGATCTCGATGAGCGGTCGCGGGTCGGTCATCACAGCTCCACCTCCGGGAGAGCGTCCTGGGGAGTGGTCCCGGCGCGGTTGACGGCCGCCTGGCGGGAGGCGCGGCGGCCGCGGGCGGCGGCGCGGTCGTCGAAGCCGCGGCCGAAGTAGCGCTCGAGATAATGCTGGCCGACCATGAGCAGGCTCGTGATCGCGAGGTACCAGAGGGCGGCGACGATCAGGAGCGGCACCGGGGTGAACAGCTTGTTGGCGATCGCGTTGGTCGCGAACGTGAGGTCGAGGGTGAAGGGCACGGCCAGCACGAGCGAGGTGGTCTTGAGCATGCCGATGGTCTCGTTGCCGAGCGGGGGGATGATCACGCGCATCGCCTGGGGCACGATGATGCGCCGCAGGATGCGGCCGTCGCCCATGCCGAGCGCGCGGGCCGCCTCGGTCTGGCCGCGGTCCGCCGAGTTCAGGCCCGAGCGGATGATCTCGGCGAGGTAGGCGCCCTCGTTGAGGCCGAGCCCGACGATCGCGGCGGCGAGCGCGGGGAACAGGTCGCGCGTCGAGAACGAGAACAGCTCGGGCCCCCTGGGCACGCCGACGACGACGCGCGGCAGGATCACCGTGAACAGGCCCCAGAAGACGAGCTGGGTGTACACGGGAGTGCCGCGGAAGACGAAGATGTACGCCCACGAGACGCCGCGCAGCACCGGGTTGTCGCTGCGGCGCATGATCGCGGCGGTCAGGGCGACCGCGGTGCCCAGCAGCATCGAGGCGACCGTGATGAGCAGCGTCCAGCCGACGCCCTGGACGACCTTGACGTCGAACAGGTAGGTCGCCACGGTGTCCCACTGGAGCACCGGGTTCACGATCAGGAACCGTAGCAGCGCGAGCACGAGCAGGGCCACGATGACGGCGCTGATCCAGGTGCCCGGACGCGGGCTGGCCTTGGCGTGGATGCGGCCGGGGATCATGTCGTGCTCGGCCGTGTCGGACGACGCTGACGTCGGGCGGGCGGAGGAGGGTGAGGTCACGAGGAGGGGTCCACTTCCGAGGTGTCGATCATGCCGGACTCGTTGCCCCACGCGGCGAGGATCTCGCGCAGGGCACCCGAGTCGATGAGGTGCTGGACGGCGGCCTGGAGGGCGCGCGCCAGGTCGGGCTGGTCCTTGGCCACGACGATGCCGTTGAGGGCCGAGTCCTCGATGCCGCCGACCTGCTCGAGCTCGCCGCGCGAGCGGTCCACGGCGTACGCGATGACCGGGGAGTCGGCGAGCAGCAGGTCCGCCTTGCCGCCCGCGACCGCGGTCGCGGCGTCGGCGTTGCCGGTGTAGGGGAGGTCGGTGACGCCGCGGCGTCCCGCCGCACGGCAGGCCTGGTCGCGTTCGGCGACGACGTCGTCCATGTAGGTGCCGACCTGATGGGCGGCGCGCGTGCCGCACAGGTCCTGGGGGTCGATCCCGTAGGGGTTGCCGGTCTTGACGGCGTAGGACATGCCGGCGCGGAAGTAGGTGACCATCGAGACGGTCTCGAGGCGCTCGGGGTCGACGGTGAAGCTCGAGATCCCGACGTCGTACTTGGTGCCGATCGACGGGATGATCTGGGCGAAGACCGCGGACTCCGTGCGGGTGGACAGGCCCAGCACCGCGCCGATCGCCGCCAGGATGTCCATGTCGTAGCCGACGGGCGTGCCGTCCCCCGCCAGGAACTCCCCCGGGGCGTAGTTGAGGGCCGCGCCGTTGACGAGCTCTCCCCTGTCGCGGATGGCGGCGGGGACGAGGGCGGCGATCTCCTCGACGGCGCTCACGCCCGAGAGGTCGACCTCGGGGATCGCGTCGGTCTCGGCGTCCAGGCGCTCAGAGGCATGGGTGCACGAGGTCAGGGCGGGCCCGAGCGCGAGGGCGCCGACGGCGAGAGGGACCGATCGCAGGAGAGCGCGACGGCGGGGATGACGAACAAGCACCGTGCAATCTTATTCACTGCACTGCAATTTCACAATTCGGGGACGCGCGCCCTCGTGCCGGTCGGGCCCGCCTGCCACGGGCAGGCGAGGCCGCGCACCGGGGACGGGGCCCCGGTGCGGCGGCGGGTCAGGCGCCCGGCATCATCGCGGCCGCGGCGGGGACCGGCGCGGCCGGCTCCTCCTCGGCGTCGGGATCCGCCATCGCGCCCTCGAACTGCGAGCGATACAGCCGCGCATAGGCGCCGCCCTGGGCGAGGAGCTGCTCGTGGTCGCCCTGCTCGACGATGTCGCCGTGCTCCATCACGAGGATCAGATCCGCGTCGCGGATCGTCGAGAGGCGGTGGGCGATGACGAACGAGGTGCGGCCCTCACGCAGCCGGTTCATGGCCGTCTGCACGAGCAGCTCGGTGCGCGTGTCCACGCTCGAGGTGGCCTCGTCGAGGATCAGCAGGCTCGGCCGGGCCAGGAAGGCCCGCGCGATCGTGAGCAGCTGCTTCTCCCCCGCGGAGATGTTGGAGCCCTCGTCGTCGATCACGGTGTCGTAGCCGTCGGGCAGATGGCGCACGAAGTCGTCGACGTGGGACGCGCGGGCGGCCTCGAGCACCTCCTCGTCGGTCGCGTCGAGCCGCCCGTAGCGCAGGTTCTCCCGGATCGTGCCCTGGAACAGCCATGTGTCCTGGAGGACCATGCCGGTGCGCTCGCGCAGCTGGGTGCGGGTGAGCTCGCGGATGTCGACGCCGTCGAGGGTGATCGCCCCGCCGTCGATCTCGTAGAAGCGCATCACGAGGTTGACGAGCGTGGTCTTGCCCGCGCCGGTCGGCCCGACGATCGCGACGGTCTCCCCCGGCTCGGCGACGAGCGAGAGGTCGGTGATGAGCGGGCGCTCGGGCGTGTACGAGAAGCGGACGTGGTCGAACTCGACCCGGCCCTCACGGATCTTCGAGGCCGCGGCCGCCGAGACCTCGGCGCTCCGCTCGGGCTCCTGCTCCTCGGCGTCGAGCAGCTCGAACACGCGCTCGGCGCTCGCCACGCCGGACTGCAGCATGGTGGCCATCGACGCGACCGTCGACAGCGGCTGCGTGAACTGGCGCGAGTACTGGATGAAGGCCTGCACGTCGCCGAGCGTCATGGTGCCGGAGACCACCTTGAGGCCGCCGACGATGGCGACGGCCACGTACGACAGGTTCCCCACGAACATCATGAGCGGCATCATCAGCGAGGACACGAACTGGGCGCCGAACGAGGCCCGGAACATCTCCCGGTTGCGCTTCTCGAACGCGGCCGACACCTCGCGGCGGCGGCCGAACACGTTGACCAGCTCGTGACCCGAGAAGGCCTCCTCGACCTCGGCGTTGACGTGGCCGGTCGCGTCCCACTGCTGGACGAACAGGGCCTGGGAGCGCTTGCCGACGATGCCCGTGATGACGAGCGCGAGGGGGATGATGGCGAGCGCGATCAGCGTCAGCTGCCACGACAGGGTGAACATCATGACGACCACGCCGATCAGGGTGAGGATCGCGTTGATGAGGCCCGTCAGGGTGTTGATGAGCGTGTTCTGGATGTTGTCGATGTCGTTCGTGACGCGCGAGAGGATCTCGCCGCGCCGCATGCGGTCGAAGTAGGACAGCGGGAGGCGGTGGAGCTTCTCCTCGATGTCGCGGCGCAGGCGGTAGACCATCCGGAAGATGATCCGGTTGAGCAGCCAGCCCTGCATCCACGTGAACACGGCCGCCGCGACGTACAGGCCCACCGCGAGCAACAGCACCTGGTGCAGCGCCGTGAAGTCGATGCCCTGGCCGGGCGTCACGTCCATGCCCGAGAGCATGTCCGCCATCTGGGTCTGCCCCTGCGCGCGCAGGGACACGATGAGGTCGGACTTGCTCGTGCCGGCCGGGAGGTGCTTGCCGATCAGGCCCGAGAAGATGAGGTCCGTGGCACGGCCCAGGATCTTCGGGCCGACGACGGCGAGGGCCACGCCGACGATGCCCACGACCACGCCGCCGATCGCGTATCCGCGCTCAGGACCCATCTCGCGCAGCAGGCGCTTGGCCGAGGGGACGAAGTTGCGGGCGCTCTGGCCGGGCCGCAACCCGCGCTCGGCGGACTTCTCGGCCTCGATCTCAGCGGCCTCGGAGGCCTCATCGCCCGCGAGGGCGCCGCTCGCCGCGGACGCCGCGTTGGCCTCGCCCCCGCTCTGCTCGGGGGTCGACGGGCGCGCGGGCACGTCGACCGGATCCGTGGGCGCGCCGCGATGCGTCGGCGCGCCGCTGCGGTGCTGCCCGACGTCCTCGTGCCGCGGCTCGACCGGCTCCTGCGGGTCCGTGTCCGCCCGGTGGGTGTTGCGATGCTCGTTCACGCGGCCTCCTCCTCGACGCCCTGGGACTCCACGATCTCGCGGTAGGTGTCGCTGCTCTCGAGCAGCTCGGTGTGGGTGCCCTGGGCGATGATCCGGCCGTGCTCGAGCACGAGGATCAGATCGGCCTGGGTGATGGTCGAGACGCGCTGGGCGACGATCAGCACGAGCGAGTCCCGGGTCACGGGGCGCAGGGCCGCGCGCAGCTTGGCGTCGGTCGTGAGGTCGAGGGCGCTGAACGAGTCGTCGAACAGGTACACCTCGGGCCGGGCGACGATCGCACGGGCGATGCACAGGCGCTGGCGCTGGCCGCCCGAGACGTTGGAGCCGCCCTGGGCGATCGCGGAGTCGAGGCCCTCGGGCATCGCAGCGACGAAGTCGCGCGCCTGCGCGACGGTCAGGGCGTGCCAGAGCTCCTCGTCGGTCGCCTCCGGGCGGCCGAACCGCAGGTTCGAGGCGACGGTCCCGGAGAACAGGTAGGGCTTCTGCGGGACCAGCCCGATCCGGTCCCACAGCACCTGGGCGGCGAGGTCGCGCACCCCCACGCCGTCGAGCACGACGCGGCCGGAGGTGACGTCCATGAGCCGCGGCACGAGGTTGAGCAGCGTCGTCTTGCCGGCGCCGGTGCCGCCGATGATCGCGACGGTCTGCCCGGCGTGGGCGGAGAAGTCGATGTCCTGGAGCACCGGCGTCTCGGCGCCCGGGTAGGTGAAGGTGACGTGCTCGAAGGCGAGGTCGCCGTGCCCCTGGACCTCGGTGACACCCTGGTCCGAGACCACCACGGTGGTCTCGGTGTCGAGCACCGCCTGGATGCGCTCGGAGGAGACCATCGCGCGCGGGATCATCATCGTCATGAAGGTCGCCATCATGACGGCGATGAGGATCTGGACCAGGTAGGCGATGAAGGCGGTGATGGAGCCGACCTGCATCTGCCCCGAGTCCACGCGCGGCGCGGCGAACCACAGGACGAGCACGCTCGACGCGTTCAGCATGAGCATGACGATCGGCTGGATCAGGATCATGAGCAGCCCGACGCGGCGGTTGGTGTCGGTCAGCAGCTCGTTGGCGCCCTCGTACCGCTCGCGCTCGAAGTCCTCGCGCGTGAAGGCGCGCAGCACGCGGATGCCCGTGATCTGCTCGCGCAGGATCAGGTTGATGCGGTCGATCCGCTCCTGCATGACGCGGAACAGCGGGGCAGCGCGCAGGATCACGAGGCCGACGGCGACGAGCATGACCGGGACCATGACGGCGATGATCCACGCGAGGCCGGCCTCCTGCCGGAGCGCGAGGACGACGCCGCCGATGCCCGTGATCGGCGCCTGCACGAGCATGTTGAGGCTGAAGAAGACGAGCATCTGGACCTGCTGCACGTCGTTCGTGGATCGCGTGATGAGCGAGGCGCTGCCGAAGGTGTGCAGCTCCTGCGAGGAGAAGGTCGCCACCTGGTCGAAGACGCGCGAGCGCACGTCGCGGCCCACCGCCATCGACGAGCGCGCGGCGCAGTAGTTCGCGATCACGACCGCGACGATGTTGGCCAGGCTCACCGCGAGCATCCAGGCGCCCAGGCGCCAGATGGTGGGCACATCGCCCTGGGCCACGCCGTCGTCGATGATGTCGGCGTTGAGCGTGGGCAGGTACAGCGACGCGATCACGCCGATGAGCTGGAAGACGACGACCAGCACGACCCAGGCCCAGTAGGGCTTGAGGGATCGCAGGGCCAGGCGCAGCAGTGTCACGGGAAGGTCCTCTCGCACGGCGTCCGCACGGGGCGGTCCGGACGCTGGGGGCGAGCCTAACGCCGGGCCCCGACGTTCGACATCCGCATCGCGGGGCAATCGGTCGCATCCCACATCGGGCGCGCACGCGCCCGCACGAGCGCCCACGCGCGAGGGGCGTCGCGCTCGTCGGCGACGGGCTGCCAGACCGCGCCGAGGCGTCCCGGGTACCGTGACCGGGTGAGCCGCCGCACCCAGCAGATCATCATCGCCGTCATCGCCCTCGCCCTGATCGTGTCGGTCGGCGCCGTGGGCCTGTCGGGCGTCTTCAGCTCGGGCCGCGACGAGGCGTCCGACCCGACGGACACGCGCGCCGCCGTCGACCCCTCGGACCAGCCCGACCCGAGCCCCACGACGGCGCCGCCCGCACCTGCGGAGATGTCCCAGCAGACGGCCGAGGGGGCGCAGGCCACCCTGCGCTATCTGCTGGACACGTACGCGTACATGATGGCCACGGGCGACACGGCCGCGTGGACGCAGGGCGTGGACCCCAACTGCCAGGTGTGCGTCCAGTTCATCGCCAACGCGAGCCAGCTCCACGACCAGGGCGGCTACGGCGTGGGCGGCGAGTTCACGGTCACGGGCACGACGTTCGACGGCGTCGGGGAGCCGCCCGCCTCCGGGACCGCGACCGCCGACTTCACGGAGGCGCAGCAGCTGATCATCGACGACCCCTCCAAGGAGCCGCTCGCCCAGGACGAGATCGCCGGGCGGATCCAGGCCAAGATGGTGTGGGACGGGAGCCACTGGCGCGTGGGCGACATGTCGATCGTGGACGCGGGGTCCGGCGCCTCGGACGGCGGCGGCTCGGATGCGGGCGGCGCCGCGGGCTGAGAGGCCCCGGAGCCGGCTCGACCTCGATACCGGCGACCGCCACGGCTCGCGCTCAGAAGGTGGGAGTCGGGACCCCCGCGGCGAGCAGGAGGCTCCCTGTCGCCACGACCCCTGAGGCGAACGGCGCCGCGAGCGCCGGCCAGACGGGCCGACGCACCGCGAGCGCCCACACCACGCCGGCGAGCGCGATCAGGAGGGCCAGTCCCGCGCCGGGGAGCAGGAGCAGCGTGCTCGTGTTCCAGGTCTGCCGCTCGATCGCCACAGTCGTCCCCGGCGGTGGCGGCAGCCAGTACGTCAGATGTGCGACCTCGAGGATCGCCGCGCCCATCGCGCAGGCCCACACCATCGCGAGCACGCCCAGGACGACGGCCGTGATGCGCGGCGCCCGGCTCGGCCGAGGAGCCGGCACCGTGGGGTCGGGCCGCTCCGCGCCGGCCTGCGGCGCCGTGCCGGTCACGGCTCCTCCCCTGTGTCGGTGCTCCCTGTGCCGGTTCTCCCCGTGGGGGCCGCCCCCGTCTCGGGTGCGAGGACGAGCACGTCGGTCCGGTAGGGGACGCCGACCGTGCTGCCGGGCGCGTGCCCGAGGTGCTCGTGCACGTACCAGTCGAGGTTCGCGAGCACGCGCTCGCGACGCTCGGCGGGCGCCGTGATCACGTAGCTGCGGGTGCGGGCCAGGTCGATGAGCTCGTGCGTCGTGCGCGGGTCCTCCCACCGGTGCATCGAGCGTCCGAGCACCCGGAAACCCGGCGCGGGCGGGGCGTCGAAGTCCTCCTTGAGCACGTCGCCCGCGTGCATGATGCGCGAGTAGCGGTGCACCCACGGCACCTGCACGTCCAGCGTGTTCCACACGAGGGCGAGGATGCCGCCGGGGCGGAGGACCCTCCCGATCTCGCGGCACGCGGCGTCCGCGTCGAACCAGTGCCAGGCCTGGGCGACGGTGACCAGGTTGGCGGACCGGGCGGGCAGCCCGGTCGCCTCGGCGGTGCCGACCATCGTGGCCAGGCCGTCGGCGTCGGGACGGGCCGCGCGCGCGGCGGCGAGCATGGCGGTGCTCGGGTCGACGGCGGTCACCGCGAGATGCCGGTCGACGAGGGCCCACGAGAGCTTGCCCGTGCCGGCCCCGAGGTCCACGGCGTCGCGGGCTCCCGCGGGCGCGGCGGCGAGGATCGCGTCGAGCGCCGCGGCGGGATACCCGGGCCGGAGGCGGTCGTAGTCGGCGCCCTGCCCGGCGAAGGCGGCGCCCAGCTCGCGATGGCGCTCGCGCGTGCCGAACCGCGGGCGGTCGCGTCGGGAGACCGGCGGGACGTCGGCCCGCGGACCGTGGGCGGTCGCCGGCACGGGATCGGACGTGCGCACAGGCCGCGACGCCGGCTCGGGCACCGACCCCGGCGCGGTCTCGGGTGCGGGCTGGGCGTTCACAGGTTCACGAAATGCACGGTCGCGGCGATCCCCAGGGTGATCGCGGAGCAGAAGCCCAGGCCGAGCTCCACGACGATGCCGAGGCCGAGGGTCTTCAGGGCCAGCCACGACGACTCCCACGCGAGCCGCGGGTCCTTGCGGCGGTACCACTCGGCACCGTAGAGGCCCACCACGAAGCCGATGAACAGGCCCAGGAACGGGATCACGAAGATGCCGATGACCCCGACGATCACGCCGACGACGATCGGCCAGTTGGGCACGTCGGCCTTCTTGAGCTTGCGACCGGTCATCACGTAGCTCGCGGTCATGCCCGCGATCGAGAACACCGCGACGATCGCGAACGCGATCCACGAGCTCGTGCCGCCCACGACGATCGCCCAGATCAGCATGGTGACGAGGATCGTGATCGAGCCGGGCAGGATCGGGACGACGATGCCGGTCAGTCCGACGAGGAACAGGATGCCGGCGACGACGGTCGCGATGACGTCCACGGTGACGGGGTCCACAGGGGCCTCCGGGGGGTCGGGAGCGAGGTCGGCCTCGCGCAGGTCAGGCCCGTGTGCGGTCACGCGGACCGTGCGCTGCGCCGGCCGTCGCCATCGTATCGGGGGCCGCGGTGCGTCCGAGCGAGCGCACGTCGACCATACGGGCGCCGCTCGCGGCACCCGACAGACCCCGATGGTCGCCGACGAACGCCCAGGCCACCGCGAGCAGCACGACCACCCCGGCGGCGAACGACACCAGGCCGGGCAGGAGCGGGACGCCCGCGGCGCGCAGCAGGGGCGGCAGCACCTGACCCGCGGCGTACACCCCGGCCACGGCGGTGGTCCGCCCGAGCCGACGGCCGAGCGTGGTGCCCCGGGCGTCGTCCCAGACCGGGGCGATGCCGACGAGGCGCTGTCCGAGCGAGGCGCCCGTGCCGCGCAGCGACGGCAGGTAGAAGACGATCACCGCGGCGAGGGCGGTGAGGGCGGCGAGCTCGAGAGGGCCGACGGCGTCGGCGGGCGGCGGGTCGGGGTAGGCGCGCAGCACGTGCACGAGCACGAGGGCGACCTCGAGGCAGAGCCGTGCCGCGGCGAACAGCAGCCAGTCCAGCAGCATGCCCTGCAGGCGACGTGCCGCGGAGACCGGCGGCGGTGCGAGCGCGGTCAGCTCCCGCACCTGCGGCATCCAGCCGAGCAGGCGCGGCGCCACGAGGGCGCCGAGGAGGGCGCCGGCCGTGTTGGCGAGCAGGTCGTCGACGTCGGCGACCCGGAACCCGCACGGGTAGATCCCCCACATCCCCGTGTACTGGGTCGCCTCGATCGCAAAGGAGACGAGGAAGCCGATCAGCACGGAGACGGCGAGGGAGCGGCCCGCGAAGCGCCGCAGCAGCAGCCCGAGCGGCACGAACAGCACGACGTTCAGGACGACCTGCAGCACCGCGA
This sequence comes from Brachybacterium huguangmaarense, assembly GCF_025725725.1. Taxonomy (NCBI): domain Bacteria; kingdom Bacillati; phylum Actinomycetota; class Actinomycetes; order Micrococcales; family Dermabacteraceae; genus Brachybacterium; species Brachybacterium huguangmaarense. The sequence goes on from NZ_CP107020.1 coordinate 451,285, forward strand.
AGCTGGTCGCGGCCGCCGGGAGCGAGAGGCCGCGCGTCTCCTCGGCGATGTCGGCCACGAACTGGAAGGGGACCACCTGGAGCTTGGCACCGGTGCGTCCGCCGCACGCCTCGGCGATCGTGGGCAGCGGGAAGAGCGTGAAGACGATGAGGGCCACGCCGTAGACGCAGGCCGCGGCCGTGCCGAGCAGACGCCGCCCGCTCAGCCGCCCGTACCGCCGGTACTGGACGGTCAGGGCGGGGATCAGCAGCACGAGGAACCCGGCGCCCCCGATGAGCACGGAGTAGAGGGTCTGCGACGTCCAGTGGGTCATGGCTCCCACGGCACGTACAGGCAGTTCGGAGGTCGTCCCCCGGAGGTTCCGGTGCGACGGGCGGCGCCTCCTCCCGTGGTGGGAGGCGCCGAGCCGGTCACGCCGTCACGGTCACCTCCGAGGTGCGGTCGTCGCGGCGGCGCACATGGATCTGCTCGGGGATGCGGGTCTTGAGCTCGGCGACGTGCGAGACGATGCCGACCGTCCGGCCGGTGTCGGCGAGGTGCCCGATCTCCTCGATCACGGCGTCGAGCCGCTCGGGATCGAGGCTCCCGAAGCCCTCGTCGATGAAGAGGGTCTGCATCTGCACGCCTCCGGCCTCGGCGGTCACGATGTCGGCGAGGCCGAGCGCGAGCGCGAGGGACACGAAGAAGGTCTCACCGCCCGAGAGGGTCTCGGGCACCCGGGCCTGGTCGGTGCGGCGGTCGATGACGAGCAGGTCCAGGCCCGTCCTCTGGGCTCCGCGCGCACCGGTGTCGCGCACGAGCTCCAGGTCGGCGCCCGAGAGCAGGGCGAGGCGTGCGTTCGCGGCGGCGACCACGTCCTCGAAGCGACGCATGAGCACGAAGGTCGACAGGCGGATCCGTTCGCCGTCGGAGGAGGCGCCGGTCGCGAGGTCGGCGACCCGCACGACGGTTCCGGCCGTCGCCCGCACCGTGGTGACCGAGGTGATCGAGGCGTCGAGGGCGGTGCGTGCCGTGGCGGTGCGTCGGGCGGCGCCCGTGAGCCGGCCGGCCTCCGCGTGGGCGGCCTTCGCGGCGGTCTCGGCCTCGTGCAGGTGGGTTTCGGCCCCGTGCACCGCCTCCTCGGCCTCGTGGTGGGCCGCGGGCTCGGCGACGAGCTCGGCGAGGCCGGGCTCGGCGAGACCCTCGGTCAGCCGCGACTCGTCGATGTCGCGCTCGCGCAGGGCAGTGGTGCAGCGCTCGCGCTCGGCCGCGTCGAGCACCGCGGCACGGACCTCGGGCTCGGTCTCGAAGGCGGTCTCGTCGTGGCCGGTCAGGGCGGCGTTCGCCGCCGCGAGGGCCTCGGCGGCCTCGGCGGCGAGCTCGTCGGCGCGCGCGGCGGACTGGCCGGCGGCGAGCACGGCCTCCCGCAGCCGTCCCGCCGCCCGGGCGCGGAGGCGGTGGGCCTCGCGGCGCTCGGCGACGCTCGTCTGCTGGGCCCGGGCCTGCTCGATCCGGGCCGCGTCGGCGGCGAGCGCGCTCGCCTCGGCGTCGACGGCGGTCGCGAGGGCCTCGGCGCGGGCCGTGAGGGTCTGGACGCGTTCGCGCTGCGCGGAGGTCTCCCGGTCGTGGGTCTCGAGGCCCGCCTGCAGCTGGGCGGCTCTCTGTCCCTGGGCCGTCGCCGCGGCGACCCGCTCCTGGGCGGTGCCGCGGACGGCGCTCGCGTCCTCGACGCTCAGACCCCCGGCCTGGGCGAGCGCCGTCTCGTGGCGGCTGCGGGCGACGTCGAGCGCCGCGGCGCCCCGGGCGGCGGCAGCGTCGGCGTCACGGCGTGTCGCCTCGGCGGCGGCGACGTCGTCGGCGCTCACGGCGTCGGCCGCGGTCTCGGCCGGGTGCGGGTGGTCGGTCGCGCCGCACACGGGGCACGCCTGGTCGGACTCGAGCTGCAGGGCGAGCTCGGCGGCGAGCCCGGCCGTGCGCCGCACGCGCAGGTCGTGCTCGATGCCGCTCGCGGCCCGGGCCTGCTCGAACGCGGCGGTCGCCTGAGCGGCGGCCTGCTCGACCTCGGCGGCGCGCTCGGCGGCGGTGCGCGAGGCCGCCAGGCGGTCGTCCGCGGCGGCGAGCGCGACCCTCGCGTCGGCCAGGTCCTCGAACGCTTCCTGGGCGGCCCGCAGCCGTGCGAGGAGGTCGTCGCGCTCGGCGGGCCGGGCGGCGAGGGTCTCGCGCACGGCGGCGGTCTCCGTGAGCAGCTCCTCGTGCTCGACGCGGCGGGCGGCGAGCGCCTCGGCGCGGGCCGGGAGCTTCTCCTCGAGCTCGACGAGGGCCGTGAGCTCGCCCGCGCGGGAGGTCTCCTGGGCACCGGCCTCGCCGAGCGCCGCGAGGGCGTCCTCCGTCTCGGCGAGCGCGGCGAGGTCCTCGGCCTCGTCGCGTGCCGTCTCGATCGCGACGGCGCGCCGGGACCCGGCCTCGGCGCTGCGGCCCCGGGCGGCGTCGCGCCGGGTCAGGGCGGAGGCCACCGGGGTCGCGGCCTCGTGGCGGCGCAGCCGCCGCTGCATGCTCGCGTGCTCCGGGGCGGTCTGCTCGAGGCGCGCGGCGAGGGCGTCGAGCTCGGCGCGGCGCAGCAGGAGGCGTCGGTGCTCGCGGGCGGCGTCGCGTGCCTCGCGGGCCGCGGTCTCGAGCGCGGTCGCCCGGCGACCGGCCTCGTCCGCCGCCGCGCTGTGCTGCTCGACGTCGCGCACGAGCACGTCGGCGCTCGCGGCGATCTCGGCACAGCGCAGCTGTTCGGCGTCGGCGTCCATCGCCTCGGCCTGCTCCGCGGTCGCGCCCGAGGCCTCGACGAACCGGGCGACGGCCGCCCGGAGGGTCGTGGTGGCCTCGGCGACCTGCGCCTTCGCGGCGCGGCGCATCGCCTCGAGCTGCTTCTCGACGTCCTCGAACAGCTCGGAGCCGAACACGCGGGTGAGCACGGCCTGCCGGTCCTGGGTGCGGGCGCGGAGGAACCGCGCGAACTCGCCCTGGGGCAGCAGCACGGTCTGGGTGAACTGCTCGCGGCTGAGCCCGATGGCGCGCGTGACCTCGCGGCCCACCTCGTCGAGGCGCGTGGCGATCGGCTCGATGCCCGACCCGGCGCCGGCGGCGTCGGCGAGCAGCGGCGCGATGGCCTCCGGCGACGTCACCCGCCACAGCAGCGCCTTCGGCTGCTGCCAGGTGGTGCCCGTGCCCTTGAGCTTCGCCCGTTCGTATCCGGGTTCGCGGCGCACGCGGTAGATCCCGGAGCCGGTCTCGAACACAAGGTCCACGACGCTCGCCTCGGTGGGAGGCGCGAACTGCGAGCGGATCCGATCGGCGCTCGTGGCGGACCCGGCGACGCTCCCGTAGAGGGCGTAGACGATCGCGTCGAGGATCGTGGACTTGCCCGAGCCGGTGGGACCCTCGAGCAGGAACAGCCCGCTCGCGCCGAGCGTCCTGAGATCGAGCGCGACCTCGTCGCGGAACGGTCCGATGCCGCGCAGGCGCAGGTGATGGAGCCTCACGACGCCGCCTTGCGGCGCGGGGCGCGGGTGGTGCCGGCGCCCGCCGACCCGACGGTGCCCGCGGCGTCCTGACGGCGGGCGCGCACGTCGCGGTAGGCCTCGTCGAACACGGCGTGCTCGGCCGGCTCGACGTCGCAGCCCGTGACGTAGGCGAGGAAGTCGTCCATCACCTCGAGCGGGTCGGCGCCCTGGCGCACGACGGGGGTCAGCGGCGCCGCCTCGCGCCCTTCGGGCTGGTATTCGGTCAGCAGCAGGTGCCCGTAGGCGGCGCGCAGCGTCTCCTGCAGGTGGGCGGGCCGGGCACGGTCGGTGACGATCGCGCGCACGTAGTCGTCGCCGTGCACGGCGGCCTGCGCGAGGATCTGCTCGAGCGTGCCGCGCAGCTCGGTGAGGGGCCGGGGGACGGGCGTCGCGATCCTCTCGACGTGGACCGTGCCCCGCTCCCCCAGCTCGACGAGCAGGACCGCCTTGCGCTGGTCCTTCTCGGAGAAGGAGAAGGCGAGCGGGGAGCCCGAGTACCAGGCGGGGGCGCCGACGATGCTCGAGAGGTCCTGGCAGCCGTGCAGGTGGCCGAGGGCGAGGTAGTCGACGCCGCCGAGCACGCGGCCCGGCACGGAGTCGACCCCGCCGATGCGCAGGTCGCGTTCGGAGTCGCTGCCCTGCCCGCCCGTGATGAAGGTGTGCGCGAGCACGACCGAGCGGGCGCCGGGGTGATCGGCCAGCCGTGCGCGCACCCGGTCGAGCGCCGCGCGCGTGACCGCTTCGTGGGAGCGTTCGAGGGGCTCGGCGCCGTCGGCGGCGAGCGTGTGCCGCACGATGTCGGGCTCGAGATAGGGCAGCCCGAAGAACAGCACCTCGCCGTGCTCGTCGGCGAGGGTGACGGGGTGGTCGAGGCCGGGCGTGTCGGCCAGGATGTGCACGCCCGCGCGCATGAGCTCGGCGCCGAAGCCGAGACGGACGGCGGAGTCGTGGTTGCCCGGCGTGAGGATCACGGTGGAGACCTCGGCGAGGCGTGCGAGCGTGCGCCCGAGCAGCCGCACGGACTCGGTGGGCGGCACCGCCCGGTCGTAGACGTCGCCGGGGACGACGACCGCGTCGACCCCGCGCTCGGCCACCAGCGCGACCAGCCAGTCATGGAAGCGCTCCTGGTCAGCGTGCAGATCGACACCATGCAACGTGCGCCCCAGGTGCCAGTCCGAGGTGTGGAGGATCTTCATGGCTCACACCCTAGGGGCGACGCCCGACAGTCGGCGCGGGGACCAGGCGCCCCGGGACCGACCGCGAGGGTCGCCCTTGGGGGCATGTCGGAATACGGTGTGCGTATGTCCGCCTTCCCGAGTCTCGCGAGGCGCCCCTCGGCCGCCCCGAGCCGTCGGAGCGTCCTCCTCGGCGCCCTCGCCCTGCCTGCGCTCGCCGCGTGCGGTCTGCGCTTCCCGGCGGACGCCGCGGGCACCCTGGACCGTGCCGAGGGCGGCCGGCTCCGCGTCGGCGTCTCCCCGCATCCGCCGTACACGGACGTGGCGGAAGACGGCTCGGTCTCCGGCAGCGAGGTCGATCTGATCAGGAGCTTCTGCAGCTCCATCGGTGCCGTGCCGAGCTGGCGGACGGGCCCCGAAGGGGTCCTCGCGCCCTCGCTGCACGACGGAGACCTCGACGTGCTCATCGGAGGCCTCGAGGACTCGAGCCCCTGGAAGGACGAGATCGCGCTGACCCGGCCATATCACACCATGCGCGCCGACGACGGCGAGGAGCACAAGCTCGTGATGGCGGTCCGGCCCGGCGAGAACGCCCTGCAGGTCGCTCTCGAGCGCCATCTCGCCGAGCAGGAGGGCGAGCTGTGAACGCGACCGTGCGCGTCGAGGACGCGGAGATGAGCTGGGATGACGCCATGCGGAAGGCGCGCCGCCTCGAGTGGTGGACCGTCGCGACGCAGGTGGTCACGGTCGTCCTCGTGGCCGCCGTCTCCGGCCAGTCGCAGGCGATGAAGGCCGCGTGGCTCGAGGACACCCTCTCGCTGCTGCCTCCGCTCGCGTTCATCGTCGCGGCGCGGCGCATCCGCAAGCACCCCGACCTCGACCATCCCTACGGCTTCCATCGCTCGGTGGGCGTCGGGCACCTGGTCGCGGCCGTGTCGCTGTTCGCGATGGGGGCCTATCTGGCGATCGACTCGGTCATGAAGCTCGTGACCGCCGAGCGCGCGCCGATCGGCCTGACGGTCCTGGGCGGTCACGCGATCTGGGCGGGCTGGCTCATGGTGGTCATCATGGTCGTCACGTCGGTCCCGCCGATCGTGCTGGGCCGGATCAAGATGCGCTACGCCGAGCCGCTGCACGACAAGGTCCTCTACGCCGATGCGTACATGAACAAGGCGAACTGGCAGTCGGGCCTGGCGACCGTGCTGGGCGTGCTGGGCATCGGTGTCGGCTGGTGGTGGGCGGATGCGGTCGCGGCGATCCTCGTCTCGGTCGGGATCATCCACGACGGTGCGCGCAACGTGCGCGACGCCATCGCGGGCCTGACCGACGTCCGGGCCCGCACCTACGACGACCGGCGCGTGCACCCCCTCGTGAGCCGGGTCGAGGAGCTCGCCCTGGCCGAGGGCTGGGTGGCCCAGGCCCGGGCGCGGGTGCGCGATCAGGGGCACGTCTTCCACACCGAGCTGTTCGTGATCCCCCACGAGGGCCGGGCGCCAAGCCTCGACCAGCTCTCCGCGCTGCACCGCGCCCTCACCGAGCTCGACTGGAAGCTCACCGATGTGGCCGTCGTGCCCGTCGTCGAGTTCCCCACGGTCATCCGCGAGTCGCTGCCCGGCTGATCACGCCCAGGCGCGGCAGGGGCGCGGGAACACTGCTCTACCGACCGCTCTGTCACCGCCGTTCAGTTCTCCGAGGAAGCGGTGTACACAGAGAAGTGCTTCACGCCCTTCCCCCACTCCTCGGAGAAACCTCTCGTGACCTCGACAGATGCCCTCACCGCCGCCGGCATGCGGCCCTCGCGCCGGCGCGCGCGTCGGCGCGAGGCCCTCGCCGGCTACCTCTTCATCAGTCCGTGGATCATCGGCTTCCTGATCTTCACCGTGGTCTCGATGTCCTACAGCCTGGGGCTGTCGTTCACGGACTACGACCTCGCGACGGACACCGCACAGTTCGTCGGCGGCTCGAACTACAGCGCCCTGGTCGACGATCCCCGCGTGCTGCGCTCGCTCGGCAACACGTTCACGTACGCGCTCATGGCCGTGCCCCTCGAGACGTGCGTGGCGCTGCTCATCGCGCTGCTCCTGAACTCCGTGCGGCGCGGGGCGGGAGTGTTCCGCACCCTCTACTACCTGCCGAAGATGACGCCGGTCGTGGCCACCGCCGCCGTCTTCCTCCTGCTGCTCAACGGCAACCAGGGCGCCATCAACCAGTTCCTCGGGATCTTCGGGATCGACGGGCCGCAGTGGCTGATCGATCCCGCCTGGGTCAAGCCCGCGATCGTCGTGATGAGCGCCTGGGGCGTGGCCGGCTCGGCCGTCATCATCCTGGCGGCGCTCAAGGCGGTTCCCGTCGAGCTGTACGAGGCGGCGGCGCTCGACGGTGCCGGCTCCCTGCGTCGCCTGTGGTCGATCACGCTGCCGATGATCTCGCCGACCCTGTTCTTCATCGTCATCACCCTGACCATCGCCTCGCTGCAGGTCTTCGACCAGGCTTACCTGCTGTTCTACCGCGACGGGTCGAGCGCCTCCACGGACGCGAGCCTGTTCTACGGCGTGTACCTGTACCAGCAGGCCTTCCAGCAGTTCAACTTCGGCCTCGCGGCGGCGATGGCGTGGGTGCTGTTCGTGATCATCATGCTGATCACGCTCGTGCAACTCACCGTCGGCCGCCGCCTGGTCCACGACGAGAGCGGGAACCTGTGATGTCGGCCCCCGGATCCAACGCCCTGCCCACCACCTCCACCACCCAGGCGCCGCCGGCGACGACGCCACCCGATGCCGACGCCGCCGCGGCGAGTCCGCGCGAGCGCAGGCCACGGCACCACCGGTCCTCGGCGCTCCGCGGACGTGGCGGCGCCGAGGTCGTTCGCTGGCTGCTCCTGCTGGCGGGGGCCGTGGTCTTCGCCTACCCGCTGCTGTGGCTGCTGTCGGCCTCGATGAAACCGCGCGGCGAGGTCTTCGACAACCGGCTCATCCCCCGCACCTTCCACCCTCAGAACTACCTCGAGGTGTGGGATCAGCTGCCGCTGCTGAGCTGGATCCTCAACTCGGTGTTCATCGCCGTCGCGGGCGCCACGCTGATCACGCTGTCGTCCTCGCTCGTGGCCTTCGGCTTCGCGTACTTCCGTTTCCCCGGGCGGCGCGTGCTGTTCGGGCTCGTGCTCGCGACGATGATGCTGCCCGGTGCGGTCACGCTCGTGCCCAACTACCTGATCTGGAAGTATCTCGGGTTCCTGGGCACCAATGTGCCGCTGTGGGGCGGGGCTCTGTTCGGCTCGGCCTTCTACATCTTCCTCATGCGCCAGTTCTACGCGGGCGTGCCGCGGTCGCTGTTCGACGCCGCCCGCGTCGACGGCTGCGGGTACTTCGGCCTGTTCCGGCGCATCGCGTTCCCGCTCACCCTGCCCAGCGCGATCATCGTGTGGCTGTTCGAGTTCCAGGCCTCGTGGAACAACTTCACGGGGGCTCTGATCTATCTGAACTTCGGCTCGGCCGAGGACTACACCGTGCCGCTCGGCATCAACTACGCGATGCAGCGCTTCTCCCCCACCGCGGGCGGGCACGGCGACTACCAATACGTGATGGTGGCGGCGCTCGTCGTCACGCTGCCGATGCTGATCCTGTTCGCCTTCGGGCAGCGCCACTTCGTGGACGGGATCACGACGGGAAGCGTGCGGGGCTGAGGCCGCGCGCCGTCCCGGTCACGACCGGTCGGGGCTCACGGCGCGTCAGGGCTCACCGCATGTCGGGACTCATGACACGTCGGGGCCCACCGCATGTCGGGGCCCACGGCATGTCGGGGCTCATCGGACTCCGCGACGCGCCAGGTCCCACGACCGGCCGAGACCCGCGACCCGCCTGGGCGCGGCGCCGTCGCCGGAGCGGGCCAAGCGCCGTCGCCGGAGCGGCCGGGCTCCGGCGACGGCGCCGGGCCGTCACTTCGCGATCTTGTCGTACTCCGCCTGGGCCGTGGCCTGGGCGTCGGTGAGCGCCTGCTGCGGGGTCTTGTCACCGTTCATCGCGGCGCCCGCAGCGTTGGCGACCGCCTCGTCGATCGTCGCCCCCACCGGGGACGCACCGCGCGAGACCGGATGGTCGAGCACGTCGTACATCGCCGTGATGCTCTGGTCGAAGTCCGCGTCACCGGTCTCGGTGACGTGCGCCTCGCGGACCGCCTGGTCGGCGGCGGGGACACCGGTGAACAGGCCCGTGTTGAAGCCGCCGTCGGTCTCGACCGTCTTCGCACGGGCGTCGCCCGCCGCGGCCCACGCCTCGTCGGAGGTCGCGTCGACGATCCACGCGCACGCCGCGGTCGGGTTCTTGGCGTTGGTCGGGATCGCGAGTGCCGAGCCTCCCGACATCGCGAACGGCTGCCCCTGGGAGTCACGCATCGGGATCGTCACGATGTCGACGTCGTCCTTCGTGCCGGCGAGCACGTTGAGGTACCACTGGCCCCAGATGCCGCCGCCGGTCGCATCGGTGACGTACTGGTTCTCGTCGCCGAACACGTCCCAGGTCTGCTTGAACGACGTCACCTCGGCATAGCCGCCCTGGGCGTCCATGAGCCGCTTGAGCCACTCCATGGCCTTCACGTTCTCGGGCGAGTCGAGGGTCGGGGCGCCGCTCTCGTCGGACTCGGCGCCACCGAAGACGTGGAACCACTGGACCATCGATCCGGGGACGTCGGGATCGAAGCCGAGCTGGATCGGCTTGCCGCCGTCGAGCTTGGCCATCTTCTCGACCGTGGAGACGAACGCCTCCGGATCCGAGGTGTCGAGCATGTCCTCGGTGACCCCGGCCTGCTCCATCAGGCGCTTGTTCATGATGATCATGCTGGGCTGGAAGAACTGCGGTGCCGCGTAGACGTCGTCGTCGACGGTCACCTCCTGGACGATGGCCGGGTACCAGTGCTTGGCGGGATCGACGCTCTGCGCGTCGAAGCACGCGTCGAGCGGCATGATGAGGTCCTTCTGGGCGTACGTCGCGATGGCCGAGCGGTCCATCTGCACGACATCGGGCACGTTGCCGGAGGCAGAGAGCGCGACGAACTTCTGCGGATCGAAGCTCGAGGTGTCCATCTGGACGTCGACATCCGAGAGCTGCTGGGCGGCATAGTCCGAGCGGGACTTGCCCACCTCGTCGTCGGGGTTGTAGCCGAGGGTCTTGAGCGTCCCGCTCGGCTCGGCGGAGAAATCGGCCTTGTCCGTGTCGCCACCGCTCTTGCCGCATCCGGCGAGGGCGATCGTGACGCAGGCGCCGGCGGCGAGCGCGCGGGCGAGAGGACGGGAGAAGAAAGAGGTGGGCGACATCGCAGCACCTTTCGGGTGAGGCCGCGGACGGCGGCGACGGGGCGAAGGGGAAGTGCTTCGGATGCTAGCCGGTCTCGACCGAGCGCGGCTCCTCCCGACCGGTAGGTCCCGGTGCGCAACCCACTGTCACCGTCCGAGGCGGGGCTGCTGAGATCTGGCGCTCCACGGCGGAGCGGCGCCTCCAGAGGGCTCGCCCGGCCGCAGACCGCCCGTTCTTCGCACCGTCCCCGTCCGTCCGCGTGGCGCCCCCGTCCGCGTGGTTCGCGTGGCTCTCCCGTCCGCGTGGCTCGCGTGCCGCCCTCGTCCGCGTGCCGCCCTCGTCCGCGCGGCGCCCCTCGCCCGTCTGCGTGGCGGCTCGCGGGACGGCCGCGCGCCGAAATCAGGCGCTCTTCTTCCCTCTCGTCGTCTTCGTGGACGTGGTCGACGACGTGCCCGCAGTCTTCTTCGACGACGCGGAACTCTTCGACGATGCGGTCTTCTTCGACGATGCAGTCTTCTTCGACGGCGCAGTCTTCTTCGTCGATGCCGTCTTCTTCGTCGTTCCCGAGCGCCTCCCTGCCCCGCCCGATGCCCCCGCCGATGACTCGCTCTTCTTCGCGCCCGCTCCCCCGCGCTTGGCGAGGCTTCCCTCGAGCGCGTCCATGAGGCTCAGCACGGTGCCGCCCGAGCCGGAGCCGCCCTTCTCGTCGCCCGGGTCGGGCTTCCGGCCGAAGGTCGCGGCGGTGTCGAGGGCATCGCCCTGTTCGAGCTTGTCGTCGATGAGCTCGCGCAGCTCCTCCTGGTACTCGTCGGTGAACTCCTCGGGATGGAAGTCGCCCGCGAACTGGTCCACGAGCGCCGCTGCCATCGTCTTCTCCTTGTCCGTGACCTTGGCCCGCGAGTTCACGGCCGGGAAGTCGACCTCACGCACGTCCTCGGGCCACCGCAGGGTCTGCAGCAGGAGGAGCTTGCCGTGCGCGCGCAGCACGCCCAGGTGGGTCTTGGAGCGCAACGTGAAGCGGACCACGGCGGTCAGCTCGCTGTCGGCGAGCGTGGACCGCAGCAGCAGGTAGGACTTGGGGGACTTGGCCACGGGCTCGAGGAAATAGGCGGTGCCCAGCAGGATCGGGTCGATCTGCTCGCCGGGCACGAACTGGACCACCTCGACCTCGTCGTTGTCCTCGGCGGGCAGGGCGTCGAGCTCCTCGTCGGTGAGGATCACCGTCTTGTCGCCGTCGTCGTAGGCCTTATCGATGTGCTCGTAGTCGATGATGCGGTTGCAGACATCGCAGCGGCGCTCGTAGCGGATCCGCCCGCCGTCGTCGTCGTGGACCTGGTGGAAGGAGACGTCGTGGGATCGGGTCGCGCTGTACAGCTTGACCGGGACCCCCACGAGGCCGAACGAGATCTCACCGCTCCAGATGGCACGCATGGCCCCATTGAACCCGCCGGCCCCGGGGCTGGCCAGGGCCGCAGGGGCGCAGCGACCGGTCGGCCGCACGGGGCGGCCCCCGGTGGGGGCGCTCGGCGGCGGCCGCACGGAGGCTGTGGCTCGGCGATGCCACCGCACCGCCTGCTCGAACCCCGAGTCACCGAGGCGTGGGCGCGCCTGCCCGGCCCGCGCGGCCCCCGCGTCAGGGAAAGGTGCGGCCTCACTGTCCCCTCGACCTGAGTCACCGAGGCGCTACCGCCCCCGCCTACTCGGCGCGTTTGTCGCGGAAGGGACGCTGGTGATGTGCACTGGCTATATAGCCACAGCACATCACCAGCGTCCCCTGCTCGACCACCGACCCCGGTACACGCACCCTCGGTGGCCCGGGCACTCCCCCACGGCTCGCCCCCCCAGCCCTCTGTCTACCTCTACCGGTCAGGCCCCTGCCCACGCCCCGTGCACCGACGCACCACCCGGCCTTGTCAGCACCCCGTGCACCACCGTGCCGCGCCCCACGCCCCACGCCCCACGCCCCAATGCACCTTCCCGCTCACCACCCACTCCTGCCACCACCCACCCCTGTCCGCGCCCCCCGTGGACCACCCGGTCGGGCAGGTGACGTGCCGTGTGTCCTGGGGCACAGTGGTGGCATGGCAGCCTCACAGCAGCAGATCGAGGTGGACGGGCACCAGCTGAAGCTCTCTCACCTCGACAAGGTGTTCTACCCGTCGACGGGCACCACGAAGGCCGAGGTCATCGACTACTATCGGCGAGTCGCCGGCGTCATGGTGCCCGAGGCCACGCGGCGCCCCGCGACGCGCAAGCGGTGGGTGGACGGGGTCGGCACCGCCGATCATCCCGGCAAGGTCTTCTTCCGCAAGGACCTCGAGGACTTCGCACCGGACTGGGTGCCGCGCGAGGACATCGAGCACAAGGAGGGCACGTCCACCTACCCGCTCATCGACGAGCCGGCCGTGCTCGTGTGGCTCGCCCAGCTCGCCGCGCTCGAGATCCACACCCCGCAGTGGCGCTTCGGCCCCCGCGGCACGGCGCACAACCCGGATCGCCTGGTGCTCGACCTCGACCCGGGCGAGGGCGCCTCCCTGGCCGACTGCGCGGAGGTCGCGTTCTGGTGCCGCGAGATCCTCGAGGGCATGGGCATGGACGCCTTCCCCGTCACGAGCGGCTCCAAGGGCATCCACCTGTACTCGCCGCTCGACGGCTCGGCCACGGCGGACGAGGTCGACGAGGTCGCCCATCGCCTCGCGGCCGCTCTCGCCGACGACCATCCCGATCGGGTGGTCAGCGAGCAGCGCAAGACCCTGCGGCGCGGCAAGGTGCTCGTCGACTGGTCGCAGAACAACGGCCACAAGACGACCGTGTGTCCCTACTCGCTGCGCGGGCGGCTGCGGCCGACGGTCGCCGCGCCGCGCACGTGGGACGAGCTCGAGGATCCCCGGCTCGCGCAGCTCGAGCTCCCGGAGGTGCTCGAGAGGGTCGAGGGCGGCGACGACCCGATCGCGGCGCTCGGCCTGCACGACAGCGGGGCGGAGGGGTCGGGTAGTTCGCACGGAGCAGACGGATCGAGCGGGTCGCGCAGGTCAGGCACGTCGCGCGGAGCAGACGGATCGAAGAAGTCGCGCAGGTCGGGCACGTCGCGCGGGTCGGGCACGTCACGCGGGTCGGGCACGTCGGGCGGAGCCCACGGCAGGCACCGGGAGGCGGCCGCGACGGCGTCGGCGTCCGAGGCCCGTGACCGGCTCGAGGTCTACCGCTCCAAGCGCGACGCGTCGAAGACCCCGGAGCCGGTCCCCGAGCAGGGCGAGCGTCCCGTCCCGAGCGACGTGCCGATGTTCGTCGTCCAGGAGCACGACGCCTCCCACCTGCACTGGGACGTCCGGCTCGAGCACGACGGCGTGCTCGTCTCGTGGGCCGTGCCCAAGGGGCCACCGCTCGAGATCGACGAGAACCGGCTGGCGGTGCAGACGGAGGACCACCCCCTGGCCTACGGCACCTTCGAGGGCACGATCCCCGAGGACGAGTACGGCGGCGGCACGGTGCGCATCTGGGACACCGGTGCGATCGAGGTCGAGAAATGGCGCGACGGCCAGGAGATCATCGTCGTCTGCCACGGCCGCGACGACGGCGGGCTGGGCGGCGTGCCGCGGCGCTTCGCGTTCATCCACACCGGTCACATGGGCGGGAAGAAGACGGCGAAGGACCAGAAGAACTGGCTCCTGCACCTCATGAAGGACCAGCCCGAGGCCGATGCCCCCGCACCGGCGCCCGTCGCGGGCCGGGCAGGGACGGCCGACGGGGCAGCACCGAGCTCCCGCGGCACCGGCCGCTCCCACGCCTCACGCCGCGCCCGCGCCTCCGAGACCTCGAACGCCTCCCGCGACACCCGTCCCGTCGACTCCGCCGACGATGCACGCCCCGCCGAGGAGCCGGGTGATGTGCCGTGGCCGCTGCCGCCCATGCTCGCGACCCTCGGCTCGCGTGCCGACATCGACGAGGACGAGTGGGCCTTCGAGATGAAGTGGGACGGGGTGCGGGCCGTGTGCGCGGTCTCGGCCGACGGCGTCGCGGTGTCCAGCCGCAGCGGCAAGGACATGACGGTCACGTTCCCCGAGCTGGCCGAGCTCACCGAGGCGGTCCACGAGGACGTGCGAGCGCGCGGCACGACGATCCTCGACGGCGAGGTGGTCACGCTCGACGCCCACGGACGGCCGTCGTTCTCCCACCTCCAGCATCGGCTCGGGCTCACGCAGGAGGCCGACGTCGAGCGGGTGCGCGAGGGCACACCCGTCACGCTCATGGTCTTCGACATCCCGTACCGCGGGGGCGAGTCCCTGCTGCGCACCCCCTACCGCGAGCGGCGGGACGCGCTGTTCGACGCCGTCTCCCCCACCGAGCACGTGCAGCTGCCGCACGCCGATCACGGCGACGTGGACCATGCCGTCGGGGTGAGCAAGGAGCTGCAGCTCGAGGGCGTGATGGCCAAGAAGGAGTCGAGCGTCTACCTCGCGGGCAAGCGCACGCACACCTGGATCAAGCTCAAGAACGAGCGCCATCAGGAGGTGGTCGTGATCGGCTGGCGCCACGGCAAGGGCGCCCGCTCGGGCGGCATCGGCTCCCTGCTGATCGCGGTTCCCGGCGACGACGGCGCGCTGCACTACGCGGGCCGCGTGGGCACGGGCTTCACCGACCGGGACCTCGACGAGATCGCCGGCACCCTGCGATCGCGGGCGCGCAAGACCCCGCCGGTCGACGACGTGCCCGCCGCGGATCGTCGCGACGCCGAGTGGGTGCGTGCGGATCTGGTGGGCGAGGTCCGCTACGCCGAGCGCACCGACGACGATCGTCTGCGCCACCCGACCTGGCGCGGCTGGCGCAGGGACAAGGAGGCGCCCGAGGTGAGCTGGGAGGGCTGAGAGCGGGGATTCCAGCGGGGGCTCGACGGACGGGCCGCGGCCCGGGCGGCTGCGTGGGCGCCGGCTCGGCCTCTGCGACGTGCCGCCTCGGCTCGAGTCCGCTGGCGGACCGTGGCGGCACCGTCAGGGTCCGCCAGCGGGCACAAGCCGCTCGGACAGCCGTGTCCCGGCGCCTCAGCAGCTCTGCGCAGCCGCCCGACCAGCTCTGAGCGGCGCCGGACCAGCCCGGCCCCGCCGCCCGACCAGGCCAGTCCCGGCACCCGACGAGCCCAGTCCCGCCGCCCGACCAGCCCAATCCCGGCACCGGACCAGCCCCGTCCCGCCGCCCGTGCCGACCCGCCCAAATCGGGGGTTCAGCCGCGGCCCATGAACGTCACATCCGTGGTCGTCGCCATCCGATGCAGAAACGCCGCCATCGCATCACGATTCACCGACACCACCGGACGAAACGTGCCATCAGGCCATCCCGTCGCAATACCCTCCCCCTTCAACCACGCCACCTCCACCGCGAACTGACCACCCACCGGCACATCCCTGAACGGCGCCGACACCGGCACATCCACCACCGGACTGCCCGCATACCGATACAAGAACGCCGCCATCGCACCCCGCTCGATCGGAGCCGTCGGACGGAACGTCCCATCCGACCAACCCCTCGCGATCCCGTTCTGATACGCCCAGATGATCGCCTCATAATGCTCCGTCTGCGGCGTCACATCCGAAAACGGCTGCGACCGCGGCACCGTCACCTTCGGCGACCCCGCCAACCGATACAGATACGCCGCCATCGCATCCCGACCCACCGGAGACACCGGACGGAACGTCCCATCCGGATACCCCCTCGCGATCCCCTCCCCCGCCAACCACATGATGTCCTCGAAGAACATCGTCCCCGACGACACGTCCGAGAACGTGAGCGCGGGCTGTCCCTCGCCGGCCTTCATGCCGACGACGAGGGGGTTGTGGTCGGAAGCGCCGTAGGGGCCGTCCTCGTAGAGGTTCACGGCGTTGTTGCGGTAGCGGCTGTACTGGGTCATCGGCGACTCGGGGCCGTTGATCGACCAGTCGGACGCCCCCGTCAGGCGCTCCATGGCCGACTCGTTGGCGAGCACGTGGTCGAGGGAGCCGACCGAGCCGCTGAAGCTGTACGACCAGCCGTCGGGGTCGAAGTGGTCGGCGACGTCGGTGTACCCCGCGTCGTAGAAGACGTGCAGCGGGTCCTCCTGGGTGTAGGCGTTGAAGTCGCCGCCCAGCAGGACGTCGTCGACGCCGAGCTCCTCCTGCGTCGTGCTCACCCAGGCGGCGAGCGCGTGCGCCTGGTTCAGGCGGGAGGTGCGGGAGTTGCCCTGGACCGGGTCGGCGGGCAGGTTCGCGTCGGCCGCGTCCTTGGAGCTCTTGGACTTGAAGTGGTTGACGACGAAGAAGAACGGCTCGCCCTGGGCGCCGGCCTCGTCGACGGGCACGAACACCTGGCCGATGGGCTCGCGTGCGTTGGAGAAGGCCGGGTCGCCGGCGAGGATCTGCGCGTCGCCGACGGGCTGCGCCTGGGCGGGCTTGTAGATGATCGCGTTGGTGATGGCGTCCTGGCCGCTGTCGACGCCGAGCCTCTCGTAGGCGGGCCCGGTGGGGATGTAGGCCCACGTGCCCTCGCCGTCGCGCTCGTTGAGGGCGTCGACCAGGGTCGCGGTGGCCTCGTCGGGGGTCTCGCCCAGGCGCGCCGAGTTCTCGATCTCCATCAGTCCGGCGACGTCGTTGCCCGAGCCGCTGATCGCCGCGACGATCTTGGTCTCCTGGCGGTCGAGGCTCGCCGCGTCCCATGCGCCGCGCAGGTCGCAGCCGCCGCGCACGTTGGTGCCCTCGCCGTCGAGGTTCGTGTACGGGGTGCAGCCGGGGGTGTCCTCCCCGAGCGTCGTGAAGTAGTTGAGCACGTTGAAGGTGCCCACCTGCAGATCGCCGCCGACGTCGCCGGGTGCATCGGTGCGCGTGTTCTCGATGTCCACGCCGTCGGTGTCGTGGGATGCCCAGGGGGTCGTGGGGTCCAGGCGCCACGAGCCGAAGGAGTAGGTGACGACGACGGGCTGGGTGAAGGTGGGGTGGGCGCCGACGCGCACGGGCTCGTCGACGGTCAGGTAGCTCATCGGCTCGGTGGGCTGGGCCTGGAAGTCGGTGGCCCTGGCGTCGTCGAGGATCACCTTCTGCGCGGCCTGCGCGGTCAGGGCGGCGGTCGCGTCGGCGCCGGGGCGCATGACGTCGCCGGGCTGGCGCAGCGGCTCGTCGCCGATGGCGAGGGTGATCTCCCCGTACTGCTGCGCGGGGTACACGTCGGTGACGGTGAAGTCGCCGGGTCCGGGCAGGTACAGCATCGACTCGAGGCTCTCGCGCTGCGCCTCGTCGGTGGGGAAGGCGGAGAGCGTGACGGGCACGACGGGGTCGAGCGCGGTCTCGGCGTCGGCGAGGCCGCTCGCGGCGACGGTGAGCTGGGTCAGCCCGTAGGACTCGGAGACCGTGCCGGTGACCTGCACGGAGTCGCCGATCGCGACGGAGCCGACGGTGGCGGGCGAGCTGATGAACAGGGCCGTCGAGGCGGGCGTGCCGGACAGGTCGAGGGCGCCGCCCGTGCCGCCGGTCTGGATGACGTAGCCGTCGAGGCCGCCCGTCGCGTACACCGCGGTCACGACACCCTCGGTCGTGACGGCCGTGCCGGCGTACGGGGAGGTCGCGCCCGTGCCCTGGATGTCGGCGATCGGCACGACGTCGCCCGGTTCGGGGTCGGGGCCCGGGTCGACGGGGCCGCCGCCGCTCGTGGACTCGGGGGTCGGGGCGCCGGCCACGAAGTCGGTGGAGTTCTCGCCGGTCGCGGCGACGCGCGAGATCGAGGTGGCGTTGGTCGTGGCGGGCGCGGGCGCCTGCCCGGAGAAGGTCGTCGCGGAGCCGCCCCAGCCGACGAGGTCGAGCACGGCGGGGTCGCTCGCGCAGGCCGTCGCGGTGCACTGCAGGGTCCCGCTCGTGTCGGACAGGGCGAAGACGCCGCCCGTGCCGCTCGCCGCGATGGTTCCCGTCGCGTCGGGCGTGGGCAGCGCCTGGGTGCCCTTGGCGCCCTGGGCCAGCTGGATGAGGTAGGTCGAGCCGGCCGGGATCGAGCCGGTCAGGCGCATCGTGTTGCCGGCGGAGAACGCGCCGGTCGCCGAGGAGTACTGGAGCGACCAGCCGTCGATCGACACGTCCTCGTCGGTGGTGTTGCGCAGCTCGACGAAGTCGTGGGTGTAGGTGGCGCCGCTGTTGCCGCCGCCCCCGTAGACCTCGTTGATGACGATGCCGCCGGGGGCGACCGTCTCGGCCAGGGCCGGGGCGGCGACGGAGGGGACGAGGACGCCGACGAGGGCGAGGGAGCCGGCGCATGCTCCGAGGCGGCGCCAGGGCGAGGGGTGGGAGGACACGGGGGCTCCTGGGGGTGGGAGGCGAGGGGGGATCGAAGCAGGGGGCGGGAGTGCCCTGGCTCTGTGAGGGGGTGGGAGTGCCCTGGGAGGGCGGGCCGGGCGAGAGGGGGGGAAGCCCGTCGTGGTCGGGCCTCGGACGGGCGCGGCGGCGTCCCCGGTCAGGGACGCCGCCGCGCCGGGGTGTCAGCGCTCCGAGAGGAACGTGATCCGCTGCTCCGCGGTCAGGCGGTAGAGGAAGGCGGCGGTCGCGTCGCGGTTCATCGAGCCCAGCGGACGGTAGGTGCCGTCGGGCCAGCCGGTCGTGATGCCCTCGGACTGCAGCCACGCGATCTCGGTCGCGAACTGGCTGTCGGCCGGGACGTCACGGAACGGCGCCGTGGTCGGACGGTCGACGTCGGGGCTGCCCGCGTAGCGGTACACGAAGGCGGCCATCGCGCCGCGCTCGATCGGCGCCGTGGGGCGGAAGGTGCGGTCGGGCCAGCCCTGCACGATGCCCTGCTGGTAGGCCCAGATGATCGCGTCGTAGTGCTCCATGCCCGGCTTGACGTCGGTGAAGGGCTGCGAACGCGGCGGGTCCACGTGGGGCGAGCCGGCGAGGCGGTACAGGTACTCGGCCATCGCATCGCGCGCGACCGGCGTGACGGGACGGAACGTGCCGTCGGGCCAGCCCGTCGTGATGCCGTTCTCGGCGAGCCACATGATCTCGTCGTGGTACATCGTGTCCGAGGTGACGTCGCTGAACCACAGCGGCACGGTCGCGCCGACGTGCACGGTCGCCGAGACGGAGGTGCCGGTGTCGGGACCGGCCGTGACGGTCACGGCGTGGTCGCCGGCCTCGGTGCCGCCGGGGAAGGTGACGGGCACGTCGGCCGCCCAGGTGCCGTCCTCGCCCTGTCGGTACGGGGCCGTGAACTGCTGGTCGCCGACCGTGACCGTGACGGTGTCGATCCGCGGCGCGCCGAGGCTCCGCGACTCGAGCTTGGTGATGTGCAGGCGGAACGGGTCCTCGCCGGTGCCGGTCGCGTCCGGGTCGGTGACCTGCACGCCCGCGCCCCGCTGGGAGTAGTCGGGGGCGAGATCCGGGTGGGCGGCGAGGTAGCCGATCCACGCGTCGCGGTCGATGAGGCCCGTGTCGGTGAGGTGGGTGCCCTCGGTGAACGCACGGAAGTTGTCACCGCCGGCGGTCAGGAAGTTCGCCGCGACCACGGTGTAGGTGGCGTCGGCCTCGAGCGGCTCCCCGTCGACCGTGACGGCGGTGATCCGCTCGCCGGTGGCGGCGGTCGGGTCGAAGGCGTAGGAGACGTTGGAGGAGAGCCCCAGGGCGAGGTACGGCCGGGAGGGCACGTTGCCGTTCTCGTCGAGCTGCCACTGCTGGTCGAGCACCTCGAGGAACTGGGCACCCGTGAGCCGGACGGTCGAGAGGTTGTTGACGAACGGCACCACGTTGTTGGCCTCGCCGTAGGTGATCACACCGTCCTCGGTCTCGCCGCCCGTCTTGGCGTAGAACAGGTCGGCGCGCACGCCGCCGGGGTTCATGACCCCGATGGTGGCCTTCTCGCCGGCGTAGGAGTCCTGCTGGGTGGCCCAGACCATCGAGTCGGCGAGCGCGTTCGACAGCGTCGAGGTCGAGGCGCGGTCGTCGCCGCGGTCGGAAGCGGTGTGCTCGGCCTGCCAGGTGCCGTCGGCGTCGTAGGCGGCACGGTCCGGCGCCCACGCGGTCGTGAGGTCCGCCGAGAGCGAGCCGACCGGTTCGGCGGCGGCGATGTCGCCCGCGGTCTTGGCCTCATCGGCGATCGCGGCGGCCGCCTGGTAGGTGGCGTCCGTCGTGCAGCCGCCGGTCGCGTCGAGCGAGGTGGGCACGAGCTTGGTCTGGGCGGGCACCGCGTCCCAGTCCCCCGAGCCGTCGACCTGCAGGGTCACCTGGCCCAGGTTCACGCCGTAGGAGCCGGTCTGCATGATCGGGCGGGTCTCGCCCGGCTCGCCGGGCACGTCGGCCAGGAACGAGTAGGTCTGGTGGGTGTGGCCGTTGAACACGACGTCGGCCTCGGGAGAGGTCTCGGTGACGATGCGGGTGAACAGGTCGCCGCCGCCCGGGTCGGTCCCGTCGGCCGCGGAGTTGGCCGAGCCCTCGTGGTACTCGACGACGAGCACGTCGTAGTCGAGCTCGCCGGCCGTCCTCTTCGCGTCGAGCTCGTCGATCGCGGCGTTGACCTCGTCGACCGGGTCGCGGAAGTCGAGGCCCGTGACGCCGCTCGGGGACACGAGCGTGGGCGTCTCCTCGGTGTCGGCGCCGACGACGGCGACCTTGACGGCGCCCGCGTCGACCACGGTGTACGGGGTCGCGGCGCGCGCGCCGTCGTCCGTGTAGACGTTCGCGGCGAGGTAGGCGAAGTCCGCTCGCGGCTCGACGCGGTCGGTGAGGTCGTCCTGCCCGCGGTCGTACTCGTGGTTGCCGAGCGCGGAGGCCTGCAGGCCGAGCGCGTTGAGGTAGTCGATCGTGGGCTCGTCGTCCTGGATGTAGGAGGCGAACTCGCTCGCACCGATGTTGTCGCCGGCCGAGAGGAACACCGAGTTGCCGGAGGCTCCCACGGCGCTGCGCTGGTTGGTCAGGGTGCACGCGAGGGGCTTGGCGTTGGAGCTGATGCGGCCGTGGAAGTCGTTGATGTTGAACAGCGTGACCTGGGTGCCGTCCACCTGGTCGGTGCCGAGCGGCCCGGCCGCGACGGCGCCGGCGCCGAGCGGCGTGAGCACCAGGCCGAGGCCGGTCACCCCGGACGCGGCGGCCCGGACGGCTCGACGGGACAGAGGAAGGGACATCTGTGTCTCCTGAGGAGGGAGGGGGCGGTCCCCGGGGAGGAGCGCCCGATGGGGCGGCGAGCGCCCGTCGCACGAGAGCCCGTCTGGTGGGATATCGCCATCGAACACGATGCCCCGGCGCTCGACGGTCCGTTCGATCACATCGAGACCGTTTCGTCACCGACTCGTCATCCGCGGGTTCCCGGGGCGTCGACGGCGTTCGCCGGCCGTCCACGTGGTCGGACAGACACCGCTTTTCGCGCTGCGCGCACGTCCGGCGCTCCCCTTTCGGGGCGAGTTCGCCTATGGTCGGGGGCGGTGACGAAGATGCCGCCGCTGTTCCCGCCCCCAACCCTCGGGCTCAGCGACACCGCCCACCCGGGCAGGCGGCGCGGCCCGTAAACGGCAGCTCGAAGGAGTCCCATGTCCGTGCCTCTGCCCGTCGATCGACACGACAGCGCCACACAACCCGCCCCGCGACGGCGGCGCACCATCCCCGCGAAGGACGGTGCGAGCTGGCCTCACGTCATCGTGGTCGGCGGCGGCTTCGCCGGGGCCAACGCGGTGATCGGCCTGCGGAACACCCGTGTGCGCATCACCCTGATCGACCGCAACATGTACAAGACGTTCCAGCCGCTGCTCTACCAGGTGGCCACGGCCGGCCTGAACCCGGGCGACGTGACGATGATGCTGCGCGGGCTCTCCCTCAAGGTGCCCAACATGCGCTACCGCCAGGGCGAGGTCATCGGGGTGGACCCCGAGCGCAAGGTGGTCCGGCTCGAGGGCGCCTCGGAGCCGCTGGAGATGTCGTACGACTACCTCGTGCTCGCCAACGGCGCGACGACGACGTTCTTCGGCACGCAGGGCGCCGAGGAGCATGCGATGCCGCTCTACACGCGCGCGCAGGCGCTGCGGGTGCGCGACCGCATCTTCGCCGAGCTCGAGCGCACGAGCCGCGCCGGCGAGGCCGACAAGCTGTGCGTGTCGATCGTCGGCGGGGGCCCGACGGGCGTCGAGATCGCGGGTGCGCTCGCGGACTTCCGTCGCCAGGAGCTCGACATCCTCTACCCGGAGATGGACCCGGGCACGCTGCTGATCCGGCTGATCCAGCGCGGCACGGACCTCATCAAGGAGTTCGAGCCGGAGTACCGCGCCTATGCCGCGCGCGAGCTCGAGGCACGCGGCGTGGAGCTGTGCCTGGGCCACGGGGTCAAGGAGGTCGGCTACGACTTCGTGCGGCTGGACGACGACTCCCTCGTCGAGTCCGACATCACCGTGTGGGCGGCGGGCGTCGCGGCCGCGAAGATCGTGCGCGAGTGGGGGCTGCCGCAGGCCAAGAGCGGGCGCATCGAGGTCGAGGACACCCTGCAGGTCAAGGGCTGCCCGGGCGTGTACGCGGCCGGCGACGTGAGCGCGCAGGACGACCCGCTGCCCCAGCTCGCCCAGCCCGCCATCCAGGCCGGGCAGCATGTCGCCAAGATGATCCACGCTGACGTGGCCGGTGGCGCCAAGGAGCCGTTCACGTACACGAACCTCGGGACGATGGCGACGATCGGCCGGCGCGCCGCGATCGCCGACATCCCCCATCTGCCGGGCCTGACGGGCACCGCGGGGTGGTTCGCGTGGCTGGGCGTGCACGTGACCAAGCTGATCGGGCACCGCAACCGGCGCGCCGTGACCATGAACCTGCTGTCGCTGTACTCCGGGACGCGCTCGACGCACCAGCCCAACCCCGTGATCGGCGAGATCGACTCCGTCGCGGCGCAGAAGGAGTTCGACCGCCTGAGCGGCGAGCGTCACTTCGGGCCCGGCCACCTGGCCTGAGGGGCGGGGGCCGGGGCGCATCAGGCGTCGGGTCGCGTCAGGGTGTCGAGCCTCGGGGCTGGCGGGCGTCGGGGCGCGTCGGGCTGGGTCTGGCGTCGGGCCGCGGCGTCGACCGGGCCGAATGCCAGCTGACGGCACCTATCCATGCTGATAGGTGCCGTCACGTGGCACTCGTCCAGACCCGCATCCGGCACACGCGCCGGCCCCCTGCGGAACTGGTCGAGCGCCAGCGCACGGCACCTATCCGTGCTGACAAGTGCCGTGCGGTGACATTCGGAGAGGCCCCCGCCGGCTCGCCCCTAGAACCGTCTCCGCGGCGGTCGGCGCCGCATCATCGCTTCGAGGTGGTCGGCGTCGGCCCGGACAGTCTCGGCCTGGTGTCGGGCTGAGGTCTGGGACGGGCGCGTTTCGCTGTCGGGCACCGCTGCGGCGGGCGCCCCGTCGCTGCTCGGCGGCGACGGCCGCGCCAGCTCGTGTGCACGTGGCGACCGCATGTCCTCGCTGCTCGCCGACGACCGCGCATCGTCGTCCCTCGCCGTTGACAACAGCACCTCGTCGCTCCGCGCCGACCGCGCATCGACATCCCTCGGCGCCGTCGGCTGTGCCTTCGCGTCGTTCGCCGCCGCCAACTGCACCTTCTCGTCGTTCGCTGCCGCTAGCCGCGCGCCCTCCCCGCTCGCCGCCGGTCGCACGCTCTCGCTGCTCGGCGCCGCCTTCCGGGCTCCCCTCTCGCCGACCTCCCCGATCCCCAGACCACCGTCCTCGTCCGTCCCGAGATCCGGTGCCGGAACCCCTGGGGGCGCGTACCGGGCCCAGGTCACGGCGTCGGCGAGGCGTCGGGCATGGGCTTTGTCGTCCTGGGTCACGGCGATCCCGCGATGGCGCACCTGGTCGACCAGGTCGACCAGCGCCTCACGGGGCGGGAGCGCCAGGTTCAACCGGACCGCCGAGGATCGCCGGCCGAGGCTCCCCCGGGCCCGAGCGATCGCTCCGCCTAGAGCGGCTGCAGGCCCCGCCCCTGTCTCCGCCCCCGAGCGTGCGCCATCCGCCGAGCGGGCGTCACCGGCCGCCCCTCCCTCGCGGCTGCCACGCCCGCCGCCCTTCGTGCCGCTACCTCCGGCCAGGGCGTCGATCTCGTCCCATGCGAGCAGCGCCGCCGCGCGGGTCGGGTCCTCCGCGGCCAGCGCCTCGCTCCACCGGCGCTCCCGGAGCACCGCGGCGCGCCGGCGCAGTCCGAGCCAGACGGCGAGCGCGACGAGCCCGACGGCGGCCAGCGCCAGCAGCACGCCCTGGATCACCTCGCGGGGGCCGACGCCCGAGTCCGCCGCAGCAGCAGCCGTCGTCGTCGGGGCCTCGGTCGGCACCTCCGGTGCGGTGCTCGCCGCGCCGGGCGGCAGCTCGGCCACGTCGGGGGAGGCGTCGTCAGCGGGCTGGTCGCCGGGCTGGGCGTAGTCGGGCAGGCTGATGCCGGTGTCGGCCGCGGCCGGGGTGGGCTCGAAGCGCACCCAGCCGTAGTCGGGTCCGAACCACACCTCGGGCCACGCGTGCGCGTTGTGGTTGGTGACCACGCGTGCGTCGCCGTCCGTGGTGCCGGCCGTGAAGCCGATGGCCACGCGCGTCGGGTAGCCGAGCGCGTCCATCATGAGCGCGAACGTCGCCGCGAACTGCTCGCAGTAGCCGCGCTTGTCCTCGAGGAACGAGGTGAGCGGGTCCGCGCCGTCGGGCGTGCGGGCCTCGAGGTCGTAGTCGTAGGTGGTGCGGAAATAGGTCTCGACAGCACGCGCGGTCTCGTAGGCGCCGACCGCTCCCGCGTCGTGGCGCACCTGCTCGGCGAGGGTGACGATCGCGGAGGGCAGTCCGAACACCGCGATGCCGTGGTCGTCGGGCCTGCCGATCTGGTCCTCGGTCACGCCGCGGAGGTCGTTCTCCCCGAACGGCCGCGCCTCGGACTGCACGGCGTAGCTGTAGTCCCGCAGGGACGCGAGGCCCCCTTCGAGCCTGAGCTCGCCGAGGGAGTCGGTCACGCCTCGCAGCGGCAGGTCGCCCGTGTCGGCCCAGCGGATGCTCTGCGGGGCGGGCAGCGCGTCGGTGTCGAGGGCGTCGACGGTGATGTCGTAGCGCGGCATGCCGTCGAGCGGCTCGTCGGCGCTGCGGCGATCGGAGAAGGACGCCTCCTGCTGCTCCGCGGTCTCGAGCCGCCCCCAGATCCCGTCGTGGTAGGAGGAGAGCGTGTGCAGGCGCAGGTATCCGGGCTCGGGGTCGTCGGTCGTGTAGCGCAGCAGCTGGGTCTCCTGCGCGCGCATCAGCTCGCGGCGCACGGAGACGGAGTCGTCGATCATGACGGGCGAGACGGAGCCGTCGCGGCCCGCCCACCGGTTCAGCGCCTCGATCGTCAGCGGGTACGGGGCGGGGACGCGCTGGGGCAGGACACCGGCGACAGTCGGTCCCACGACCAGCACGATCACGCAGGTCACGACGACGACGGCGCCCGTGCGCAGGGAGCCGAGCGCGCGGGCGCCGAGCACGAGGAGGGCGCCCGCGACGGGTCCGGCGATCGTCCACCAGGGGCCGCCGTCGGGGAACATGAGCGCCGGCGAGAGCGCGAAGGCGACGAGGCCGAGCGCCGCGAGGGTGGCCTGGCCGAGGTCGACGAACAGCAGGTCGAGGGCGAGGGCGACGAGGGCCAGCAGGAGCATGAGCACGACGACGCCGGGCGCGGCGAGGTCGACGGGCGGCTGGGAGCCGCCGAGCTGGGCGATGCCGTCGGCGATCACGGCGATCTGGGCGCCGATCGTCTCGCTCGGGGCGAGCAGCCGCGCGGGCTCGAGCGCACGGGTCACCACCTCGGTGCAGCCGACGAGCACGATCACGGCGAGCACCTGGCCGAGGGCCACGAGCGCGGGGAACCGCACGAGCGCGCGCAGGGCGGCGCCGACGCCGATCACGACGATCGCGGCCGTGGCCGTGAGGGTGAGCCACGCGGCGCCGTCGATGAGCAGCGAGAGCGGCGAGCACGCGAGCAGCATCGCGAGCAGCAGGATGAGGCTGCGCCGGGGCGCCCCCGGGGTGCGTGCGCCGAGGCGGCGTCGACCGGCGGTCCGCCGTGCCTGGGGGCGCGGCATGTCGGGCCCGCCCGACGACGATCGGTCGCGCGGGGGTGCGAGCATGTCCGGGGCGCTCATGACGCCTCCTCCGCGGCGGCCTCGAGGGCGTCGGCGACGCTCGCGCGGCGGGACGTGTGCACGAACACCCAGGAGCCGAGACGCTCGGCGCTCGCGTCGGCTCTGCCGCTCACGAGCAGGGCCAGGCGGCGCCCGGCGCGCCCGCACAGGCCCTCGAGGTCGACCACGCGGCCCCATCCGCCGACGGGGGCCACGCCCCCGTGCCCCGTCAGCTCGCGGTCGGCGGCGCGGTGGCCGCTCTCGCCGGGGCCGGCGTCGTCGGGGGCGACGACGATCGCGAGGGCCACGTCCCCGGTGGTCACGCCGCCCGCGCTGCGCCGCTCGTGGCCGCCGTCGCGCGTGAAGTCGAATCGGGCCAGGGAGACGAGGGCCTCGCGCACCTCGATCGCGTCGGTCTCGCGGGCGATCACGGAGGTGGCGGCGCGGGTGTCGATGAGGGGTTCGGCACCGGGGATCAGCGGGTCGGACTCGGCGGCGGCGTGCACGATCTCGTCGCCGCGCGCGTCGAGCACGCGCACGGCCCAGCCGCGCGAGCGCAGGAGCGACCACAGGGAGGCGGCGATCGCGACGAGCCGGTCCTCGGTGGGCAGGTCGAGGGCGCCGCGCCGGCGGCCGTCGATGATGACGACGGCGGTCTGGGAGACGGCGGGCTCGTCCTCGCGCGTCATGAGGGTGCCGACCTTCGCGCTCGCGCGCCAGTGCACGCGCCGCAGGTCGTCGCCCTCGACGTAGGGGCGGGCGAGGGGGCCGATCTCGCCGAGGCCGCTCGCGACGGCGCCGTGCGGGGTGCCGCGGCGGTCGAGGCCGGCGCGGCGGACGAGGTCGGCGTCGACCTCGTCGATGACCGGGAGGCCGATGACGGAGCCGGGCAGGTCCTGGGCGCGGCGCGCCTCGAATAGGCCGAGCACGTCGCGCACGCGGGTCTCGACGCGGCCGAGCGGGTGCACGCCGCGGCGGGCGACGGGCAGGTGATGGCCCATGGCGGGGGCGAGCGGCAGGTCGCCGGGTCCGCCGAGGTCGTCGGGCAGCTCGCAGTGCACCACGCCGCGTGCGAGCGGGAGGTGGCGCACGAGGGCGCCGGGGGCGAGCTCGAGGTCCACGCGGGCGAGGCCCGGCGCGGAGACGGCCTCGTCGCGCACGGCGCGGCGCAGACGCAGGCCGACGAGCGCGAGCGCCGTGCAGACGAGGCACAGGGCGAGGGCGACGAGCAGCAGGCCGGCGACGCCGCGAGCGGCCGCGAGGCCGGTCAGGCCGCCGAGGGCGAGCAGGAGGAGGGTCACGATCAGCAGGGCGAGGCCCCGTGCGGTGGGCCGCACCGGGAGGATCGTGCCCGTCATGCCTCAGGCCCTGACCGCGACGGAGTCGAGCACCTCGTGCAGGATCTCGCTCGCGTGGGAGCCGCGGGAGAGGGCCTGTGGAGTCAGGTGCAGGCGGTGGCGCCAGACGGGGTCGATGACGGCGCGCACGTCCTCGGGCTGCAGCCAGGTGCGGCCGTCGGCCACGGCGTGGGCCTTGGCGGCGCGCACGAGGTGGACGCCGGCACGCGGGGAGGCGCCGAGCGCGATCCGGGGGTGCTCGCGCGTGGCGCGGGCGAGGCGGACGACGTAGTCGAAGAGGCTGGGGTCGGCGTGGAGCGTGCGCACGGCCTGGATGGCAGAGGCGATCGTGGCGGGTTCGGTGACTGCGGTGATCTCATCGACGATCTCCCGTGCGCCGGGGCGCACCGGGCCACCCTGGTGGGCGAGCATGCGGGCCTCGGCGTCGGGCACCGGGTAGCCCAGGGAGATCTGGGCGGTGAAGCGGTCGCGCTGGGCCTCGGGGAGGCGGTAGGTGCCCTCCATCTCGACGGGGTTGGCGGTCGCGATCACCATGAACGGCTCCTCGAGGCCGTAGGTGGCGCCGTCGACCGTGACCTGCCGCTCCTCCATCGCCTCGAGCAGGGCGGACTGGGTCTTCGGGGAGGCGCGGTTGATCTCGTCGGCGAGCAGCACATTGGTGAACACGGCACCGGGGCGGAACTCGAAGTCGCGCGTGACCTGGTTGAAGATGCTCGCGCCGGTGATGTCGCCGGGCAGCAGGTCGGGCGTGAACTGGATACGGCGGCGCCCGGCGCCGAGCGCCGCGGCCAGGGACTTGGCCAGGATCGTCTTGCCCACCCCGGGCACGTCCTCGACGAGCAGATGGCCGCCCGCGAGCAGCACGAGCACGGTCAGCTCGATCGCCTCGCGCTTGCCCTCGACCACGGTCGCGACCTCGTCGGTGACCCGGCGGACGGTAGTGGCGATGGCCTCGGCGGCGGGGGTGTCGAGGGTGGGTGGGGTGGCCAGGTGGCCGGGCGTCGGCGCATCAGGTTCGGGCGCGGAGTGCCGTGAGGTCGGGGAGAGCGTCATCGGCGGGTGCTCCTTCGGACGGGCGTCGCGGGTGGGAGTGCGCGTCGTGCTCACGATGCGCGGGTCGGTGCCGCGGGTGCCAGTGTACGAAGGCGGGCTGGACAGAGTGGCGCGTGGCGCCGCATCGACTGTGCTCAGGGCACGCGAGTGCCGCGCCGCCGTCGACCGGTGTCTGCACGGTGCGGATCCGTGGGAGGAAAGGAACTCGGCGGGCCGGTCGGTCCGTCTCCTCCGGCATCGCCGTCACTCCCCGATGATCTCCCCCGCCGCGATCCCGTTCCCGAGCAGCCCCTCGTCCAGTCCGAGCCATCGCGCGGCCGTCGCGCCCACGTCGGCGAGCGACGCGAAACGCACCCCGCGCAACGCGGGCGTGTCGGGCCCGACCATGGCCATCACCGGCACGTACTCGCGGGGGTGGAAGTTGTGCCCGAGCGTGGGGTCGTTGCCGTGGTCGCCCGTCACGATCAGCAGGTCCTCCGGGGCCGACGCCGCCAGCATCTCCCCCACCGCCGCGCTCGCGGTCTCGAGCAGGCACGCCCACCTCTCGGCGTCCTGCAAATGCCCGGCGAGGTCCGTCTCCTGCACGATGGCGACGGCGAGGCCCGTGCCCGCCGCCTGGCGGGTGAACCTCAGGAGGAGGTCGGTGTCGACATCCGCGTTGCGCGATATCGGTCAAGGGGTCCCGACGAGACGCTCGAGCCTCCGTCGGCCCATCGAGGGTCCACCATGTGAACACGCGTGTCCCTCACGATCGAGCCCATCCAATCACCGGCTTCAGCTTTGCCAATCTCCGTCCCGTCCACCACGCGGCGCCATCTCCCCAGGTCAGCGCCCAGACGCCCGGGACACCCTTCTTCACATGGCGGTTCGTGCCGCGTATGGCGAACGCATCGAACGATGCATGGAGATCGCGAGACGGGCGCTGTTGCTCACGCCGCGTCGCCGAGGGTGAGCCGAGCGCTGTACCGTAGAGCACGCGATAGACCCGGTCAGGTGTCCCCCCATGTGGGTGCCAGGCGCACTCAGCCTGCCGGAGCGGATGCAGACTCACCCCCCGGAGCCGGGTCCGCACGTCTCACCTCTGGTGCGTTGGCACGGCACTTGTCCCAGTCCGTGCTCGCTTCAGGGGTCGCTCATGGCCTGCAGTCCCCCCGCTGCAGGAGACATGCGAGGAGTCCGCCGCTCGATGGCCACGTCACTCGAAACCGTCCCCACTGTGGCAGTGTCCCGTCGTACCCGACCGTTCCCTCCGTGGCTTGCCGTCATCACCGACGCCGCGGCCTGGTTCGCGACGCTCCTGGTGCTCACGGTCTCGCGTTACCTGCTCGCGGACGAATCCTCCGACGTGGTGTGGGGCCACGCCTTGGAGAACGTCTCCCTCGTGTCTCTGCTCGCGATAGCCCTCATGATCACTGGGGGAACGCTCACCGGCCTCTACCGCCGGCGCTATGTCGTGGGCTCCCTTGATGAGGCGCGGATGCTCTCGTTCGTCGCCTTCGGGGTCTGGCTGTTGCTCACCGTCGTCGTGCTCGCCACCCTCGCGATCCCGCGCAGCGTGGTGCTCGCGATCTTCCCCATGGCACTCCTGCTCATGGGTGGAGTGCGCCTGGTGTTCCGTCGCCTGATCGAAAACCGTATGGGCCCGGGCATCAGCGCCGTGCCCGTGCTGCTCTACGGTGCCGGAGAGCTGGGGCACTCTGTCGTCCGCCAGATGACGGTCGACCCGCTCTCCGAGTTCAAGCCGGTCGGATTCATCGACGATGACCCCTCCAAGCGCGGCTTCGTGCTCAACGGGCTTCGCGTGCTCGGCCCGGGCACCGATTTGGCACCGATCGTGGAGGCCACAGGCACCGAAGGCATCGTCATCTGCCTGAACCGCGTGGACTCGTCGTTCCTCCGCGCCGTTCACGATGAGACTGACGCGCTCGGCATCCGCATGCTCGTCTTCCCCTCGATCAACGAGGCCCTGACCCAGAAGCGGACCACATCGAGCCTGCGCGATGTCTCCGTCGACGACCTCGTCGGCCGACACCCCGCGGAGATCGATCTCTCCTCGGTCGCCGGATATCTGTCCGGCAAGCGCGTGCTCGTCACCGGCGCCGGCGGTTCGATCGGCTCCGAGCTGTGCCGACAGATCCACAAGTTCGGCCCCAGCGAGCTCTACATGCTCGATCGCGACGAGTCCGGACTGCACTCCACGCAGATCTCGATCGTCGGGCACGGCCTGCTGGACACCGACGACATGATCCTCGCCGACATCCGTGACCGGGACTCCCTCGTCGCAATCTTCCGAGACCGCCGGCCAGACGTGGTCTTCCACGCGGCCGCCCTCAAGCACCTCCCCATGCTCGAGCAGTATCCGCACGAGGCATGGAAGACGAACGTGCTGGGCACCCTGAACGTCCTCCACGCCGCACTCGACATCAACGTCGAGCGCTTCGTGAACATCTCGACCGACAAGGCGGCCGACCCGACGAGCGTGCTCGGCCACTCCAAGCGCATGGCCGAGCGCCTCACCGCGTGGGCCGCCCGGCAAGACAACGGCAGCTACGTCTCCGTGCGGTTCGGCAACGTGCTGGGTTCACGCGGTTCCATGATCCCCACCTTCCAAGCGCAGATCGAAAGGGGCGGGCCGGTCACGGTCACTCATCCCGACGTCACCCGGTACTTCATGACGATTCCTGAGGCCTGCGAGCTGGTGGTCCAGGCCGGAGCCATCGGGCAGGATGGCCAAGTCATGATCCTCGACATGGGCGAGCCCGTGCGGATCCTCGACGTGGCGCAGCGCATGATCGAGATGTCCGGCAAGGAGGTCGAAGTGATCTTCACCGGGCTGCGGACCGGCGAAAAGCTGCACGAGGACCTCTTCTCGACCAACGAGCACGTCGGCACTCGCGTACATCCCCGGATCTCCCATGCCCGGGTGCCGTCAGCAGACCCTGAGTTCATCTGCTACGAACTCTTCGATGGGGCTAGACCCCAACACGTTTAACCCCAGCGACACTGCCCGACCGACCCCCCCAAACTTCGGCACCGCCGGATCGACTCTTGACCCTAGAGACTGGACCCAGGTGGGTACCCCCAACAAACCCAAGGAGGAGCGATGGCTCTACTTTTCATCCATGGTGGGGAGAAGCTCAAAGTCGACTCGGACAGCAAGCAATACACTGACGGCAGCTATAACGCAGAGACCTGGGCGCGCTACCTTGGATGTACGGAAGACCTGCGGGTGATGTTCAGGGTCGATCGCGACACCTTTTCACCGGAGGAAGCGCGCCAGAAATTTGAGCCTTTCCCGCTCAACCCTAGCTCATTTCGTGCGCTTCCCAATGTTGAAGAATCCTTAAGAAGCTTCTTGGGAATCCGTACGCGAGCCGTCCGGCGCCGCGCTATCACCGAAGAAGTCAAGAACAGCGAGGCTGTCATCGTCCGCCTTCCCGGAGCGGCCGGAACCATTGCTGCTAAAGCGGCACGGAAGCTGGGCAAACCATATCTGGTCGAAGCAGTAGGCTGCCCATGGGACTCTCTCTGGAACCACGGATGGCGTGGAAAACTCCTGGCCCCATTCGCGACCCTCGCCATGAGGCGCGTCTGCCGAAACGCACCGTTCGTAATCTACGTGACCTCCAGATTCTTGCAGCGCCGCTATCCGACGACCGGTCAGAGCATTAGCTGCTCCGATGTCGTCATTACCCCAGGAACCGAGGAGCGTCTGACTGAACGACTCGCCGCAATCGATCGACTCGGCGGTCGCGCACGCTTCACATTGGGCACGGCCTGCGCCGTGGATGTGCCCTACAAGGGCCATGCCACGGTTATCCGTGCGCTGAGCATCCTCAAGTCCCTATCGCCGAATACGGAATATCGGTACAAGCTTGCAGGGAACGGCGATGCCAGCCGCCTTGGCACCATCGCCGAAAACAATGGCGTACTGTCGTCCGTAGAGTTTCTAGGACCGCTCGGTAAGGATGCCATGAAGACCTTTTATGACGACCTGGATCTTTACGTGCAGCCGAGCCACCAAGAAGGGCTCTCTCGGGCCGTGATCGAAGCCATGTCACGAGCGTGTCCCGTAGCCGCCACCCCGGTCGGTGGAAATCCCGAACTCATCGCCGATAAGTTCCTCTTTGGAAAGCGCAGCGCTGAAGACCTCGCACAACTCATCGCAGGGCTGAGCCTAGAGACACTCAGGAGCATGGCACAGTCAAACTTTCATCGCTCGCAGCAGTACACTGACGAGATCCTTGCCCCTCGCCGGGCTCGATTTATGGAAACGTTCTGGAACAGCCGACGGCAGGCGCACCAATGACCGCAGACTCGACCGTCCACCAAAGCGCGGCCGCGTACGCAACGACCCCGTACAATGACTCTAACCCGCTTCGAAACGTCGTGGGAGTCATATCGGCAGGGTTGGCGCTGGCGTTCAACCAGGCGAGCGTCATTGCGGGGGCGAACATATCGGTTGCTGATATCATCCTGCTACCGTTGCTACTGACGCTCGCATTGAGACACGCCTTAATCGCACCCAGGGGCGCAGTTGTGTATATCCTGACGACGACTGCTCTCTCGCTCGGTATAGCGGCGTTCGTCACACCGGACAAATATGACTTCATTCCTCCGCTCGCCCCCGTCCTGCGTGACACTATGAAGCAGCTGGCGCTGGGAATGTACCTCATCGTCGGCTATAGCCTCGCGGTGACGGGTCTGACGACGTACCTTTTCCGTATATTCGCGAGCGGAGCTGTGGCAGTCACTCTGGTCGGGATTACCGCGATGGCAGTGCCGAGTTCCACCCTGCACACACGACTCTTTTATTTGGGCATCCGTTTCCGAGGTCTGTTCGACGATCCGAACTACCTTGGCTTGACACTGGTGTCGGCGATTGCCATCTTCACCAGAAACAGTGATCTCGGTGTGATGAGACGCGCTCTCTGTTGCTCGGTACTCTCCGTGGGCGTCATCATGTCCGGATCGAAGACCGCCAGCATTGTTCTGGTAGCCTACCTTGCACTGCGTTTGTTCGCGTGGGTGCGTGGGAATAGATCGGGCTCGCAGTCGAGCGCTTCGCCTAGGCTGCCTCTTGTGCTCGTTCTCGGGGCTATCCTGATAGCATCACTTCTCGCCGTGCGCAACACCCTCTCCATGCTCTTTCAAGGCAGTTATGCGGTGCAACGAGTTTGGACGACGTTCTCAAATTTCCCCGGGGCCCTCAGCGAGCAAGGATCTGGTCGACAGCAGGCATGGAGCACCGCGGTGGAGATCATTTCGGAGAACCCCATAACCGGTATCGGGCTCGGTTCCTACGGTCAGGTCGCTCAGCAGTTGGAGGGCTCCGGGACAATAGCACACAACACGTATCTGCAGGTATCGGCCGAGTCGGGTCTCATTGTCGCCGTGGTGACGTTTGCTCTGTTGTTCTGGATCATCCTGAGAAGTCTCCGCAGCAGCACGGCGGTTGCGGTCACGTCTCGGGATATTGCCCTTGTCATGCTGGCCGGATCGTTCTCCGTTTCACTAAACAACGTTCGCCTCTTCTGGCTGGCCATCGGCATACTTCTATTTGTCGCCGCATCCCATGCTAAATCCAGGATCGTCAGGGAGACAATACATTAGCGGCTCAGGCCCCGAAAAATAAGGCAAGCGAATGAAAAAAGCAGTTCTCTTTGATCCCTCCGTCGGCAGCATCAACCTCGGCGACCATATCATTTCCCGTAGTGCGCGAGCCCAACTCGACTTCCTGTTGGACAATACATTCGTCGTGACTCTTTCGACGCACACGCCCCTCTCCCTGCACATGCGACACTTCATGGATGCCGATTTTCGGCTTGCCCTGGGGAGCAACTTGCTGGCCGGGAAAATTGGTCTCATGGCACCGCATTGGGATATTAATGCTTTCACGGCGCCATTCGCGGCCCCAGTCACTCTCGTGGGTGTAGGCTGGCGCGGCTACCACGATGACTCCACGGCGTACAGTCGCAGTGTGTATCGAAGGGCGCTTTCGGCGACCGCCATACATTCGGTGCGGGATAACTACACCCTATACCAAATTTCCAGAATGGGGTTCAAGAACGTCGTAAACACGGGCTGTGCGACAATGTGGTCGCTTACGCCGGAACACTGCGCGACCGTCCCGACGACCAAGTCTCGTAATGTCGTCACGACGGTCACCGATTATGATCGTGATCCTGCCAGAGATCTGCAGATGCTGCGTACACTTGAGGGCTCCTACGATCGAGTTCGTTTATGGCCTCAAGGATATGGAGATGCCGAATACGCATCCCTCCTCAGTGCCGAGGGCGCTGAGGTGGAGCTGCTCGCGCCAACCATTGAGGCCTTTGACCAAGCGCTAGTGGAAGATGCGGATTTTGTGGGGACTAGACTTCATGCGGGCATTCGTGCCCTGCAACTAGGTGTACGCTCCATAGTGGTCGCAATTGATAACCGAGCAGTCGAGAAGCACCGTGACTTTGGCCTGCCGATCCTCATGCGCCACGACATCGGTGGGCTTGCCGAACTCGTCGAGTGTGACTTCGACACCTCTATCCACATGCCTTTGGACGCCATTGAATACTGGAAGAGCCAGTTCTCGACGAACGCGCCGTCCCTCGACTCACGACGTAGTGCGATGATCGATCTTGTTCGCTTCGGCCTTCAGGCCCGCAAGAGACTTGGTTCCCGTAAGGTCGCGCGCAGTGAACGCTAGTCGATGTGAACGCTTTCCCGGGTCCCTCTGGATCTATCGGCTGCCCTTGGCTCAGCTCATGGAGTGTGCGACGCATTGCTGAGAAAGTTGCTGGTGTACGGAGTCGGCCAGTCTTTGGCAAAGGTGGTGTCGATCGTCCTGTTGCCTCTGTACTCTCGCCTGCTTTCCGCAGATAGCTTCGGGCGGGCCAATGTT
This sequence comes from Brachybacterium huguangmaarense, assembly GCF_025725725.1. Classification (NCBI taxonomy): domain Bacteria; kingdom Bacillati; phylum Actinomycetota; class Actinomycetes; order Micrococcales; family Dermabacteraceae; genus Brachybacterium; species Brachybacterium huguangmaarense. The sequence goes on from NZ_CP107020.1 coordinate 486,670, forward strand.
GCGCTTTCAATCGCGGCTGTGCTTGGGTCGGTCGTCTTCGTCGAGATCTGGACCGCGGTCTTACGAGCGACCATTGCGCGGCACAGGGACAGGGCACAGTCCGAATCCACCTTTGTGACGTCCGCAGCTTTCTGTGTGCTGGCACTGCCGATCCTCGGCGTCACAGTCTTCTTATCCGATTACTTCCTCAAGACCGGCCTTGCGAAGCCGACTTTTGTCTACGGCGCGATGTTCGCTTTTTGCTCATTATGGCAGAACTATGTGCGCGGTCTTGGTGACGCCCTATATTTTGTCATTTCCGGTGTGCTCGCCTCGCTCACGCAGTTAGCGATCGCCGTCGCGGCCGTCCTGGGCGATTTCCGAGATCCGGCCATCATGCTTCTCTCTCCCACCGGCGGGTACATTATAGGATGGGTATTTCTCGAAGCAAAGTTTCGGCTGCTGCGAAATTTTGGTCGCCTGATCGTTCCTCGTGAGCTTCGCGAGATTCTGTCATTTGCTACTCCTCTGGCATTGAGTGCGGCGGCCTACTGGGCGCTTTCGCAGTTTTCCACTGTCTATGTCGCGCTTGTCGGGGGGTATGCTCAGAGCGGGCTTGTCAGTGCGGCCACCCGGTACACGTCGTTGCTGGTCTTTGCCAGTGCCATCTTCACGGCGGCATGGCAGGAGAGTGCTTACGAGCGCAGCGGCAGGGAGGGCCGCGAAGTCTACTTCGAGAATGCCTTATTGAAGTATGTGCGTGTTTCAGGACTTCTGGGCGGGCTCTTCTTGTTGGCCACTCCCCTTCTGTACCGCGTCATGCTGGGCTCGGCGCTCGCCGATGGCGCCCAGTTGGCTCCGATGTATGCATGCGCCGCCCTCGTAGCCGGCATCGGCACATTTCTCGCGCAAATATATGCTGCTGAGGGTCGGACACTGTGGACGTTTCTGTCAACACTGTTCGGGGGTGCGACGAGTGTTGTCGTGCTTCTCACCGCGTACCCAGTTCTTGGGTTGTTTGCTGCGCCATTGTCTTTACTCCTCGGCCAGTTGATCACTGCGGCGCTGCGGATGCTTTTCTTGCGTCGCGTAATTTTGGTTGGCTTCCCATTGCGTGATTTTGTCGGCGTTTCTCTGTGGGTTGCAGTGTGTGCGGGGCTCGCTTCGGCCCGACTGGAACCGCTGTGGTTTGCTCTTCTGGTGGTCCTGGGCATCTGCGCAAGTTTACTCATTTTTCGTCGTGAATGTGTGTCGACGTGCGCTATGTTTCGTGGACGGCGATCTGGAGCTGGGCGCTGACGACGCCGCTGAATGGTTCGTCCGATTTGAGAGGGCCGCAGCGGTTGGACGCCTTTGGTGTCGAGAAGCGAGCAGCCAACGTCGCGGGCGCGGCTGCAAGATCGGGAGTGCCGCATGGATAGGTGATATCTGGCTCTTCAGAGTTGAGTGTGGGCGCGCCGGTTGGGTCGGGTAGCTGGGGGTAAGCGTCGAGGTCCCCGATGATGAGCGGACTTCTACCCCCGCTGATCTCAAGGGCCTCGACGATGCCCAACCATAGTTGTGTATGCCCTGACGCGCTCGATCGCTGCGACCGATGCGATGTTCTCCTCGACTTCCCAAGCCGCCACCTGGTCGCGGTGACGCAGGCTCCAACGGGCCTGGTGCTCGAGGTGGAGTCCTGTGATCCGGTCACGGGCTGCCCTGGCTGCGGAGTCATTGCGACTGGTCACGGCCGTATGATGGTCGAGATGATCGATGCGCCCTGGGCCGGCAGGCCGGTGCGGATCCGGTGGCGCAAGCGCCGCTGGATCTGCCTCGAGGACGTCTACGCGGTGGTCTCATTCATCGAGCAGGACTCCCAGGTCTGCGCTCCGCGGGGGCTGCTGAGCACGCGCGCGATCCGGTGGGCGATCGGCCAGCTCCGGGCCGAGGGAGCGACGATCCAGGGTCTGGCCCGGCAGCTCGGCACCACCTGGAACACGCTCTGGTCCCAGGTCCAGCCCGTCCTGGCCCAGGCCGCAGGCGATCCGTCCAGGTTCGAGGGCGTGCAGGTCCTGGGCGTCGACGAGCACATCTGGCACCACCGTGACCCGCGCAGGCGCGGCCCGAAGGAGCTCGCCGGCATGGTCGACCTGGCCCGTGGTCCCTACCCCACCGCGAGGCTGTTGGATCTCGTCCCCGGCCGATCCGGCAGCGCCTACCGAGACTGGCTGGACGAGCGGGGCGAGGAGTTCCGCAAGCGGGTCGAGATCGCAACGCTGGACCCGTTCCAGGGCTACAAGAACGCGATCGATGACCAGCTCGAGGACGCGACCTGCGTGCTGGACGCCTTCCACATCGTCAAGCTCGCCGGCGCTGCGGTCGATGACGTTCGCCGCCGAGTCCAGCAGGAGACCCTCGGCCACCGAGGCCGCAAGGGCGACCCTCTCTACGGGATCCGCCACCTCCTCCGCGCGGGGTGCGAACGCCTCACGTCTTGCCAACTGAACCGGCTGGCCAGTGCGTTCGCGGCCTACCCCGATCATGTCGCGGTCGAGGTCGCCTACCAGTGCGCCCAAGACGTCCGCGAAGTGTTCCACCAGCCCACCCTTCCCCGGGGCCGACGCCTCGCCGAGCAGCTGATCGAGAAGCTGCCGTCCTGCCTGATCCCGGAGATCGCCAGGCTCGGGAAGACTCTGCGCCGCTGGCGGACAGCGTTCCTGGCCTACTTCGACACCGACGGCGCGAGCAACGGCGGAACCGAGGCCATCAACGGAATCATCGAGCTCGGCCGCCGCATCGCCCGCGGGTTCCGGAACTTCGAGCACTACCGCCTCCGCATGCTCCTGATCACCGGCGGCCTCGACGCCTCACCCCACACTCAACTCTGAAGATCCGCTATACGGGCGGCGAGGCCGAAAAGACGACCACTCTACAAGGCCAGACGGACACTGCACACCGGCGCAGACCTGCTCACAGACAAACAGAAGCAGCGCACCCACGCCCTGTTCGTCATCGACGAGCACGCCGCGGTCGAGACGAACTGGTGCATCTACCAGGGCATGGTCGCCGTCTATCGCGGCGAGGACCGCGCTCACGGCCGCGAACTCATGGCCGCGGCCAACGCCTCCGTCGCCACAGGCGTTCCCGTCGGGCTGAAAGAGCTCGCCTCCCTAGGGCCGGACGCTGTCCAAGCGCGCCGCCGATTTCCTGGCACACTTCGACCGGTCAAGCCCGAGCAATGGCCCGACGGGGGCTATCATGTTACGCCACACGTGCTCGCCGCTCAGAACATCAATGATCAGAGGACACCCCGCGGTCGGTCTGCAATGTTTTCACCCATTCCCGCTGGACAACGTCACGAGAATAGCATTGCTTGACGAAGCAGAGCGCAGCCTCCGCCATCTGGCGTGAGGCAGCCGTATCTCGGATGGATGCGAGCAGCGCCAAGGCAAGCTCTTCTGAATCATCCACCGGCACCAGTCGTCCCGTCTCCCCGTTCCTGACGATGTCGACGATTCCCGTGGCGGCAGTCGCGACCACCGGCACGCCCGCGGCGAACGCTTCCAAGACAACAGTTGGAAGTCCCTCGCGTCGGCTCGGTAGGCAGAACACATCCGAAATCGCCAAGTACGATGCAACATCCTCGACATCCCCGACGAACGTCACCCGCGGCAGGGCGGCACGTATGTCGGCTGCTCCGCGGCGACCCGACTCGTCATCCACACCCCCGACGATGAGAAGCTGGGCGGAGGTCTCCCTCTCCACCGTGGCCATCGCTTTCCTCAGGGCCTCCAAGCCTTTATCGGCCGTCAATCGTCCGACGAAAGTGACGACAGGCTCATCGGACGGGATGGAAAGCGAGGCGCGCAATGAGTCGTTGGCCTGTTGATCCCTACGCGCTCTCTCGAACAGCTCGACGTCCACGCCGTTAGGGCTACCAACGCCGATGACCTCGACCTTGCCTTTCGGTGCGACGGCCTCATCGATCACCTTGGCCCGCAACGAGCTCCCCACCGCGATAACTCGAGTGGACATCGAGCACACCGCCTTCTCGATTTCCCGAAGAAGGAGACGCCCTTTCCCCGCTGCACTCTCCAGGCGTAAGCCGTGTATCTCGTATATTCTTTCGGGAGTCCGAGCGATGAAGCCGGACAGGCTTCCGAGCAGTCCCGCCTTGGGCGTGCCCACGACGTGGACGGCGGGGCGGATCTTCCATTGGAGTGCGAGCCATCGGCACAACGAACCGAGGTCAGAGAGAGGGCGCGGATCCCTTGCCATCTTCACGACGTGAAGGGTGACGCCTGGATGCTCGGCGATTCGTGCCCCAAGGGGGCCTTCGCTGGACACGAGGTGGATATCCCAGCCCACATCCGCCAGGCGCTGATAGAGCCCATCATGGTATCTGAGCTGGTAATCGACGGTCACGCCGAAAAGTATTGCACGCGAATCTCGTTTCCTCACGATCACACCGCCTCTCTTCCCAGGATGCGTAACAGCTCAGCCGATTCACCCTCGCGCTGAGACTGATTCCATCCCGGCTCCTGGTCCTGCCCGAACCACATAATTTCCAGTCGACGAGCGGTGCCGGCGAAGCGAGGCGTCACTCGTCCGGCCCCAAAAGCGAGGACAAGCACGCCGCGACACATCCATGCCGGCAACACTCGGGGCCTGCCCCCAGCAGCCTCGAGCACGCGCCGCACGGTGAGGCCTTCCCACGGCTGGAGAGCAATGGCCGGCACCTCCGAGTGCGTGAGCCCGAGGTCAACAACGGTGGCAGCGAGTTGGTCGATGCTGCTGACCACAGATGGGTTGGTCCCTGGAGCGGCGACGCTTGCCGCTCTCGACCGGGCCAGCCGGATGAGTCGAAGAGTAGTGGGTCTGTGCGGTCCCTGAACAGACGTAGCTCGGAGGATGACGAGACGATTCCGAGTCGCGGTGGCACCGTGCGCCAAGATAATCCGTTCTCCTAGGGCTTTCGAGTGCGAGTAGGCGGAAAAGGGGGCGACATCCACCGAGTCGTCGAGCCGCGGCCGTCGTCCCTGCACTGCGGCCGAACTGAGATGGATAACTCGTGACACTTGCGCTCGCTCCGCGGCTATCGCGATCACGGCGGGCAGGAGTGCGTTCGCCCCATACAGTGACGAGTCCGCCGCTGAGTCGGGAGAAGCAGCTCCGGCGGCATTCACCACGACGTCCGCACCTTCAAGCTGCCGCGAGAGTTCATCAGTGACGCGGTCATCGGTGGCCAGGGCGAGGACGCTCGCGGGATCCACGCACCCCGGCGATAGCGACAGCCGAGGCGCTGTGACCGCACGCACATCCAAGTCTCTTTGCTGGAGCTCCGAGACAACAGCCGAACCGACGAAGCCGGAGGCGCCGATGACGGCCCATTTTTGTGGGTGGTAGTCATTATCGACGCGTAGCGGCCTGCCCGTCTCGGCCGCCGGCAGATCATATCCGGGTGTGGCGAGACGCGATCCGCGCAGACGTGGAACGCACAAGTAGATGACACAGAGCGCGACCACCGCGATCCAGGCGGTCCATAAGGGTAAGTTGAGCGCATAGGCGCCGAGGGCGGCCACCGCATTGCCGGCGGTGAAGGTGGTGACGAGCCCTGCGGACCAGAGGTGGGGCATCCCTGTATCGGTCAAGCGCTGGTAAGCATGAGTCCGATGGGGGGACGTGATCGACTCACCGTGGACGAAGCGTCGAAGGAGTGTTGCACCAGTATCGGCGAGGTAGATGGATAGAGGCGCCAGCAGCAGCAACGCCGGAAGGCCTTCCCCGTATGCCAAGACGGCCGTGATCGCGATCGCGCCCCCCAGCAGATAGCTGCCGACGTCGCCGAGAAAGAATCCATCCCTCCGAAGATTCCAGGGAAGGAAGGCGATGAAGGCGGCCCCGATCGTTAGTCCCATATATGTCAGCCACGCAGGACCGGCGAGCATACCGGTCACAGCAAACGCGGCGCCGACGATCGCCCCGTGGAGGCTGGAAATGCCGTTGATCCCGTCCATGAAGTTGACCGCGTTCACGTAGCCGACGAGCAGGAGCGCCCCCAACGGGATGAACCATGCCGATGACCCTGTGACAGCCACGGAGACGATCGCCGCGACCACCCCGATGATCGCCTGCACTCTGAGTCTCAAGCTTGCCCGAAGCCCGAGCAGGTCGTCGATGAAGCCAAGGGCCGAGAAGGCGACAGCGACGATGGCCGCCGTGGCAATGGCGGCCAGCTCGGAGGGCATGGCTACTGCCGCAACGACCGTCCCGGCGATCCCGCCGGCGAGAGGCCCCAACCCGCCGGCCCTCAACGTCGGGGACGTATGCGATGACCGATTATTGGGTACGTCAATGACACCCCAGGTACGCAGCAGCGAACGAAATGCGAAGGGAGAAATGAGGCTGACGATGAAGGCGCAGGCGACCACGGCCAGTGCTCCGCCGGTCACCTCTGTGGGCCCTTTCCAGCAGAAGGCCGAAGAAGCGGCAAGAGCGCGCCAGTAACTTCAGTTTCGGCGCCCTGCCCGTATGAGAACGCGAACGTCATGGGGATGGTCCTTGGTTTGTCGAAGCGACGATTCAGGGAGAATCTCGGGCCTAGGGTTAGGAGGAAGCGGCCATGAGGTATCGGCTGATCGCACGAGAGACTCTGCGCGTCGCATCCTCGACGGTTCGGAAGCTGGTCTCGTACCCCTCGGCCGGTCCTCCGAAGGGGTCCGGCACATCGTTGGGCTCGTCGTCCAGGCTCGCTCGCTGGCGCAATGGGACGCAGGCTCGCACCAAGTCCGTGAGGGATGCGAATGCCGCGTCGTCATCCAGCAAATTCACGACGCGGGCGAACTCGAGCAGGGTGAAAGTCCGCCGCACTGTTCGCGGCGCCAGCCGGGCGATCCACGACCGCTGTTCCTCCGTCATCGTGAGGATGAGATCCGGGACTTCCGCTGCTGCCTTCGTGAGCTGCACACCATGCCACTCCAGCTCTGCACCACTGCGCATGCGGACGAAGTCGACAGACTCGGGTGCCGGCGAGCTGCCGACGAGTGCATGGGTGCCGGCGCTCGTGACCGAGATGCCAAGCTCTCCGAGCTCATGCCCCAGCAGCATTGCCGCCACCGGTGACCGGCAGATGTTCGCCGTGCACACCACCAGGATCGTCCCGGCCGTCACCAGAGGTGCTCGCCTGCTCCCGGAGCCACGGGCCATGCCTTGGGCTCGGCTCGTCGCCCCGAAGACGGCCGACCGTGATGGACGCGATGACCGCTCACCGTGCCGGCGCTGACGCCTGAACGGTGCACCGCCTCGGTTGCCTTGTCTGCGTCGGAAGGTCGCTCGTCCGAGCGCTGCGATTCATCGCTGGGGTTCCCGTCGGTGTCTGAGATGACAGGCGCGTACGAGTACCGGTAGGCGTACACACCCTGTGAACGGGAGGGAACCCGGTTCAGCAGGACACCGAGAAGGCGAGCTTCCACGGCCTCCAGCTTCTCGAGCGCCTGGGCGAGCTGCTGCTTCTTGACCCGCTCGCTCTGGGCCACCACCAGAGTGCCGCCAGTGAGCCGGCTCAGCACAGCCGCATCGGTCACGGCGAGCAATGGAGCGGAGTCGACGACCACCATGTCGTACAGATCCGTGGCGGAGTGCAGCAACTTCTCCATCCGGGCGCTGCCCAGCAGCTCGCTCGGGTTGGGCGGGATGGGGCCCGAGGTGAGGACGTCGAGGCCCTCGACGTCGAGCGGCTGAGAGACGTCCTCGATATCGGCCTCGCCGATCAGCACGCTCGTCAGGCCGGCCCCGCCCTCGAGATGGAGGTACTCGTGGAGGGACGGGCGCCGCAGATCGGCATCGATCAGCAGCACCCGGGCTCCGGACTGCGCCAGGACGTAGGCGAGGTTGAGCGCGGAGCTCGACTTCCCCTCCCCCGAGAGCGATGACGTGACCACGATGCTGCGGCGACCCTCGGAGAAGCCGAGGAACTGCAGGTTGGTGCGCAGCTCTCGGTACGCCTCTGCCTGGAGGCTCAACGGATGCTGTGCCGAGATGAGGGGAAGATTCTTGGCGTCCCGGCTGGCAGGGATCGTCGCGATGACAGGCCGGTCGAAGCCCTTCTCGATGTCATCCGCCCGGCGAACGCGGTTGTCGAGCAGCTCACGGACGATCGCGACGGCAAGGCCCGCCAGGACGGCCAGAACCACGCCGAGCGCGATGTTGCGGAGCACCTTCGGGGAGGCTGGGGACGAGGGCTCGACAGCCGGCGAGACGACGGTGAGGTGCACCGTGGACGCCGTACCGTTCGACTCCAGCTGCTCGACCGTCGACTGGAGGCTCGCTGCGGTGGCATCGGCCACCTGCGTGGCCTCGGCGGGGTCCGTGGAGGTGGCGGTGATCTCGAGGATCAGCGTCTCCGGCGGCACCGTTGTGGAGATCTCATTGGCGAGCGCGTGCGGCGACGAGTTGAGGCCGAGCTGGTCGATCACGGGCTGCAGGACGAGAGGGGAGGTGGCGAGGTCCGCGTAGCTCGTGATCTGCTGGCTCGCGAAGTTCGCGCCGCTACTCAACTCGGCGATGGAGTTGCCGGCCTGTGTCTGCACAAAGAGCCTGGTCGTGGCCTGGTACGTGGGCGTCTGCAGGAGTGTGTAACCGACGACCGCGGCCAGGACGACGAGGGCGGTGATCACGGCGGACCGCCAGCGTTCGCGCACGATGATCAAGTACTGCTGGAGCTCCACGGGCGTCCATTCTCTTCGAATCGAGGGCCCGGCGGAGGGGGGATGAGATGCCGGGTCGACCGGAGCTGCTCGTGGCGACCGGTGCAAACGCGTGAGGGGGGTCCGCGTCCCGCGGGCTAACTTACCGCACGCCATACTGTGTGCGTCTAGCCCGAGTCCATTCGAACACCGATCGATGCGCCGCGCTGCACGCCGGATGCGTCAGCGCGTGGACGAGAGCTCGTCGCGCATCTGCTCGAACCCATGCTGATAGAGCAGAGCGAACCACAGACCCGCTGTCGCATGGTTCGACGCCAGCTGGAACTCCGGGTGCCGTCCTTGCAGCAGGAGTCGCAGCCCGGCGTGCTCGATGTCGAACGGCAGTGAGATCAGCATCGCGGACTCCCAGGAGTCCGTCGCCGCATGAACACCGGGCTGGATCTCCGCCCAGGTCCGGTCCAGTCGTGCCAAAAAGACGAAGTACGGCTGCCACCGCTGGTGATCGAAGGCGAATCCCACCTCGATGAGATCCGTGACCTTGGCGATGTGATCCGACCGTGGCCCGACGTGGAGCTCTTCACGCAGCGCACGCCGCGCGCCGGCGATCGGGCTGAAGTTCCCGTCATCGTCGACATCGGTCGGGATCAGGCCCTCTGCGACCACATGGACGGGGCGCCGCGAGCCCTCGGCGTCGCCGGGGCCTGCCACGAACGTGCGCAGCCGCACGCTCAGCAGCACCCGGTTGTTGCTCGTGACGGCCACGGTGCCCGAGCCGATGGTCGCCGGGATCGGCAACTCGCCGACATCCAGGACACTGTGGGGGTCGCATCCCAGTACGTCACGCAGACTGCGCTCGGAGCCGTCGTCGGCGACGAGTGTGCGGTCGAGCTTCAGCGCCGTGCTCGCGAACTCGAAGTACGTGGTCGTACCCAGCGTGAAGGAGTAGTGAGGGACGCGTCGTCCGTTCTCGACGCGCAGCTCGAGGCTAGCGTCCAGAAGGTCGGCTGCGTCGAGATCGACGAACATGAGGCCGAGGGCGTCGGCACGTTCCCGATCCCCCTGCAGCCACTCCTCTCGAACGGCGTCCACCGCCGGGTGCCGCGACCGTCGCGCCCCCGTGGTGGTGTAGGTGCATGACGCGCGTCGAGTCCAGGGAACTCCCTGCGTGCAGGACACCACGATGCTCATGTGCGGGATCGTCATCTCGCCCACGGTCAGCGCGCGCGTCTTCCATGAGTCCTCGGAGAAACGCCGCACGATCTGCTTCTCCCGGCGGGAGGCGAGGCGGTGGCGCAGAGCGAAGAGCGCCACAAGGCCGGCCGCCGCGAGCGTCAGGATCGTGCCGATGACCGAGGAGATCAGCTCGCGTGCGAAGCTGCCATCGTCCGTGTCGTAGAAGAGCATGGAGCAACTCCACAGGAGTGCGCCCGACAGGAGCAGGAGGGCGAAGGGACGCACCAACCATTGGTGAAGGCGCAGCCAGCTCACGGCTCGTCCCACCGCAGTGGTGCGCACGGATCCGCGACGAAGCATGGCAACACACTATCGGCGCAGGCGCGAGGGTTCCCGTCGCTCAGGCCTCCAACCCCCTGCTCAGTGCTCGATCGCCCCGGCCACCTGCTCCCGCAGCTCGATGAACTCCGGGAGGCGGCGCATCTCCTCGCCGAGCGCATGGCCGGACTGCGCGGAGAGGTCGACCTCGAGGTCCAGCACCACGCGCCCGGACGCGAGCATCATCACCCGGATCGCCCAGCAGGTCGGCGGATCGTTCGGCACGGCGGTGCTCGCGGTGATCCTCACCGGCGCGGCGACGGCCGCAGGAGCGGGCGTGGCGTCGGGGGCCGGCGCCGCGGGAGCGCAGGCGGCGCTGACCGGGGCGTTCCAGCACTCCTTCTGGTGGGCCATCGGCTTCACCGCGGCGGGCGCGCTCATCTCGTTCGCGCTCCCGGGCCGACCGACGACGAGCGCCGACGGCGCGGAACAGGCCGGGGGCGGAGCGCGGGCGGCCAGTGGAGCAGCTGCCGGCCCGGCTGCGGGCGGCGAGGGCTCACCGAGCGGCGCGGCGACGGCGAGCGGAGCGGAGGCGACGAGCGACCCGCAGGCGAGCGTTCCGGCCTGAGGGATGCCGGCCCGAGGGGTGCCGGCCCGACGCCGCACAGCCACGTCACGACGCGGGCGTCTCGGGCCGGTACCGTCCGACCAGGGCCAGCACGTGGGCGTGTCGGAGCGAGACTGCAGAGTCGAGTCACGACGCGTGCGCGCCGGCCCAACACCGAGCCGGGCCACGCCGCAGAGCGTGCGCGCTGCGCCGGTACCTGACGACCCGTGGGCAGCGCGTGGGCGTGTCGGAGCGGGACTGCACGGTCGAGTCACGACGCGTGCGCGCCGGGCCGGCGCAACATGGTCAGGCCCAGCACGGGCGCACCGCGCTGGTACCTCAAGCCCAGGTCCCGGCGCACGCCGTCCCCGGCCCGCCGACCGTCGAGGTCTCAAGTGCGCGAGGTCCTCTCCGTGCGCGAGGCCGTGCCCCACCGTGGTCCGCGTCCGAAGAGCCGCGCCCGGTGGCCGGACCGTCGGAGCTGACCCCCTCACCAGCGGAGGCGCCCCTCACGGCATCGGCGTCACCGTACGGCACGAGCGGCCACGCGGAGGACGAGCCGTCGAGGCATGGCCCCCACCAGACGAGCCGCCGCCGCGTTGACCCGGCCGGGGACCACGTCGGGCCACGGGCGCTTCGCGTCGAGCGCGCGCAGGGCGGTGCCGACCACACGCCGCGGAGTCTGGAACCTGCCGACCCCCGCCTTCTCGGCGCCGGCCACCTCGAAGAACTCGGTCCGGGTCGGGCCGGGGCTCAGAGCCAGGACGCGCAGCCCGCTGTCCCTCGTCTCGTACGCGAGGGCCTGCGTCAGGGACAGCACGTACGCCTTCGACGCCGCATAGGCCGCCATGCCCGGGAGGGGCTGGTAGGCCGCGGCGCTGGCGATGTTCACGAGGACGCCCCGGCCGTCCTGCACCAGCTGTGGCAGCAGCGCGCGCGTGAGATCGGTGAGCGTCGCGACGTTGAGCATGACCATCTCGTGCAGCTGACGCGGATCCGCCTCGGCGATCGGGCCGGCCATGCCGAACCCGGCGTTGTTGACGAGCGAGCTCACCTGGATGTCACGCGCCTCGAGCTCCGCGACCAGGGACCCCGCCGCGTCCGGTGCGGAGAGGTCCGCCTCGATCACCGTGGTCCGCACCCCGTGTGCATCGTGCAGGCGCCGTGCGAGCTCCTCGAGCCGGTCCCGGCGCCGGGCCACGAGCACGAGGTCGGCGCCGCGGCGCGCCAGGTGCTGGGCGAACTCGGCGCCCAGACCGGAGCTGGCGCCCGTGATGAGCACCGTGGTCCCTCGGTAGTCGACGGGGTGCTGCTCTCTGGCCATGTCCGATCCCTTCTCTGCCGCGTGGTACGCAGGGGCTCGCTGCGGCCAGCCCGGCCGGCCACCGATGTGGTCAGCCCGGTCGACCACTCCTGCGGCCGGCCCGGTCGACCATCGCTACGGCCGGCCCGGTCGGCCACTCGGATCCTCGCCCTGCGCTGTGCCCGACCCTATCGACGCGGGGCGGGGTGATTCACCACCGCTGGTTTTGGCGAGGTCCCGCCGTAGGGGCCGCCTTCAGCAGGTGAGCTGCAAGAAAAGGTAGTCATATGGTCGGGCGAGCCTCTCAGAGAGGGCGGCCGACCATATGACTACCAGTTCTGGCAGCGCACACCAGGACACAGGACAGCCGGGCCACAGGACAACCCCCAGCGCACCCCTTCCGCGAGCCCGAGCCGAACGCCCCTGCGCCCCTCACCTCCCCCGGCCCCAAGCCGGACAGCCTGACACCTGGCCGGCCCCGGCCTGGACAACCCGAGCCGGACAGCCCGACCTGGGCACTCTGACTTGGCCGGCCGCATGACTTGGCCTGCCGCGACCTGTCCGGCCCGACCTGGACTCCCGCGCTACCCGGCCCCGACCTGAACACCCCCTGACCAGCACAGCAACGCTGCCGTCACACCCATCAGGCCTGCCGCGCCTGCCGCGCGAACCCCCGCGCGCGCCCCTGGGCCGACACACCCGAGGCCAGGGGACGCGGGGAGCCCCGACGGGCGACCGGTGACCACGAGAAGGCCCGTGATAGCTTCCTGGACGACCTCGACGCACGGAGGAGACGGCATGACCGACCACACCGGCGCCTGGAGCATCCGCGCCTGGGACCTCGTCCGGGCGACGCTGTGCGGGACAGCGTCGCTCATCCTCGTGGGCACCGTGGTATACCAGCTGACCATGCGGGACCAGAACCGTTCCGAGGGCCGCGTCTAGGCGGTGCTCGTCCTCGCGTTCATCGCCGCGGTCGCCTACCGCCACCTCGGGGCCCTCATCACCTCCGCTGCGGTCGTGATCATGGGCGGATTCGCCTTCCTCCTCGGCAATCACGCGGTGTACGTGCACCTGAACCGGAACAGCGACATCTATCTCGCCCGGTCGCTCGACGCGTCCCCGATGCTCCTGCTCCTCCTCGGCAGCGTGCTCGTCGGGCAGGCGATCGGCATCGCCGCACGACGAGAGCTCGTCCAGTCCCGCCTCGGGCAGTACGGTGCGCGCAAGATCCTGATCGGTCTCGGCCTGGGACTCGCCGCGGTGCTGCAGCTGATGGCCGCGCTCGACACCGATGCACTGCGGATGGGGACGATGCATCTGTCCTTGGCGGTGACCGTGATCGTCGCCGGGCTGATCGTCGGCGTGCAACCGGCGGTCTCGCCCGCCGCGCTCGTCCCGCCCCTCGTCCTGCTCGTGTTCACGGTGGTCACCGCGGAGGAGGACGCCTGGTTCGCGCCGGCTCTCGTCCTGGCGCAGACCGTGCTGGCCGTCGTCCCCTGCCTCGGGGCGTTCGAGGCGACCGCCACGCGGGTCTTCGGCCCGCCGCTGACCGAGCGGCTCGCCCAGGAGACGCCGGAATCACGCTGACCCGCATCCCCCGCGGGGTGCCGGGCACGTCGGGCTGCGCCGCCGGGCAGGCTGGGCCGCCGGGCCGGGCCGGCGGGCACGTCGTGATACCCCGCCGGGCAGCCCACGCCGCGCCACCGCACACGCCGCGCCGCCGACCCCGTCGGCCGCGTCGGGCCGCCAGGCTCGGCACCGACGCACCCTCACCTCACGGACACGCACATCCGACGTCAGGGAGTGCGGACGGCCCCGAAGGGTGTGCGGCGCCGCAGGCGGAACCCAAGCTTCTGGTAGCCGCTGATCGCCGCCGTGTTCGCGGCGGAGGCATGCATGAGCGCCTTGTCCCCGCGACCCTGGATGCCGTGGGCCACGTCGAGCACGAGACGGGAGGCCAGACCCTGTCGTCGGTAGGCGGGATCGACGCACACCGCGCTGATCTCCGTCCAACCGGCCGGGTGCAGGCGCTCGCCGGCCATCGCCACGAGCTTGCCGTCCCGCCTCACCCCGATGTACCGGCCCATCTGAACGGTCCGGGGCAGGAAGGGGCCGGGCTGGGTGCGCTGCACGAGATCGAGCATGTCGGGTGCGTCCTCGAGGTCGAGCTCGACGGCCTCCTCGTACGGACGCGGCTTCAGGCGCGCCGTCTGGACGAGCTGCACGCCAGGATGCGTGCCGAGCCGGGCCCAGCCGTCCGGAAGCGTCGGCTCGGCGTGCGAGATGCCGATCTCGGCGCCATGGCCGAACACGTCGATGATCGCGTCCCAGACGTCCGGATCCGACCAGCCCTTGATGCCTACGAACGGGCAGACGTCCTCCGGATAGCGCTGCACGAGCGCGTTCCCGCTCGCGAAGCGCGCATGGGCGCCGGTGAGCGACGACCATGCCGGGTTGTCGAGGGCCGGGTCGTCCAGGACCAGGTCGGCCGCTGCGGGCGCATCCTCCCCGACGACCGACCCTGCCGGGATCGGATCCGCTTCGCCGGGCTGTGCGGCCTCGTGCGCCGTGCTCATCTGCCGCCTTCCTCCTGCCTCGTCGTGCGCCCCGCCGGTCAGCCCGCGAGGTACGCCGCGAGCGCCTCGTCCTGGTCGCGGGGCGTGAAGCCAGCGTGCTGGATCTTCGCGAGGTCGAGCGCCGAGTGCTCGGGGCGAGGGGCGATGCCCTCCTTGCCGGCGTAGTACTCGGCGGTGGTCACGGGGGTCACGCGGGCCGGATCGGCGCCCACCAGCTCGTACACGCGCGCCGCGATGTCCGCCCAGCTGCGCGCCTCGCCGCTGTTGCTCACGTTGTAGGTGCCGTACGCCGCGCCGCTCGAGAGCAGGTGGTCGATCGCGGCCGCCAGGTCGTCGGTGAAGGTCAGACGCCCGACCTGGTCCGACACGACCGACGGGTCGATGCCGCGCTCGGCGAGCGAGGCCATCGTGCGCACGAAGTTGTTGCCGTCGCCCACCACCCAGCTGGTGCGGATGAGGTAGTGCGCAGGAAGGGTCGCGACGAGCGCGTCGCCGGCCGCCTTGGACTGGCCGTACACGCCCAGGGGGCTGAACGCCTCGTCCTCGGCATGGACCTCGGCGGTGCCGTCGAACACGTAGTCGCTCGAGACGTGCACGAGGCGCGCCCCGCTCTCCCGCGAGGCTTCGACCAGGCGGCCGACGCCCGCGACGTTCGTGGCCCACGCGCCGCGGCGGCCCTGCGGCGTCTCGGCGGCGTCCACCGCGGTGTAGGCGGCCGCGTTGACGATCGTGCCGTAGGGCGTGAAGTCGAAGCACGCGACGCTCTGCGCGTCGGCGATGTCCAGGGCGTTGCGGCCGACCACGTCGACGTCCTCACGCGCACTCCAGCGCCGCTCGAGCGCGCGGGCGAGCTGCCCTCCCCCGCCGACGATCAGGGTGCGACGCAACGGCACGGGGACGACATCCGCGAGCCGCGGATGCGCCTCGTCCTTGGCCGACAGCTCGGCCTCCCCGAGCGGGATCGGCCACGGGATCGCGACCGTCTCGTCGGCGAGGTTCACGAAGGTGTACTGGGCCTGCGCGCCCTCGGACCAGTGGTCGTTGACGAGGTAGGTGTAGACGGCGGGCGCGTCGAGGGTCTGGAAGGCGTTGCCCACCCCGCGCGGCACGTAGATTGCGACGTCGGGCGTGATCTCGTGCCAGTAGGCGGTGCCGAACGACGGGCCCTCGCGCAGGTCCACCCACGCGCCGAACACGCGGCCGGTGCCGACGGAGATGTACTTGTCCCACGGCTCGGCGTGGATGCCTCGCGTGACCCCGACGGCCTGGTTGAACGAGATGTTGTTCTGGACGGGCCCGAAGTCCGGGAGTCCGGCCTCGACCATCTTGGCGCGCTGCCAGTTCTCCTTGAACCAGCCGCGGTTGTCGCCTGGGACGGGCAGGTCGATCACGAGGAGGCCGGGGATGGGTGTGGGATGGACGGCGAGCTGCTTCATATCGCGGTGTTCTCCTGCGGGACGGACGAGTGTGGGACGGCGGAGCTGAGCGGGCGAGGAGCGACGCGCGGGGTCGGGCGAGGCGGCGGGTCGTCATCGGAGCGGACCGCGCGACCGCATCGCCTTCGCGTCACTGGCCGGTGGCGGCGTACTTGGCCTCGGTCTGCTCCTTCTGCGGACGCCACCACGACTCGTTGTCGCGGTACCAGTCGATCGTCGCCGCGAGACCCTTCTCGAAGTCCTGGTAGGCGGGGCTCCAGCCGAGCTCGGTGCGCAGCTTGGTCGAGTCGATCGCGTAGCGCAGATCGTGGCCGGCGCGGTCGTTGACGTGGTCGTAGTCGCCCGCGTCGTGGCCCATGAGCTGCAGGATCAGCTCGACGACGTCCTTGTTGGACTTCTCGCCGTCGGCGCCGATCAGGTAGGTCTCGCCGATCGCGCCGCGGTCGAGGATCGTGAGCACGGCCGAGGAGTGGTCGTCGGCGTGGATCCAGTCGCGCACGTTCTGCCCCGCCCCGTACAGGCGGGGGCGGATCCCGTCGATCAGGTTCGTGATCTGGCGGGGGATGAACTTCTCCACGTGCTGGCGTGGGCCGTAGTTGTTCGAGCAGTTCGAGATCGTGGCCTGCACCCCGAACGACCGCACCCACGCCCGCACGAGCAGGTCGCTGCCCGCCTTGGTCGACGAGTAGGGGCTCGACGGGTTGTACGGGGTGCGCTCGGTGAAGCGCTCGGGATCGTCGAGCTCGAGGTCGCCGTAGACCTCGTCGGTCGAGATGTGGTGGAAGCGGGTGCCGTGCTTGCGGGCCGCCTCGAGCAGCGTGTACGTGCCGATGAGGTTCGTGGTCAGGAACGGCGACGGGTCCGCGAGGGAGTTGTCGTTGTGGGACTCCGCGGCGTAGTGCACGACGGCGTCGGCCTCGGCGACGAGCGGGTCCACGGTCGCCGCATCGGCGATGTCCCCGACCACCAGGCGCACGCGGTCCTCGGGGAGAGCTGCGAGGGAGGCACGGTTGCCCGCGTAGGTCATCTTGTCCAGGACGACCACGGAGTCGTCGGTGTTCTCGACCACGTAGTGCACGAAGTTCGAGCCGATGAAACCGGCTCCGCCGGTGACGAGCAGAGTGCGGGGGGCCATGGATACCTCTCCTGGGACGGTGGCGGTGCGACAAGGCGGGGCGATGACGCCCCGAGCCACGCCGGACCGGGGCCATGGGGGCGCACGATGACGTCAGGCCCCCGGGCCGCGCGGAGCGCGGACACAGGAAGGATACGGCACCTCCTTCACGCACCGCCGGACCGTCATGCGACGCGACGACGATCTCACGCCCCGGCGAACCAGAACCCCTCGAAGGTGTCCTTGTAGACCCGGTAGCCCAGGTTCGAGGCGTCGTAGCGGAAGGAGGCCAGGATCCTGCCGTCCGCCGCCCGCTCGGAGAACTCCTTGGCCTTGCCGGAGTTCACGACGGCGTTCTGGTCGATGCGACCGGTGCCGAGCCGGAAGACGTTGGACACCACGGAGGAGTAGGGCACGTCGACGACGAGGTCCTCCCGGTAGGTGCCCGCGCTCTCGTCCACGAGGTAGCGCAGCAGATGACTCGTCCCCTCCATCTCGTCCGTCGAGGCGTTGGCGGGCCCGGCCTCCTCCCAGTCCTTCGCGATCCGCGTCCCGAGGTACCAGTAGTTGTTGTTGAACATCTCCAGGTAGAACTGGCCGTCGGGCAGCGAGGGGTCGTCGATGCGATGCACCGAGTGCTGTCCCGCGATCCCGACGGGCGTGCCCTCGGCACGCAGGAAGTGGCCGTCGTAGCCGCTGCCCTTCCAGAGGGCCTCCGCACCGAGCATCCATCGCACGGTCGGCCGCGCGTCACCGTCGAGCGCCCCGTCGAGAGCGATGACGGTCGAGGTCTCTCGCGAGGAGAGGTACATGACGCCGTCGAGCACCTGGATGGTGTTGAGGTGGATCCAGTCCTTCCCGGTCGCGGCCGGATCGCCGAGGCCGCCGTCGCTGCGGGCATGGGCGAGCTTCTCGTACTCGGGGAAGACGTCCCGCAGATCGAGGATCTCCTCCGCCTCGCCGGACGAGAGGTCCACCCTCGTCACCCTGTCCTCCGACCGGTTCGAGCCCTTCTGCGAGGTGAGCACGTAGGCGACGTCATCGACGACCCAGAGGTCGTGGTGGGCGATCTGGTCGCCGAGGTCGATGATGGTCCCCGCGTGACCGAGCGCGTCGAGCACCGAGACCTGCGTCGATCCGGTGGTCGTCACGATGCGATCGCCCTCGACGACGAAGTGGTGCTCCTCGACATCGGTGCCGGCCACCTCGGCGCGCATCGTGCCGGCGTTGTCGATCAGATACGTGTTGTTGCTCAGGCTGGTGACGCCGCTCATCGCGAAGAGGCCGGGTGTCAGAGCGCCGGGATCGACGATGTCGGCGGCGAGCGCCGTCGCGTACTGGGAGGCCGGAGACGGCGCCGTGAGGCGGATCTCGCCGCTGATCGACTCGCCCTCGTCCGGCGTCCAGGTGAGGGTGAGCGTGTTGTGGGCGCCGGGCACGAGTCCGACCACGAGGCCCTCGAATCCCGTGGTCTCGGCGTGGTTCGCCGCGGTCCGGGTGAAGTCCGCGGTCGAAGGCGCGGACACGGTGAAGGTTAGCTTCCCGCCCGTACGGGCCCCGAAATGGACGTAGAGGCCGGTGCGGGTGGTGCCGTACGGGTCCAGCACGAGGAGGGGCTCACTCGCCGACCACGCGCGCTCGGACCGCTTGGCTCGCAGGGCGTCGTGGCGGGCCTGCTGGGTCGCGGCCCGGTAGAGCTCCGGCGCCTCCTCGTCCGCGCCGAGCTCGTAGTCGATGGACCAGACGGTCCAGTCGCCGCGGGCATCGGGGAACTCGGAGACCGTGACCGTCGGCGCGGCGGCCGTCCGCGACTCCTCGCCGTCACGGCAGGCGGCGAGGGCAAGGGCGGCGGCGCCGACGCCGGCGCCCGCGAGCACCGAGCGCCGTCGCAGCCGCGGTCCCCGAGAGCGGCGGTGCTCCTCGGCGGCGGATCGCCCGTCGCGCGGAGGGCCGGGGGTCTGAGTGCGAGGGGGCTGTTCGCAGATCATCCGTCGGAGTGTAGGAGCTCGACCTCGACGGGGCGTGAGGGGCGCGGGGTGGGGCGGCGGGGCGTGCGCGGAGCGGCGGCGGAGCGGGGAGGTGGGGCGTGCGGGGAACTGCGGCGGGGCGTGCGGGGAGCGGAGTGGGGAGGTGGAGCGTGCGGGGAACTGCGGCGGAGCGGGGAGGTGGAGCGTGCGGGGAACTGCGGCGGAGCGGGGAGGTGGAGCGTGCGGGGAACTGCGGCGGAGCGTGCATAGAGCGGTGTCCGCTGCCGGGACGCCGCGCTACGTGTATCGCCCACCGCCCAGCCTCGCCACCGCGCCCCTGCCCTGCCTCCCGACGTTGCGGATCACCTCGCGCAACGCTGTTCGCGTCGTCTCCCAGCTGTACCAGACCTGCGGATAGCTCACCCGGACCAGCTGGAGCCCGAGGCGTCTCATGGCCAGGTCACGCTGCCGATCCACCTCGAACGCGCTGGGCGAGCTGTGGTGTCCGCGGCCGTCCACCTCGATGAAGACGCCGCTCGCATACGCGTCGATGTACCCGATCCCCTCGACGTACACCTGCTGCTCGACGGCGAACCCCGCGTGCCGCAGCCAGCGCACCACGCGCGTCTCCGAACCCGACTCGCTCGCGGTGGACAGCATGCCGATCCTCCTGCTGAGGCGAAGCGGCGCCTCCTCCAGCAGCTGCTCCACCTCGAGAGGGGCCATCCGCCGCTCATGCAGAGCGGATTCGAGAAGGATCGATGCCGTCTCCGGGGTCTGGCAGCGGATGGCGTGGGCGAGGCTCAGGTGCAGAGAGGCCACGGGATCCGGCTCGGGCCAGGTCCCCAGCCACGGCGGATGCGGGAGCGCCCACCGCTCGTGATCGCCGCGCGGCCGTCGCCGGTACACGTGGAGTCGCTCATCCGCCGGCCGGCCAGGGGTCCAGATGCCATGGATCGACGTCGCGTCGACACAGGTCAGGCGGGAGCCTGCCCGGAGAGCCCGGACGGCGCCGAGGTGTGCGGACGGCGTCGCCAGCCATCCCCGTGCCACAGGCAGGAGCTGGCCCCGTCGCACGGCTCGCCGGATGTCAAGGTCCGTGCGCTCGGCGGCACGAAGCTCCGCGCGCGAATAGATGCCGTGATCACGGCCGGTCAGGTGGGGCGAGAGCCGCGACACGAACTGGGGGCGACGGGGACGCACCCCACCGGCGGGAAGCGACATCGAGCTCGCCGAGTGCATGGGGCCAGGATGCTCGCGCGTCGCGGCGTCCCCCACCGCACGCTCGCGCCTGTGGAAGCTCCCACCGTGGGGAGGGGGCCCGAGGTGGGGCCGGACTCCCTGAGAAAACTCGGGTGGCGCCGGGGCCTGTCAGAAAAGGTAGTCATATGGTCAGCCAAGCCTCTGACAGGGCTCGCCCGACCATATGACTACCTCTTCCGACACGCCCCCACCCACAGTGGCACCGACCTCCAGTCCAGAGCCCCAAATCCCACACCATGGCGCCAGCAGCGTTCACCGGCAGCGCTCACAGGCCAGCGAGGCGCCCGGCCAGCAAGGAGCCCGACCGCCCGGCCGACGGATTGCCCGACCTGCAAGGCAGCCGACCGGCAGCCCCCGACGACCGGTAACGCCCGGCCAGCAAGGCGCCGGGCAACAGGACGTCCGGGCAGAAGGGCGCCCGGGCAACAGGGCACAGGGCACAGGGCACGGCCCAGCGGGCGGTCGGCCAGCAAGGCAGCCGACCGGCAGCACTCGACGACTGGTGGGGCGCCGGGCCGGCAGCGCTCGACGGGCAGCGAGGCCTCGGGCTACAGGACGTCCGGCCGGCGAACCCGATCCGGCCTCAGCCGCGCTCGAGGCGCTCCCGCTCCAGGGCGTCCAGCAGGTAGGCGCCGTAGCCGGACTTCACGAGGGGTTCGGCGCGCTCGCGCAGCTCGTCGTCGCTCAGGAAGCCCATCCGCCAGGCGACCTCCTCGGGTGCCCCGATGGACAGGCCCTGTCGCTTCTGGACCGTGCGGATGAACTCGCCCGCTGCGGCGAGGTCGTCGAAGGTGCCGGTGTCCAGCCACGCCGTGCCGCGCGTGAGGACCTCGACGTTCAGCGAGCCGTCGTCCAGGTAGGAACGGTTGAGGTCGGTGATCTCGAGCTCCCCGCGGGTCGAGGGCTTGAGCGCCTTGGCGCGCTCGACCACGGTGTCGTCATAGAAGTAGAGGCCGGGCACGGCGAGGTTGCTGCGCGGCTCGGCGGGCTTCTCCTCGAGGGAGACCGCCTTGCCGTCTTCTCCCATCTCGACCACGCCGTACGCGGTGGGGTCGGCGACCCAGTAGCCGAACACCGCAGCACCGTCGACCTCGGTGTAGCGGCGCAGCTGGCTGCCCATGCCCTGCCCGTAGAACAGGTTGTCGCCGAGCACGAGGGCGGCCCGCTCACCGTCGAGGAACTCCTCCCCGAGCACGAACGCCTGGGCGAGGCCGTCCGGCGAGGGCTGGACGACGTACTGCAGCTCGACCCCGAAGGCGCTGCCGTCCCCGAGCACCCGCTGGAAGGCGGCCTGGTCCTGCGGGGTGGTGATGATGAGGATCTCCCGGATCCCCGCGAGCATGAGGGTGCTCAGGGGGTAGTAGATCATCGGCTTGTCGTAGACCGGCATCAGCTGCTTGGAGACGCCGATGGTCAGGGGGTGCAGGCGCGACCCGGTGCCGCCCGCCAGAATGATTCCGCGCATGGGCGTCAGTATGGCAGGAAGCCTGGCGCCGACGTCACGTCGGGAGACCCCCGCCGACGTCACGTCGGGAGACCCCGCACCGACGTCACGGCGGGCGACCCCCTGCAGAAGGCGTGGACGAGACACCGGTGCCGACACGCGCAGCCCGCCGCGCACGCACGTCCCTCAGACGAGCAGGGACAGCACGAAGCACCAGCCGCAGGTGAGCGCGAGCAGCACGAGGCTGGGGACGATCGAGGCGCGGAGCACCTCGCCCTCGCGCCCGGGCAGCCCCACGGCACCGGCCGCGATCGCGATCGACTGCGGGGAGATCACCTTGGCCGCAGTGCCCCCGGCCGTGTTCGCGGCGACCAGCAGCGCGGGGTCAGCGCCGATCCCGGCCGCCGTCGAGACCTGCAGCGGTGCGAACAGGGTGTTGTTGTTGACCACGGACCCGGTCAGGAACACCCCGATCCAGCCGATGATCGGGGCGATCAGCGGGAAGAGGGAACCGGTGGCGGCGAGGGCGATACCCATCGAGGCGGTCGCCCCCGAGTAATTGGTGATGTCGGCGAACATCAGGATCAGGGCGATCAGCGCGATCGCGCTGCCCAGCGAGCGCACGGTCCCCACCAGCTCGCCCAGCAGCCTGCGCACGGACAGGCTGGGCGCCGTCAGGAACGTGACGATCACCGCCAACAGGATCGCCGTCCCGGTCGCCGCGAGCGGGCCGAAGCTCCAGGTCGAGTCGACCACCGTCCCCGATGCCGTGGTGATGGCCCCGGTGACGCCGGGGATCGGCACCGCGAACACCGTCGGGGCCAGCGCGCCCGTGGCGAACAGGCTGTTCACCACGGGCAGCGACCACAGCAGGATGAAGGCGGTGAGGATGTAGAACGGGCTCCAGGCGATCGCGACCTGCTTGAGGGTGGGGGCGTCCTGGGCACCGGCCGCGGGCGTGCCCACCTCGTCCGCGCGTTCGCCGCGGTCGATGCGCCGCGGGGACCACACCCGGCTCAGGGCCATGATCGACAGCATCGCCGCGAGACCCGCACCGAGGTCGGCGAGCTCCGGGCCCAGGGTCCATAGGATCCCGGCCTGCACCGCGTTGAAGACCACCGTCACGACGAGGGCGGCCGGGAAGGTCTCCCGCAGCCCGCGCACCCCGTCGAGGATGAAGACCAGCAGGAAGGGCACCAGCAGCGTCGGCGGCTGGAGCAGCAGGACGAGCGCACGAGAGACGTCGAGCGTCTCGAGTCCGCTCACCTGTGCACCGACCAGGACGGGGATGCCGATGGCGCCGTAGGCACCGGCCGCGAAGTTCGCGACCAGGGAGATCATGGCGGCTCGCACGGCGCCGAAGCCGAGCTGGACCAGCAGGGCCGCACAGATCGCGATGGGCACGCCGAACCCGGCGGCGCCCTCGAGGAACGCGCCGAAGGCGAAGCTGATGAGGAGCACCTGGATGCGCCGGTCCGGGCTGATGCTGCGGATCGAGCTGCGGATCACGTCGAAGCGTCCGCTGACCACTGCCAGGCGGTACAGCCATACCGCCATCACGATGATGTAGCCGATCGGCCAGATGGCGGTCAGCAGGCCCATCAGGCCCGCCCCCGCAGCTGACCCTGCTGGCATCCCGAAGACGGCGAGCGCGATCACGCACTCGACCCCGAGAGCGATCAGGGCGGCGGTGATGCCGGAGAGCTTGATGACGACGAGGCACAGCAGGAACACGAGGATCGGGATGGCGGCCACGAGCGCGGAGAGCACGAGGTGGTCGAGGGGATCAACGTTCTGGGTCCACATGCGAACTCCTGGGGATCGGTTCGGAAGTTCACGGCCATGTGCTGGCAGGGGGTGGGGCGGTACCGCTCGGACGATCGCCACGCGACGCAGGATCATCCGTGGACGGAGTCTCCCACAGTCCACAGCTCAGATCGCGGTGCGCACACCTGTCGACCCCTGGGCGCGCGGGGCACCGAGGGTGCGACGGCTTCGGTCAGCCCCGGGCGTCGCCGACCCGCCGCTCCGTCCGTCGACGAGCTCCTCGAGGATGCCGACATACCGTTCGGCGAGACGCGACCGCTCGGCCTGCTTCATGACCCAGTGCCGGCCGTCGCCGCGCGGGACGAGACGGGAGCGGTCGGCGGCGAGGCCCTCCCAGAAGTCCACGAGGGCGTCGAGGTCTCCCGGGGGCACGACGTCTCCCGCCCCCGAGGTCTCGATGATCGCGGCGCTCTCGCCGCGCAGGATCCCAGTCACGTGACGGCCGGTCGCGAGCGCCTCGTAGAGCTTGGAGGGGATGGTCCAGTCGAAGGGCTCCCACGCGGTGAGCGAGACGATCACGGAGTCGGCCCATGCATAGTGCTGGACGAGCTCACTGGGCGGCACCCTCCCGCTCACGATCACGGGGGCGTCGAGAGCCGCGGCGAGGTCGGCCAGGGCCCGCGCATGGGCGCCGTGCCCGATGAGGCGCACGGAGATCGGGACGCCGCGGCGTGCGAGGACGGCCGCGGCGCGCACCACGAGGTCGAGCCCCTGGGATCGCCCCAGGTTGCCGAGGTAGACGCAGCGCAGCTCGTCGTGTTCGCCCGTCGTGTGCGGCTCGAACCACGGCACCCGCGAGGTGTCGGTGCCATTGCGCACCACGTGCACGGGCTCCAGTCCGCGCTGGCGCAGGATCTCGGCGAAGGCGGCGGTGGTCGTCACGACGGCGTCGGCGCGCCGCTGCAGGGCCGTGACCCGCTCGTGGACGAACGCCTTGGCGGCCGAGACGCGGCACCCGCGCTGCGAGGCGGGCCCGACGAAGGTGACGAGGTCCGGCCAGGCGTCGCGCATCTCGACGACGAGCGGGATCCTCCACAGGGCGGCGATCGCGTTGCCCGCGACGAGCGTCTCGACCGCGGGGGCCGTCGCCACCACGATGTCCGGGCGGAGGGCGCGCCGACCGAAGCGGGACACCGCGCGGCACAGCGAGTCGACCGACGTCACCGCGTGGTCGAGGCTGCGGGTGAGGATGTCGCCCCGGTGGGGCAGGTAGCGGGCGCGGACCACGAGCTCCCCGGCCGGCCCGCGATCCGCAGTCCCCGGTCGGTAGCGCTCACGGTCCTCCGCGGCCACCCGGCCGGCGGGATAGTGGGGCGGGGGCGCGATCACGGCCACGTCGTGCCCGGCCTCGTGGAGCGTGCGGACCACCGAGTTCCACCGCCGCTGCGGGGCGCCGTGCTCGGGGTGGTAGTAGTGCGACAGCAGCAGGACCCTCACGGCGCGGCCTCCGCGGCGAGCGCGCGTCGGGCCGCGGCGAGCGCGTCGGGCTCGAGGTGGGCGGTGGCCGGCGCGGCCATGGCCGTCGTGCGCACCCGGTCACGGGAGGCCGCGACGCGGACCCGGCCGGGCGCTGCCGGCGAGAGCATGTCGAGGGGGATCACGGCGTCGTGATCGGCGAAGGGACCGAGCGCGACGCTCACGGCCGCGAGCTGCCCGGTGCGATCGACGAGGTAGACGTCGAGCACGCGACCCACGCGGCGCCCGTCCTCGTCCTCGACGGTCGCCGACGCGATCGTGCGCGGGTCGAGCGCGGGGGCGCGCGACGGGAGGCCCGGTCTCGCCGAACCGCCCACCTGCGCCGCGCCGCTGTCCATCACCGCTCGAACACGACGGCCATGGGGGTCTGCTCGCGTCCCTGGCCCAGCGGGTTGTCGGCGAACTGCAGCTCGTAGTGGGTACCGCTGTGCGGGGCCGCCTTGCCCAGGGTGTTGCGGCCGATGTCGTTGGCGTCCATCACGACGGTGCCCGTGAAGGACTCCCGCCACGCCTGCGGCACGGCCGCTCGGACCACGTCGTTCAGATGCCGGGCGACGAGGTCGGGATCCTTGGGCGGCAGCTTGGCCGACACGTTGGCCGGGTAGACCGAGTACTCGGTGGGCCCGTCGATCGCGCGCACGTTGCCGCCGACGACGTGGTAGAACCAGCCCTTGCGCCGCAGCACCTTGCCGGCGGCCCCGGCCGCGGAGGCCGCGATCACACGGGGCAGACCCGCCTCCTGGATCGCGAGCTGCATCGTCACGGGGTCGCCGAGGCCGATGCCCGCGGGCGTGCGCGCCACGTAGCGCGAGAGGTTCTGGGCCCACCACGTGGGCTGGACGTCCCACACGAAGTAGGAGCGGCCCTGCATGATCGCGATGATCTTCTCGGAGATGGTGAGGTTCCAGGGCTTGCCGACGGTCGCGGCACGATGGTCCTCGGCGTCGGGGCCGTCGGCTGCGAGCTCGGCGTCGAGCGCGTCGAAGAACCCGGACACGTAGCGCGTCACCTCGGCGTCCATGTCGGAGTCCGCGGCGAACTTGCCGGTCTGCAGCGGGTAGCGCCGGGCGATCACGGGGGCGGCGGAGCGCGGGTCGCGCACCTCGAGGTCGAGCTTCTTGCCGGGGTTGGCGGCGAGCGGGGGCTTGGGCTCGGGCTCGTCGAAGCGGCCGTGGTCGTCCTGGCCCTCCCACGCGTCGTCGGTTTCGTCGGAGGCCTCGCGCGTCGGGTCGTCGACGCACTCGCGCATCCACAGCTCGAGGTTGAGCAGGCGCCAGAACACCTCGTCGCCCCCGGTGGTGCGGCCCGCGACGTGCGCCTCGAAGGCCTCGAGCACGGCACGCTGGTCGCTCCAGGGGCGACGGGCGAACTGCTCGGAGCGGAACACCTGGTGGAGGGTGCCCTTGAGCCGCGACAGCCACTCGTGCTGGTCAATGGGCGCGATCCGCTCGGGCTCGGTGGCGACGGCGCGCGGCGCGGCCAGCGGCGCGAGCGGGGCGAGCACGTCGCCGTCGGCGCCGGTGGACTGGGCGAGCACGGAGGCGACCTCGGGGTCCACGAGCGGGAGCGCGAACGCGAGGCCGAAGCGCTCGGCGTTGCGCTGGGCGGCGACCACGGCCGCGGTGTCGCGGGCGGAGGCCGGCTCGGAGGCGAGATGGCCGGCGGCCGCGGTGTCCTCGAGGAAGGCGCGGGCCAGGAGCGCGTCGGCCGTGAGCGCGGTGCGCCCGCGCGCGGCGATCCGCTCGCGCACCGCGCCGAGCGCGGAGGCAGGAGCCGCGACGACCTCGGGGGCGGACGAGGAGCCGATGAGGCCCGCACCGCGCGGCCCGCTCGCGTCGAGCACGAGCGCCGCGGTGCCCGTCTCGTGCGCGACCTCCCGCAGAGCGCAGTAGTGGGCGTACACCCCGAGGCCGCCGAAGGGCTCGGCCTGGGTGCGCACGAGATCGCCGAGGTCCTTCTTGAAACGGTCGGTGGTGGGGCCGACGGTGCGCAGCGCGGCGCCGACGGACTCGGCCGCCACGGCGGCGCGGGAGGCGCCGCCCGTCTCGGCCGAGGAGTCCTGGGCGCGGGTCGAGCCGGCCCGCACGCGCACGGCCCGCACGGAGTCGTCATCCTGCGGTGCCGCCTCGCCGGGTGTCGCCTCGTCGGTCGTCCGCGCAGGGCGGGCGCCGTCGACGGCGGCGAGCAGGGCGGCCGAGGCGAGGTCCTCACCGAGCACGACCGTCGGCGCACCCGCGGGCGCGTCGGACAGCGACCGCTCCACGGCGCCCTGCACGGCGCGGGCGAGCGGCACCGAGGAGGCCGGGGTGGCGGGCTCCGGGCGGAGGCGGTCGACGGAGCCGTCCGCGGCGATGCGCATCTCGTCGCCGGCGCGCAGGCGCAGGACGCCGTCGAAGAACGTGGAGGGGGCCGAGGCGACGTCGTCGCCGCGCAGATAGGCCAGGACCACGCCGTGGTGCGGCGCGATCGGGTGCCCCTGGGCGGCGAGACGGCGCACGAGCCCGCCCAGCTCGGTGCCCCAGACGACCGCGTCGTCGAGCACGGCCAGGTAGAGCTGCGGAGCGGCGGCGCCGGTGCGGGCGGCGACGATCGTGCCGTCCTCGCGGCGCTCGAGGCGAAGCCCGGCGGGCAGCTCGGGGGCGGCGTCTCCGGCAGAGCTCAGCGCGATCGAACCGGCGGTCTCGGACATGGGCGGTCCCTCCATGGAGCGGGGCCGGCGCACGCCGGCCGGGTCGAAGAGGGCGCCCGCGGCGGGCGCCCCGGTGTGTCAGCGCAGGAGCATCTCGATCAGGCGCAGGTAGTCGGGCCCGGCGACGCCCGCGCTGCTGGGCTGCACGGCGCCGATCGTGGCCTCGCGGGTGATCAGCGGGATCCGCATGGAGATCAGCAGGCGCCCGGCCCACGCGAGGTCGAGGCCCTCGACGAGCTCGCCGCGCGCCTCGAAGGCCCGCAGCACGTGCTCGGCGATGTGCTCGTACACGCGGCGCAGCCGGATCAGGCGTAGCCGGCACGGGAAGTCGGGGGCGATGGCCTCGGTGCTCAGCACCGCGAACAGCAGCATCTCCTGGGAGTCGGTGACGAAGTCGCCCTTGACGATCTTCTCCAGCCGCTCCGTGGTGATGGTGTCGAACGTGTCGATGTGGTCGATGACGTGCTGGGCGTGGCCCTCGAGGTCGTCGATCACGGCGTCCAGGAGCGCGTCCTTGGACTTGAAGTGGTGGAGCATGCCGGGGTGGGAGATGCCCACCTTGCCGGAGATGTCGCGCAGGCTCGTGCCGCGGTAGCCGCGCACCGCGAACAGCTCCGAGGCGGCGTCGAGGATCTCCCGCCGACGACTGCGACCGCCGACCTCCGTGGGCGCCATCTGCCCCGACACGGCGTCGAGCGTCGAGATCGCGTGCGCGATCGGGTCCATCGGCGCGACCGGCGGGGATGTCGCCTCCTGGAGCCCGAGCACGTCGCCGGCCCGGTCGCTCAGAACGGTCTCAGGAGCGGCTGGACCGGGCTCGGATCCCTCGAGGGGGCGGGGAAGTGTCGTCATGGCGGTCTCACTGTAGCCTGCGCCGTCAGCGCGCGACGCCCATGCGCCCGGGCGCCGCGCATCGAACGGCGACGGTCACGCGGCCCGGGCCCCCGCGCGCAACGAGCGCCCGACGATCTCGGCGATCTGGATCGCGTTGAGCGCGGCGCCCTTGCGGAGGTTGTCGCCGACGGCGAAGAGGATGAGGCCGCGCCCGTCGGGCACCGAGGCGTCCTGGCGGATCCGGCCGACGAAGGTGCCGTCGCGTCCCGCCGCGGCGAGCGGGGTGGGCACGTCGGCGAGCTCGACGCCGTCCGCGGCCTCGAGGAGCCGGCGCGCCTCGTCCGGGGCGATCGCTCGGTCGAACTCGGCGTGGATGACGAGGGAG
Organism: Brachybacterium huguangmaarense; assembly: GCF_025725725.1. Taxonomy (NCBI): domain Bacteria; kingdom Bacillati; phylum Actinomycetota; class Actinomycetes; order Micrococcales; family Dermabacteraceae; genus Brachybacterium; species Brachybacterium huguangmaarense. The sequence continues at coordinate 515,751 of NZ_CP107020.1, forward strand.
TGACCGGTCACGACGGGCACGCGCACGCACGTGCCGGCGACCGGCAGATCCGGGATGCCGAGGATCCGGCGCGACTCGTTGCGCAGCTTCTGCTCCTCGTCGGTCTCCTCGGAGCCGTCGTCGACGATGCTGCCCGCGAGCGGGACGACGTCGTACGCGATCGGCGCGGCGTACACCTCGGGGGCGGGCAGGGCGGCGGCGGAGCCGTCGACCGCGAGCGCCTCGATGTCGTCGGCGCCGGCGCGGATCTGCGCGGCGAGCTCCTGGACGCCCTTGACTCCGGAGCCGGATACCGCCTGGTAGGTCGCGACCACGAGCCGCGTCAGGCCCGCGGCGTCGTGGAGGGCCTTGAGGGCGGGCATCGCGGCCATCGTGGTGCAGTTGGGGTTGGCGATGATGCCGCGCGGGCGGTCCTCGATCGCCTCGGGGTTGACCTCGGAGACGACGAGCGGCACCTCGGGGTCCTTGCGCCACGCGGAGGAGTTGTCGATCACGACGGCGCCGGCGTCGGCGAAGCGCGGGGCCAGGCGCAGGGACGTCGAGCCACCGGCCGAGAAGATCGCCACGTCCACGCGCTGGCCCTCGGAGGTCAGGTCGGCGAGCTCCGCGTCCTCGACGAGCACGTCGCGACCGGCGAACGAGACGGTCGAGCCGGCCGACCGCGCCGAGGCGAAGGCACGGATCCGCGAGTGCGGCACGGCGCGCTCGGCGAGCAGGGCGAGCATGACGCGGCCCACCTGGCCGGTCGCGCCCACGACCCCGATCACGGGGCCCTCGGGCGTGTAGCCGGGGCCCTCGGCGGTGGCGCGGTCGACGGGGGCGGTGCTGGTCTCGGTCACGGGAGCCTCCTGGGGAAGCGGGCGGTGGACGGGGGTGGCGGGCGGAGCCGGGTCGGCGGGTCGGCGGGTTCCGAGTCGATCATGCACCCGGCGACGCCGCCCCGTCAGCGGCCGGTGCCGCCGTAGACGACGGCCTCGGCGGCGTCGGAGTCGAGGTCGAAGGCGGTGTGGATGGCGCGCACGGCGTCGTCGAGACGGTCGATGTCGGTCACGACCGAGATGCGGATCTCCGACGTCGAGATCATGTCGATGTTGATGCCTGCCTCGCCGAGCGAGCGGAACAGGGTGGCCGAGACGCCCGGGGACTGCCGCATGCCGGCGCCGACGAGGGAGACCTTGCCGATGCGATCGGTGTAGCGGACCTCGGAGAAGCCGACCTCGGCCTGCGCGGCCTCGAGCGCGGCGAGGGCGCCGGCGGCGTCGGACTCGGGCAGGGTCAGGGAGATCGCGACCGTGTCGTTCGTGGTCGAGGTGTTCTGCACGATCATGTCGATGTTCGCGCCGGTCGACGCGAGGATGTCGAAGATGCGCGCGGCCTTGCCGGGCATGTCGGGCACCTCGACCACGGTGATCTTGCCCTCCGAGCGGTCATGGGCCACGCCGGAGATGATCGGGGCCTCGAGGCCCTGCTCGTCGATGTCGTCGGGCACGGGGGCCTCCTCGGGGTCGGTGGTCGCGGACGGGGCCGCGTCGGAAGTCGTGGTGGCGGCCGCGGGCATGGTGCCGCCGGAGCCGGCCGGGGCGGCAGCGGCTGCTGCTGCTGCTGCTGCGTCGACGGTCGGTGCCTGGGTGGCACCGGGCAGGATCGGGGTGCCGCCCAGGTCGGCCACCGCGCGGATCGGCAGGGTCAGCTCGGGGTCCACGGGGATCTCGCGGTCGGGCTCGTCGGACACGATCGTGCCGATGCGGCCGCTGAAGGAGCTGCGCACGTGCAGCGGCACGCCGTAGCGCCGCCCGTACTCGACGCTGCGGACCATGAGGATCTTGGCGCCGTGCGCCGCGAGCTCGAGCATCTCCGCGCACGAGACGACGGGGACGCGTCGGGCCGCGGGCACGACGCGCGGGTCGCCCGTGAAGATGCCGTCGACGTCGGAGTAGATCTCGCACACGTCGGCGTCAAGCGCGGCGGCGAGCGCGACGGCGGTCGTGTCGGAGCCGCCGCGACCGAGCGTCGTGATCTCCTTGGTGCTCCGCGAGACCCCCTGGAACCCGGCGACGATCGCGACGTGTCCGGTGTCGACGGCCTCGCGGATCCGGCCCGGGGTGACGTCGAGGATCATCGCCTTGCCGTGCGTGGTGTCGGTGATGAGGCCGGCCTGGGAGCCGGTGTAGGCGCGCGCCGAGACGCCGAGGCTGTTGAGGGCCATCGACAGGATGGCCATCGAGATGCGCTCCCCCGCCGTGAGCAGCATGTCGAGCTCGCGCGGCGGCGGGTTCTCGGTGACCTGCTCGGCGAGGTCGATGAGCTCGTCGGTCGTGTCGCCCATCGCCGAGACGACCACGACCACCTGGTGCCCGGCCTTCGCGTACAGCGAGATCCGCTGGGCGACGCGCAGGATGCTCTCGGCATCCGCGACGGAGGATCCGCCGTACTTCTGGACGACCAGGCTCATCGGGGGTGGGCTCCTTGCGATGGGTCCGGGCCGTGGCGGACGCCGTCCGCTCGCCGACCCGGAGCGGGGCCGGGTGCTGCCGGGCCCCGGTGACTCGGGTGAGCCCGAGCGCGCCGGGCCCGGTGGTCCGCGCAGAGACCACCGCGCTCAGTCTACGAGCGGGGGCGCGGGACCCCCGGCCGCGGTTCGGCATGCGGGACCGGGGCGGGGCTGCGGCGAGAGGGCGCGGCGTGTGCCGGGGACGGTGCAGTCCCGGCGCGGCTCACGCGTCGAGGGGACGTCCCAGCAGCCAGTTCACCTCGTGCAGGAGCAGCGCCACCCGCTCGGGGGACTCGAACGCCCGCGCGTCGTGGCCCAGGGAGTCGTAGACCGTGCGCACGCCGCCCGCCGTGTTCACCCAGCTGGTCGGATGCTCGACGCCCGCCTCGAGCTGGGTCGTGGTGACGACGACCCCGTCCTCGGGGGCCAGCAGCGTGTACCGCTCGTCGTCGACGGGGATGTCGGCGAGCCCCTCGGTGAGGGGGTGCGCGCCCGGGACCACGCGGAAGAGGGCCGGCGACCGCGGGGGATGGTAGGTCGTGCCGCGCACCCAGCGGCCGCCGATGATGCGCGGCCACGCGGGATCGTCCAGGAACGCGTTGATGCCCTGGTGGTGGGCGAGCAGCGGGGCGCCGGAGAAGACGTGGTCGTGGAGCGCGCGGTGGAACGGCTGCCAGTCCTCGTCCGTCCCGTCGAACTCGGGGTCGACGCGCCCCGTGCCGCCGTTGACCACGAGGAGGTCGTGCGTCCGGGCCGCGATCAGCTCGGCCGTGCTCGGGAACAGGGAGGCGACCGTGGCCTCGAGGCCGTGGGTCTCGAACAGGCGGGCCAGCAGGTGCGAGGTCGCCGCGTGGTCGTGCCAGGGGTCCTCGTAGCGGCCCCGCCCCGCCAGGACGAGCACCCGTGGCCGGGCCTCCGGGCTCGACGTCATCGCTCTGTCCTCCCTTCGGGCCGCGCGCGGGCCGCTCGACCACCGAGCCGTCGCTGCGGCCCTGGTCTAGTATCGCAGTCACCCGCCTGACCTGCGGCGATCGTCCCCGAGGAAGCTTTCAGGGAGCTGTCGGTCCACCCACGCGGCGGCCTGCACCGGCGTCGCGACCGACCGAGGAGTGCCCGTGACCGACCGCCCCACGATCGTCCTCTCCGTGCTCGACGACTATCGCGACCGGTTCTTCGACCCCGCCGCCGTCCGGCGTCTGCGGGACCTGGGCGAGGTCGTGCTCGACTCGGACCCCGCCGCGCACGCGACGCACGAGAGCCTCGCCCTGCTGCGCCGCGCCGACGTGCTCGTGACCGGGTGGGAGACGGGGCCGGTCGACGCCCTGCTCGCCGCCGGCGCCCTGCCCCGCCTGCGGCTGCTGACCCATGCGGGCGGATCCGTGCGCGGGGTGGCGGGCCCGGAGGTCTTCGACCACGGCGTCCGCGTGAGCTCGCAGACCCAGCTCAACGCCGAGCCCGTCGCCGAGTTCACCCTGGCCATGATCATCCTGGCCGCCAAGAACGCCTTCCGGGCCCGGGACGACTACCGCCGTGAGCACGCGAGGCCGGACCTCACGGGCCCCGCGTACCGGACCATCGGGCTCTACGGCGCGACGATCGGCATCATCGGCCTGTCGCGGATCTCCCGGCGCGTCATCGAGCTGCTCCGGCCCTTCGCCTGCACTGTGCTCGTCGACTCCGCCCACCTGACCGCTGCCGAGGCGAGCGCGCTCGGGGTGCGGGCCGCGAGCCGGGAGGAGGTGCTCTCCACCTCGGACGTGATCTCCCTGCACTCGGCCTCCACGCCGCGCACCCGTCACATGCTGGGCGCGCAGGACTTCGCGAGGATCACAGACGGCGCCACCTTCATCAACACCGCACGCGGCGCGATCTGCGACGAGGACGCCCTGATCGCCGAGCTCCGCACGGGCCGGATCAGCGCCGTCCTCGACGTCACCGATCCCGAGCTCCCCCACCCCGACTCGCCGCTGTGGACGCTGCCCAACGTCGAGCTGTTCCCGCACCTGGCAGGGTCGATGGGGCGTGAGCTGCACCGCCTGGGCGACGGCGCCGTGGACGATGTCGCCGCCTTCCTGGCGGGGCGGCCCGTCGCGGGCGAGTTCGGACCGGAGGAGTACGGGGGCCGGGCCTGACGCCGGGGCGGGAGGTCAGCGGCAGGAGCACGACGGGCACGGGGCAGGAGGCGCAGGGGTTGCGGTACCGCGCCTCCCGGCCCCGACACAGCCCGTTGCCCGGCGCGTCAGCCCCGGGCGCTCACCCGGGCGATGATCTCGGCGTTGAAGGCGTCGAGGTCGCCGGGGTTGCGGCTCGTGGTGATCCCGCCGTCGGTCACGACCTGCTCGTCGACCCACTGGGCGCCGGCGTTCTCGAGGTCGCTGCGCAGCGAGGTGTAGCTGGTCAGGCGCGTGCCCTCGACGAGCCCCGCCTCGATGAGGATCCACGGGGCGTGGCAGATCGCGGCGATCGGCTTGCCGGCGCTCGCGAACTCCTGCACGAAGCGCACCACGTCCGTGTCGACGCGCAGGGCGTCGGCGTTGAGGGTGCCGCCCGGCAGCACGACGGCGTCGTAGTCCGCCGCGCTCGCGCCGGCGACGGGCCCGTCGACCTCGAAGTCGCGGCCGCGGTCCCAGTCCCCCTGCAGAGCGGTGATGGTGCCCTGCTCGGGGGAGAGCAGCCGCACGGTCGCCCCCGCGTCCGAGAGGGCGGAGAGCGGCTGGGCGAGCTCGGGCTCCTCCACGCCGCGGGTGGCGACGAGGGCGATGGTGCGACCGGTCAGTTCAGCCATGGTGGACCTCCTGTGCTCGGGCGCCGCTCCGGCGGGCTCGTGGCCGGGCCCGGGCGGCGCGCATCGGTGGGCCCCGAGGTGTCCGGGGCGTCGCTTCCACCGTAACCAGAGTCCCCGTGCCGGCCCAAGGGGTCGACCAGCAGGTCGAGGACCTCCGTGCGGGCGGGGAGGGTGCAGGAGAAGGTAGTCATATGGTCGAGCGGCCACCGTGAGGGACTCGGCTGACCATATGACTACCTTTTCCGACCACGTCCTGCCGCTCGCCCCGAGGAGCCGGTCAGCTGCAGCAGGTCTCAGGCCTTGCTGCCGGTCGAGGCGCGGTCCTGCTCGCGGCGGCTCTTCCTCCAGGCGCGCAGCCCCTCGATCGCCATGGGGATCACCGACAGCGCGACGATCAGCAGCACGGCGATCTCGAGGTTGTCGCGGATCGCGGAGACACCGCCCAGGAAGTACCCGAGGACCGTGATGAGCACGACCCACAGCACCGCGCCCACGGCCGACCACGTGAAGAACACGCGGCGGGGCATCTGCCCGACGCCCGCGACCACGGTGATGAAGGTGCGCACGACCGGCACGAAACGCCCGATCACGAGGGCACGGCGCCCGTACTTGTCGAAGAACGCGATGGTCTGGTCGAAGTACTTGCGCTTGATGATGCGGCCGTCGCGCTCGTACAGCCGGTGCCCGGCGGCGCGGCCGATCTCGTAGCCGACGACGTTGCCGGCGACCGCGGCGATCATGAGCGTGACGAGCGACAGCCCGAGGGGCTGATGGAGCTGGCCCGAGTGGGAGAACATCCCGACCGCGAACAGCAGCGAGTCGCCCGGCAGGATCGGGAAGAACAGCCCGCACTCGATGAACACGATGACGTGCGAGAGCCACCAGAAGGCGTCCCCGAAGCGCTCCAGCAGCTGGGCCGGGTCCATCAGCAGGTGGATGAGGTCCATGGAAGTCCTGTTCGGCTCGGGAAGCGGCGGCCGGTGGCGTGCGGCCCCGTCCATGGTGCTCTGCGCCGGCGCGCGGGGGCCAGTCCAGGTGGCACACCGCTCACGTGATCCCCGCGGTCCCCGCACGCCCTACCTGCTCCTGCGCACCCGGGCGACGACCCGGCACACCCCGTAGAGGAGGAACGAGATCGTCGTGATGTACGGGCTGATGGGCACCGAGCTGCCCGCGGCCAGCAGCACCCCGCCCACCGAGGCCGTGAGCGCGAAGACCACGCTCAGCAGACACATGGTGAGCGGCGAGGCGGTGATCCAGCGGGCGGCCGCGGCGGGTGTGACGAGCAGCGACAGCACGAGCAGCGCGCCCACGATCTGCACCGACACCGCGACCGCGAGTCCCAGCAGGAGCATGAACGCGATCGACAGCGCGCCCGTCCGCACCCCGCGCGCCGCGGCGACGGCCGGGTCGGTCGACGCGAACAGGAGGGGACGCCACAGCGCGAGCAGGGCGACGATCACGATCACCACGATGATCACGAGCGACGTGATCCGCGGGGTGTCGATCGCGACGATCTGGCCCGTGAGCAGCCCGAACTTGTTCGCCGCGCGCCCCTGGTACAGGGCAAGGCACAGGATGCCGAGCCCGAGCCCGAAGGGCATGAGCACCGCCGTGATCGAGTTGCGGTCGCGGGCCCGGGAGCCGAGCGCGCCGATCGCGAGCGCTGCGAGCAGCGAGCCGATGAGCGACCCGGGGACCACCCCGATGCCCAGCAGCAGCCCGGCCGAGGCCCCCGCGAAGGACAGCTCGCTGATGCCGTGCACGGCGAAGGCCATGTCCCGCATCGTCACGAACACGCCGATCAGGCCGCCGACGAGGCCCAGCGCGACGCACGCGATGATCGAGTTGCGCAGGAGCGGCAGCAGCTCGCCGTAGTCGGAGAAGTCGATGATGCGGGACAGGTAGTCCGAGAGCTCCGCGGCGGTCATCGCCCTCCTCCCGTCGTGGCGAGCGGGTCCGGCGCGTCGTCCGCGTGGTGGGGCACGTGGTCGGGTGCTCCCACCACGAGCACGCGCCCACGATGGCGGATCACGTCCACGGGCGCGCCGTACAGGTCGGAGAGCACGTCCGAGCGCAGGACCTCGTCGGGCGTGCCGATGCGGAACCGGGCGCCCGCGATGTAGAGCACGCGGTCGACGGCGTCGAGCACGGGGTTGATGTCGTGGGTGACGAACAGGACGCCCAGGTCGAGCTGGCGCCGGGCGTCGTCGACGAGGTCGACGACCATGCGCTGATGGGTGAGGTCGAGCGACAAGAGCGGCTCGTCGCACAGCAGCAGCGAGGGGTCGGCGGCGAGTGCCTGGGCGATGCGCAGGCGCTGCTGCTCGCCGCCCGAGAGGGTGCCGACGGGCGCGTCGGCGTAGCGCTGCGCCCCGACCGCCTCGAGCAACCCCTCGATGCGGGCGCGCCGCGTGCGCGAGGGCAGCGGCAGACCCCAGCGATGGCCGTCGATGCCGAGCCCGACGAGGTCGCGGCCCCGCAGCGGCACCCCCTCGTCGGCGAGCGTCTGCTGGGGCACGTAGCCGATGCGCCGGTCGCCGCGGCGCACGGGCGCCCCGAGGAACCGGACCGTGCCGGAGGTCAGCGGCTGCTGTCCGAGGATCGTCTTGAGCAGCGACGACTTCCCGGAGCCGTTGGCCCCCAGCACGGCGATCACCTCACCGCGATGCACGTCGAGGTCCAGGCCGTGCCACAGGGTGCGCTCGCCGAAGCGGAGCGTCGCCGAGCGCAGCGACAGGACCGCCTCGGCGGACTCGGTCCCGCTCACTTGCCGAGCGCGTCGCCGATGGCGCTGAGGTTGTCGCTCATCCAGGTCACGTAGTCCTTGCCCTCGGGCAGGGTCTCGGTCACGCCGACGACGGGCACGCCGTTGTCCTTCGCGGCCTTGAGCACGGCGTCGGTCTGCGGCCCGGCGGTCTGCTCGTTGTAGGCCAGGAGGTCCACGGACTTGTCGGTGAACAGCGTGAGGGTGTCGTTGAGGACGGCGGCGGGGACGTCGTCGCCCTCCTCGATGGCCTCGCTGAACTCCTCGGGCGTCTTGTTGACGAGCCCGATCGCGTCGAGCATGTAGAGCGGCACGGGCTCGGTGATCGCGACGGACTTGCCGTTGTCGCTCGCCTTGAGGTCGGCCTCGGTCTGGACCAGCTCGTCGATCTTGGCGTTGAGGGCCTGCGCGTTCGCCGTGAAGGTGTCCTTGTGCGCGGCGTCCGCCGCGCCGAGGGCGTCGGCGATCGCGTCGACGACCTTCTTGACGGTCGGGAAGTCGTACCAGACGTGCTCGTTGAGCTCCTCGCCGGCGCCGGCGGTGTAGCCCGAGATGTCGACGGCGTTGAGCACGGTGGCCGAGGTGTTCTTGGCCGAGGTGAGCATGCGGTCGATGAAGTCGTCGTAGCCGCCGCCGTTCTCGATGACGATCGCGGCCTTGGACAGGGCGAGCTGGTTGCGGGTGGACGCCTCGTACTCGTGCGGGTCGGCGTCCGGGTTGGAGATCAGGGAGGTCACGTCGACCTGCTCCCCGCCGACGGTGGCGGCGAGGTCGCCCCACACGTTGGTGGACGCCACGACGGTGATCCCCGAGCCGGAGCCTCCGCCGTCGCTCGCTCCCCCGGCGTCGGACGAGCCGGACGCGGTCGAGGACGACTCACCCGAGGAGCACGCGGCGAGCGTGAGCCCGACGGCGGCCGAGGCGGTGGACAGGAGGAATGCTCTTCTTCTCATCAGGGCAGCTTTCTGGACGAACGTGTGCGCGGCGAGGACCACCGCGCGCAACCCTTATGATACTCATTCTCAAACGATGTTGAGACCACGGCAGGGTGCCGTCCGTGTCTGATCGATGACAGTCGTCAGCGCAAGGGGCACCGGGGGGCCGGGGCGGGCGCTTCCGGCCAGTCCGGTCCCGTCGCGCTCACCCGGCCCCGTCCCGTCGGCCCGGTCACGTCTGCGGGGGCTGGCCAGCCCGGTCATGCCCGACCCGCCCGGCCCGGTCAGCTGTCGCCGGGGGCCTCCCCGTCGTCGCCCGGCACATCCTGCTCGATCTGGGCGAGCCAGGCCGCGGCCGCGGCGTCCGAGGGCATGCGCCAGTCCCCTCGCGGGGAGAGCGAGCCGCCCGCGAGCACCTTGGGCCCGTTGGGGATCGCCGAGCGCTTGAACTGGTTGGCGAAGAACCGCCGCACGAAGACCTCGAGCCAGTGCTTGATCTCGCCGCGCGAGTAGGCGCGCCGGTCCTCGACGGGGTACCCCGAGGGCCAGTCCCCGAGGTCGACGTCGCCCCAGGCCTGATGGGCGAGGTAGGCGATCTTGGCGGGGCCGTAGCCGCGCCGCAGCACGTGGTAGAGCGTGAAGTCGTGCAGGGCGTAGGGCCCGATCGAGTCCTCGGTGGACTGCGCCTTCGTGCCCTCCTGGTGAGGGATCAGCTCGGGGGTGATCTCGGTGTCCAGCACGGCTTGCAGCACCTCGCCGGTCGCCGCGTCGAAGATCCCCTCGCTGATGACCCAGCGGATCAGGTGCTGCATGAGGGTCTTGGGCACGCCCGAGTTCACGGTGTAGTGGGACATGTGGTCGCCCACGCCGTACGTGCACCACCCCAGGGCGAGCTCGGACAGGTCACCCGTCCCCACCACGATCCCGCGGCGCTGGTTGGCCAGACGGAACAGGTAGTCGTACCGCACGCCGGCCTGGACGTTCTCGAAGGTCACGTCGTAGACCGGTTCGCCGTCGCCGGCGGGATGGTGCATGTCCCGCAGCATCTGCAGGCACGTGGGGCGGATGTCGATGGTCTCGAAGCTCGCGCCGAGGGCCCGCGCCAGCAGCTCCGCGTTCGAGCGCGTCTTCTCGGTCGTCGCGAAGCCGGGCATCGTGTAGGCGAGGATCTCGGAGCGGTCCCGCCCCAGCAGGTCCATCGCACGCGCGCACACGATCAGCGCATGGGTCGAGTCCAGGCCGCCGGAGACGCCGATCACCGGGCGCGAGCCGCCCGGGCGGTCCCCGCCGATCTGCTGCAGGCGCCGCACGAGGCCCGCGACCTGGATGGAGTAGGCCTCGTAGCAGTCCTGGGCCAGCAGCGCCGGGTCGTCGGGCACGAAGGGGAAGCGGTCCTGCGGGCGGCGCAGCGGCCCGGTCTCCAGAGCCGGTCGCTCGCGGCTGACCTCGTGGTGCTCGAGGTGTCCGACGTTCGGGCCGTCGTCGGTCGAGACGCCCGGGTCGACCTGGGCCCCGCCCGGCTCGTGCGCCAGCAGCAGCGCGTGATGGGTCATGACGTCCTGGTCGGCGCCCAGGGTGCGCCGGTTGTCGTCGAACGTGCCCTGGCGCCGACGCTCGCCGACGATGCGGTCGAGGTCGACGTCCACGATCGTGGCCGCGGAGCCGCGCGGGAACCGCGGGGACTCGCCCAGCAGGTCCCCGCACTCGTACACGAAGGTCTGCCCGTCCCAGGCCAGGTCGGTCGTGGACTCGCCCTCCCCCGCCGCCGCGTACGCATAGGCGGCGAGGCAGCGGCTCGCGGCGCTGCGGGCCAGCAGCTGCCGATCGGCGGCCCGGCCGATGGTGATGGGCGACCCGGACAGGTTGACGAGCACGGTGGCGCCGGCGAGCGCGGCCTCGGCCGAGGGCGGCACGGGCACCCACATGTCCTCGCAGATCTCGATGTGGACCACGAGTCCCGGCACGTCGTCGACCGCGACCAGCTGGCGCACGCCGAAGGGCACGCGCTCCCCCGCCGCGCCCGCGCCGCGCAGGGTGAGGGTCTGGCCGATCACGTCGTCGCCCGGCGCGTACCAGCGCCGCTCGTAGAACTCGCGGTAGGTGGGCAGGTTGGCCTTGGGCACCGCGGCGATGATGCGTCCGCGGTGGATCATGACGGCCGCGTTGTAGACCCGGTGGCGCCATCGCACGGGGGCGCCGACCACGATCAGGGGGAACAGCTCGCGGCTGGCCTCGACGAGGGTGCCGAGCGCTGCCTCGACCGCGTCGAGCAGCGGCTCGGCGAGCACGAGGTCGTCGAGGCTGTAGCCGGTCAGGGAGAGCTCGGGGAAGACGGCGAGCCCGACGTGCTGCGGCTGCAGGTCGCGCAGGACCTCCAGGTGGCGCTGGGCGTTGCTCGCGGGATCCGCGAGGGCCACCGGCAGGGTGACGGCGGCGACGCGCACGAAGCCGTGGTCGTAGATCGAGGTCGACGGGTGGGGACCGGTCGGCGGGACGGGCCGCACGGCGCCCTCGGAGTCCGGGGTGGTGGTCACGACCTCAGGGTACTGGGGGCACGTCCCCGGGGCGGGAGCGGTGGGTGTCTCGCCCGGGCGTCACGCCCAGGGGCGGCAGGGCCGGGGCGGCAGGGATAGCGCCGGGCACGCCGGGCACCACGCCGGGGCCGGGCACGGTCGGCTCCGTCGCCTCCACCATCTCCTCCACAAGCTCTTCTCGGTCTCTCCCCCGGTTCTTCCCGGGTTGCGCGCCGGGCAGGACGTGTCGTGTGACACGATGCGTCGAGGGCGCCGCCCGCGGCGACCGGCGGATGCCGCAGAGCCGCGCCACGACTCGACCTGAGGGGACTCCCATGACGACGCAGGATCCGATGCACCCCGAGCAGGCGGGGCAGCGGGTGTGCCGCGACTACGCGTACTCGCCGCAGCCGCCGACGGGCGATCACGGCCCCTCCGGACGCGCCGACGCGCAGAACCCCGCCGGGCACAACCCGCAGGAGCCTCCACGCGAGGTGGCGCCGACGCCGGGCCTGGCCGGTCCGCGCCCGCAGGTCCCCACGCCGCCCGGCGCCTGGACCGCCGGCGCCGAGGCCGCCCCCGGAACTCCGGCAGCGCCGGGGGCGTCCCCGCAGACGCCGCAGGAGCCCGGCATCGTCGTGGACCGGGTCTCGCGGGCCTTCGGCGCAGTGCAGGCGGTCGCCGGCATGAGCCTCGTCGCCCCGCGCGGGGCCGTGACCGCGCTCGTCGGCCCGAACGGCTGCGGCAAGTCGACGCTCATGCTCATGCTCGCCTCGCTGCTCGCCCCCGACTCCGGCACGGTCCGGATCTGCGGCATCGACCCCCTCGTCGACGCCGCGGCCGTGCGCACGAAGGTCGGGTGGATGCCCGACCAGTTCGGCACGTGGGACTCGCTGCGCGTGCAGGAGGTGCTCAGCGTGGTGGGCGGCGCCTACTTCATGCCGCGCGAGCAGATCGCCCAGCGCACGCCCGAGCTGCTCGCCGAGCTGGACCTCGAGCAGCTCGCGACGCAGCGCGCGCACGTCCTCTCGCGCGGACAGAAGCAGCGCCTCGGCCTCGCCCGCGCCCTCATGCATCGCCCCGAGGTGCTCGTGCTCGACGAGCCCGCCTCGGGCCTCGATCCGGCCTCGCGGCGCAACCTCCAGCGCATCGTGCGGGAGTTCGCCGCGGCCGGCGGCACCGTGCTCATCTCGAGCCACATCCTGTCCGAGCTCGAGGAGATGGCCGACAACGTCGTCTTCATGGACCACGGCACGCTCGTCGACCAGTCGAGCGTGCGGGACCTCGCGCGGCGCGTCCAGCCGTGGCGCATCGAGTCCCTCGACGCCGCGCACCTGCGGACGGCGCTCGAGCACGTCGGCATCACCGGGATCCCGGTGACCGAGGCCGAGCGCACCGTGAGCGGACACGCCGAGGCCGTCGTCCTCGTGTCCGACGAGTCGCAGGCCGCGCGCCTCGTGTCCGACCTGGTCGCCGCCGACGCGCGGGTGGTCGTCTTCGCCCCCGCCTCCGGCCGCCTCGAATCCGCCTACCTGTCCACCGACGCCGGTCGCCGCAAGGGAGCCCTGTGATGAGATTCCGTCCCCGCGCCATCGCGCTCGTCGCCGGTCTCGAGCTGCGCCAGCGTGTGCGCTCGATCCGCTGGTACGTGGCCCTCGGCATCTGGTTCGTGTTCCTGCTGGGCATGTCCGCGCTCATCACGGTCGCCATGCTGTGGATGACCGGCGACCCGTCGAGCGCGATGCCGGGGGCGACCGTCGCCGCCATCGTCTTCAGCTTCTCGGTCCTCCTGCTGATCTTCGCGATGCTGCTGGTCATCCCGGCCCTCGCCTCGGGCGCCATCAACGGCGACCGCACCGCCGGGACCCTCGCGACCCTGCAGGCCACGCTCCTGTCCCCGCTCGAGATCGTGGTGGGCAAGGTCCTCGCGGGATGGGCGACGGGCCTCGCGTTCCTGGTCGCGGCGCTGCCGTCGATCGTGCCGTCCGCGCTCATCGCCGGCAACTCGGTGTTCTACCTCGCCCGGGTGATCATCGCGATCGCGTTCATCACGCTGTGCATCACGGCTGTCGGGGTGGGGCTGTCGTCCCTCACGTCGCGGCAGCTGGGCTCCGTGGTGCTGTCCTACCTGGTGGTGCTCGGCACCACCGTGATCCTGCCCGTGGTCTACGTGTGCACCCTGCCGATGCTGTCGACCACGCGGGAGGTGACCGTCTACGAGGCCGAGTACGGGCCCGTGGGCGGGGGCGACGAGTTCGACGAGGTGAGCTGCCAGAAGTCGGTCCAGCAGATGCCGATCGTGCGGACCGACCTCACCCTGCCGCTGCTGTGGGTCAACCCCCTCGTCATCGTCTCCGACATGGCGCCGATCCCGAAGAGCGGGGTCGTCGACTCCTCGCCGGGCACCGTCGACGCCCTCGTCCTGATCGGCACCGGCGTGCGCTACCTGGCCCATCCGACCGATCCCTCGCACTTCGTCATGTGCTACGACACGAGCATCCCCGGCTATCCGACGGATCTGGCCTCGCCGACGTCGATCCCGGTGTGGCCCTTCGGAGCGGCGCTGTACCTGGTCGCGGGGGCCAGCGGCATCGCCGTCGCGACCTGGCGGATCCGCACCCCCATGCGGCGCGTGGGAGCGGGGACGCGGATCGCGTGAGCTGTGCCGGAGAAGGTAGTCATATGGTCAGCCGAGCCCTCTGAGAGAGTCGGCCGACCATATGACTACCTCTTCCTGCAGCACGCAGCGACCGACCTCGACGCCCCTGCTCAGCGCCCCTCGAGCTCCGTGACGTCCTCGGGGATGTCGTCCCGGGCGGCGGCCGGGGGTCGGGTCCGCGGCGACCGTCCCGCCGAGAAGTCCGGCAGCGAGCCGTCCGCGCCGAGCGCCCCGGCGCCGGCAGCGGCGGCTCCCGCACTGCCGCCGCCCGCGGGCTTGACGGTCTCGTCCTGTCCGAGCCGGCGCATGCGTGCCCGCACGAACGGGTCGGCGGCGAGCTCGGTGCGCGTGCCGATCGGCGGGGCGATGAGGGCGAACGGCGTGCGGCGTCGCATGTACCGGCCCGCGGGTCCGTAGACCACGTCGCGCAGGCCGCCCTGCATGCCGCGCAGCACGGCCGGGTAGGTCAGCGGCGTGAGCACGACGAGGTCGATCGTGATCCAGGTCCACGCCATCGGGTCGAGTGTGCCCGCGACGCCCAGCCCGATCGCGAGCAGGACCGTCGCCGCACCCATGGCGATCGTGTCGATCGCGGCCGTGGTGCGGCACACCGCGACCTCCCACGGGTTCACGGCGGCCCGCTGGGCCCACGTCGGTGCGGTGCGCAGGTCCGTGACGAGCGCGCGCTGCGGCTCGGCCAGCCGCATCGCGACGAGGGGCGCGAGGGCCATCGCGGCCAGCAGGAGCGCGAGCAGCAAAAACCCGATCGCGTAGGTCGGCCAGGGCAGGCCGGTGCGGATGGTGGTGTCGAGGGACGAGCTGATCCGGGTGAAGAAGACCGCCGCATCGCCGATGCCGAAGGCGAGCCACATGGTCGGCAGCAGCACCGGCCCCCACCACGTCACGAGGGAGCGCACGGTCACGAACAGGGACCGGAGGACGGCGGGCCCCGGATCGACCGGCCCGCTCGGCGGGAGATGGCGGCGGTCCTGGGCGATCGCGTCCTCCCGGAACTTCCCGGAGCGGGTCACCTCGCCGTCTCGGGGCCGCAGCAGAGCGGGCACGTCGAGCAGACGGCGCACGATCGCGGAGGCGACCCACGTGAGGCCGACGCCTCCCGCGAGCCCGGCGATCGCGCCGTAGCTGAGGTCCTTCCACTGCAGCGGCGCCTGGCAGAGCACGGCCAGCAGCAGGAGGGCGATCGCCGCGACGGGCGGCAGCACGAGCACGCGGGCGATGCGGGTCGACACGGCCCGGCGCGCCCCGACGGCCGTGAGGTGCCGGCGCGGGTTCACGCGGGCGGCCGCCGCCGAAGCGACGGGGAGCAGTGCGAAGCTCAGCGCGGTGCCGACGATCGGCACGAGCACCAGGAGGAGCACGATGCCGCCGAGGCTGAAGCCGACGAGGGACAGGACCGCCGTGAGCGGCACGCCGCCCGTGGCGAGCAGGAGCGGGGTGAACGCCCACAGCGTGGGCGAGGCGGAGTGGATGTAGCCGATCGCGAGCAGGAGCCACAGCGCCAGCAGGACGAGCCCCGGCTTCCAGAACCCGCGGCGCAGACGCGCCGTGAGCTCGGCGCGGGACTCGAGCAGGATCTCCGAGGGGACCGCGGGCGGATCGGCGGGCAGCCGCGGCGGGGCGGGCAGATCGTGCAGCGGCGGCCGGGACGGCATGCCATAGGTCCCGGCAAGGTGCGGTAGCGGCACGGAGCGCGGCGGCGGTGCGGAGCGCGGGGCCGGCACGGAGTGCGGAGGCAGGGCGCCGGGAGGCGGACCAGCCGTCGCGGGCTGCGGGACCCTCGGGCCCGGCGGCGTCGAGACCGACATTCCCGGGTGGGGGCTCGGCACGCCCGCGTGGGGGCCCGGCGGCGATCCCGGCACGCCCGTGGCCGGATGGGCGGGGCGGGCCGGCACCTGTCCCTGCGGTCGGGAGGGCGGGGGCGGCGGCCCGGGCTGTCCGTAGGTCATGCGGCGATCAGACCGTCTGGCGCCCCGTGAAGGCGCGCCCGAGCGTCATCTCGTCGGCGTAGTCGAGGTCGCCGCCCACCGGGAGCCCGGAGGCCAGCCGGGTGACGGTGATGTCCATGGGCTGCAGCAGCCGCGAGAGGTAGGAGGCGGTCGCCTCCCCCTCGATGTTGGGGTCCAGCGCGAGGATGATCTCCTGCGTCTCGCCCGAGCCGAGGCGCGCCATGAGCTCCTTGATCCGCAGATCGTTGGGGCCGATGCCGCCGATCGGGTCGATCGCGCCGCCGAGCACGTGGTAGCGGCCCTTGAACTCGCGGATCCGCTCGATCGCGACGATGTCCTTGGACTCCTCGACCACGCAGATCACGGCCTCGGTGCGGCGCGGGTCCGAGCAGATACGGCAGGTCTCCGAGGCCGACACGTTCCCGCAGATCTCGCAGAAGCGCACGGTCTCCTTGACGGTCACGAGCACCTCGGCGAGACGGCGCACGGACGCCTCGTCCGCATCGAGCAGATGGAACGCGATGCGCTGAGCCGACTTGGGGCCGATGCCCGGCAGCTTGCCGAGCTCGTCGATGAGGTCCTGGACGATGCCTTCGTACACGGCTGCCACTCTAGGCGAGAGGGCCGACATCCCCGCCTGTCGGCGCCCGCTGTTCGCGGCGAGCGCGACGGGAGGGGTCGAGGCACGGCGCGCCGTCCGACGGCCGGACCGCCGACGTGACGCACCCTGCGCGGGTCGCCACCCGCGCGCAGCTCAGCGGCCTCCGGCCTCAGTGGGTCTCGTCGATGACCTCCAGGACCGTGCCGCCGAGCATCTGCTCGACGATCTCCTGCGGGCGGCGCGAGGTGTACTGGGCGTCCTCGTCGTCACGGGAGGCGCCGCCGGTCGGATCCTCGGGTGCCGGCTCGACGTCCCCCGGTCGGACCGCACGGCTGCCCGAGCGGTTCGTCGGCCCGGCGGCGCGCGAGGCGAGCGCCGCCTCCCGCACGAGCGCGGCGCCGCTGCGGCTCGCCGAGCGCGGTCCGCTGTCGGGACGTGCGGACGGGGCGGGCGCGGTGCCGCGGGCCGCGGCCGACGACGTAGAGGAGGGACGTGTTCCGGACGCCGAGTCCGCCGGCGCCGGCGACACGGGGCCGGACGGTGCGGGGCCGGCCTGCGCACGGTCGGAGGACGCACGGTCCGAGGATGCGCGGTCGGGGGACACGGAGCCGGGCGGGGCATCGCGGCTCTCCCACCCCTCCCCTGTCGCCGCGGAGCTCGTCGTCGGGGCCTCCGCGGTGGTCGCCTGGGGAGCGGTGGCGCCCGTGCGGGGCTCGGTGCGCACGGGACGACCGGTCTCGAGGGCGCGGCGCAGCGCCTCCTGGCCGTGCGTGCGCGGGGTGTCGTCCGGCAGGGAGTCCCGAGAGTCGTCGGGAATGACGATCGGGGTGAGGTCCGGGGCGCCCACCGGGGCGGGCTCGGCGGGCCGCTCCCGATCCGCGCTCACGCCGGCCGCAGACCCGGGGTCGTCCGTCGACGGGCCGGCGGCGCCACCGCTCCGGGCGGGGCCGCGCAGGTCAGCGTGCTCCTCGGGGTCGGCTGACGCCTCGGGTGCCTGGCCGCGAGCGTCCGGCCGTCGGGAAGTAGCTTTCTGACCACCGTCTGCGGGGGCGCGACCGCCGGTCGCCGTGGGCCGGGCCTCGCGAGCAGCGGGGGCGGACCTGTCCGCCGGCGCCGAGAAGCCGTCACGAGCCGGCGCGGCCGACGACCAGTCCCCCGACATGCCCGGATCGGCGGCGTGAGCCTCGTAGGGGTCCGGCGGATACGGGTCGTCGGGCTCGGGCGGGAGATCGTCGTCGGCCGGGAAGCCGGGGCCGCCCGCCGCCATGCCTCGTGGCGAGGTTGCCGCGGAGCGGTGCTCGCCGGCGGTTCCTCCGCGCCGCTCTGCCGGGGCGCCCGCACCGGAGCCGCCGCCTCGCGACTGCTGGCCGCGGCCGTCTGTGCCGGTCGCGCCGCTCGCCGGCCGGCCAGGAGCGTCACCTCGCGGCGTGCTCGGGCCTGCGCCCTGCGGGGCGCGACCATCGCGGCCGCCAGGACCGCCGCCCGGGCGGCCCCCGCCACCGCGGCCGTCGGGTCCCTGCGGGCCGCCGCCGGCCTCGGGGTTCTCCCCGACCACCGCCTCGACCATCACCTCGCGTCGCATGACCCGGCGCACGGCGTCGGCGACATTGCCCGCGCCGGTGCCGCGGTGGAACGCGGCGAGCAGCCCGTCGGTCGCGAAGCCGAGCACGAGAGTCGAGTCCTGGGCGGCATGCACGTGGGCGTTCTGCGAGACGAGCGCCCAGGTGGGACGGCGGATCTGCTGCAGCTCGTCGAGGATCGCCGACCAGTGGCCACGGACCTCGTCGGCGTCGAGGCCGCCCTCGCCGCCTGGCGCGGCGGCGCCGGAACCGCCGTCCGCCTGTTCGTCGGAGTGCGGGAGCACGCCGCCGTGCAACGGCGCGGCGCGATCGACCATCTGCTCGCCCGCGCCCGACTGCGCGGCGCCGGGACCCTGCACACGACCGTCGTCGCGGGACGCCTCCGGCCCGGCACCGCGCCCGTCCGCGGACGCAGGCTCCTGGGGGGCGGCGCGGCCGCCGATGGGCGCCACGGGCCCCCAGTCGTCGTCCGTCGAGAGAGCCGCCGCGGGGGCGTCCTGCCGACCCGTGTTCGGCGCGGAGCGGGGCCCCGAGGGACGCGGCGCCCCCTGCGTGCTGGGGCTGCGATCGCCCGCCTCGCTCCGAGGATCTGCCGCCTGGGGTCGAGTGCTCGAGGCGGCCTGGTCTCCCGGGGCCTCCGGACGCTGTGCGGGGTGGGGCCGGCCGCCGGTCTCTGTCGAGACCGGGGTGCCGCTGCGCACGTCGCCGGCGCGCTCGCCGTCACGGGCGCGCCGTGCCGCCTCGGCCTGCTCCTGTGCGATCTGGCGGGCACGATCGCGTCCGCTCGCCTGGCCACCCGCGGCGGGGCGCCCGGCCGGTGCGCCCTGCCCGCGCGGCGGAGCGTCGGGCGCGCCGACCGGCGCCGCCTGCGCACGCTCGTCACGCAGCACGAGGCGCGCCGCGAGCAGCTCGAGGTGGACGCGCGGGGAGGTGGCCCCCGACATGGTCGAGAGCGTCTCGTGCACGAGGTCGCCGCAGCGGGACAGGTCCGCCGTCTCGAAGCCCTCGATCTGGTCACGCATGCGGGCGAGCTCGTCGGCCGGATGCTGGGGCAGCAGGTCCTCGCCGCGCTCGGGCACGGCGGACAGCACGATCAGGTCGCGCAGCCGCTCGAGGAGGTCCTCGACGAAGCGCCGCGGCTCCTGGCCCGAGGCGATCACCTGCTCGACGGCGCCGTACATGCCCGCGGCGTCGCGTCGCGCGATCGCGTCGACGGCGGTGTCGAGCAGGGCGGTGTCGGTGAAGCCGAGCAGCGCGATCGCGGTCGCGTGGTCGATCCCGTCGTCGCCGGCACCGGCCATGAGCTGGTCGAGCACGGAGAGGGTGTCGCGCGCCGAGCCGCCGCCGGCGCGCACCACGAGCGGCAGCACGCCGTCGCCGACGCGCACGTCCTCGGCCGCGCAGATCTGCTCGAGGTAGGGGGTGAGGACCTGCGGCGGGATCAGGCGGAACGGGTAGTGGTGGGTGCGCGAGCGGATGGTGCCGATCACCTTGTCGGGCTCGGTCGTCGCGAACACGAACTTCACGTGCTCGGGCGGCTCCTCGACGAGCTTGAGCAGGGCGTTGAAGCCGGCCGACGTGACCATGTGGGCCTCGTCGATGATGAACACCTTGAAGCGGTCCCGCGCCGGGGCGAAGGTGGCGCGCTCCCGCAGCTCGCGCGCGTCGTCGACGCCGCCGTGGCTCGCGGCGTCGATCTCCACGACGTCGAGGCTGCCAGGGCCGCCGCGGGCGAGGTCACGGCACGAGTCGCACTCGCCGCACGGCGCGTCGGTCGGCCCCTCGGCGCAGTTCAGGCAGCGCGCGAGGATGCGCGCGCTCGTGGTCTTGCCGCAGCCGCGGGGGCCGGAGAAGAGGTAGGCGTGGCCGATGCGCCCGTGGCGCAGGGCGCGCATGAGCGGCACCGTGACGTGATCCTGGCCGATGACATCGGCGAAGGTCTCAGGGCGATAGCGACGGTACAGAGCGGTGGCCACCCCCACAGGCTAGTGGAGGGCACCGACGTCCGAGACGGCCGTGCACAGCGCCCGCAGCGAACCCGGAGGCCGCGCGGACAGGTGGGGCGGTTGGACTGGTCGAGGGCAGGCCGGCGGCCGGGCAGGTCGGGGGCAGAACCCGCGGGCAGGCCGCGCGGGGCAGGCCAGGTGGCCACGCGGGGCAGGCCGCGCAGGCAGGCCGGGTGGCCACGTGGGGCAGGCCGCGCGGGCCGGCCGGGTGTCCAGTGGTGCGAGAGGGAGCAGGCGCGACCCTGGAGCCATCCATCCTGGTCGTCCCGACATGTCCGCTGGCGGACCCTCGCACGCCGGCCACGGTCCGCGAGCAGGCACCCAGCCCCGCTATCGGTCGTCCGGCACACCACGCCACGGACTCCCGCCCCCACCCGGGCCAGCCGGCCGCTCAGCGTCGCAGGACGTGGCGCAGGGCGCCCTCGAGCTCCGGGTAGGCGGCCTCGAATCCGCTGTCGCGCAGCGTCGCGTCCGACACGCGCTGGTCGGCGCGCACCAGCTCGCGCGCTCCTTCTCGGCCGAGCAGCAGGGCGGGCCCGGCGGCCGGCACGGGCACGACGGCGGGACGGTGCAGCACGCGGCCGAGCGTCGAGGCGAGCTCCCGCGCGGTCGCCGGATGCGGGGCGACGGCGTTGACGGGCCCCGCGAGATCCGCCGTGAGCAGGGCGTGCGCGTACGAGCGCACCATGTCGTCGAGCGTGATCCAGCTGCTCACGGCGTCGGGCGGGGCCAGACGGCCGCCGAGACCGAGCAGGAACAGCGGCAGCTGGGGCAGGAGCGCTCCCCCGCCGTCGGACAGCACGATCCCGGTGCGCAGATGCACGGTCCGCACGCCCGCCTCGGCGGCACGCCGGGTCGAGGACTCCCAGGCCCGGCACACCTGCGCGAGCACGTCGTCGCCGCCCAGGTCGCCCTCCGTGAGCAGCTCCCCGGGCCGCTGCGCCCCGTAGTACCCGATCGCGCTCGCCTGGACCAGGACGCGCGGCCCGTCGGACATGCCCGCGATGGTGCGGGAGATGAGCTCGGAGCTCGAGACGCGGGAGGACAGGATCTCCTGCTTCGCCTCAGGCGTCATGCGGGTGGCGATCGAGCGGCCGGCGAGGTTCACGACGGCGTCGACGCCCTCGAGGTCCGCCGGGTCGAGCACGCCGCGCTGCGGGTCCCACGAGATCTCTCCCTCGCCCGCCTCGCGTCCGCGCACCATGCGTCGCACGCGGTGCCCGCCCGTCTCGAGGAGGGCGGCGAGCTGGGTGCCGATGAGACCCGAGGCCCCCGCGATCGCGACCGTGAGCCGTGGCGCGTCGGCGTAGCGGGCATGGAGGTCGAGGTCGTCCCGCAGCTGCTCGGTGCGGAAGGTCAGGGTGCGGCGCACCTGGTCGGCGAGGGCGGCATCGGCCACGCGGCCACCGCCCGGAGCCTCGGCCTCGATCGTGTCCCGGACCGTGGTGCCGGATCCGTCGCCGCGCAGCTCGTGCACGTGATGCCACAGGCGGAACGGCCCGGTCACCTGCCGGTCCTCGAAGCGCAGGGCGTCGTCGTGCTCGGCGAGCGCCGCGTGTCGCAGCGTCCAGCGGGGCCGCCCGGTCGGCAGCATGCCCGGGCCGAGGTGCACGCTGACGCGACGGCCGACGTCGAGTCCCCCCTCGGCGGGCCGGTCGATCGTGGCGAGGCCGGGCGGGGTGAGCCGCACGAGGGCGCCGGGACGGCGATGCCACGCGGCGACGTCGGCGAACGGGTGGTCCAGGTGGTCGGTGGACTCGATGCGCATGGCATGCCTCCGGGGCTGACGCGGGATCGTGGCTCCACGCTACCGGGGCCCGCGCCGTAGGAGGAACGGCCGGCCGGTCGGTCGGGTGCGCCGACACAGAGGTGACGCTGAGAGCCGCACCCCTCCGATTCTCGAGGGCTGCGGCTCTCAGCGTCACATGTGTGCGCCGCCCGGCCCCGTAAGCCGCTCGGGCGGGGACGTCAGCGCACCGCGGGAGCAGCCGCGTCAGCGCGTCGCGTCGACCTCCTCCTCGGAGCGCCCGTCGCGCTGGGCGCGCTTCTCGGCGCGCTCGATCCAGAAGTCCGCGTTCTCGATGCCGAGCTTCCGCGGATCGAACTGCGGGTCGAGCCCGGCCTTCTTCTGCTGCCGGTAGTCCTTGAGCGCCTTGAGCGCCGGGAACTGCAGCACGAGGATCGCCAGGATGTTGAGCCAGGCCATCGCGCCCACGCCGATGTCGCCCAGCCCCCACGCGGTGCCGGTGCTCGTGGACAGGCCGCCCACGAGCACGGCCACCATGATGAGCACGCGCAGCACCCACACCAGGGCGCGTCGCGCCGTGTGGTTCGGGACCCAGCGCATGAGGTAGGTCAGGTT
Source organism: Brachybacterium huguangmaarense (assembly GCF_025725725.1). NCBI lineage: Bacteria > Bacillati > Actinomycetota > Actinomycetes > Micrococcales > Dermabacteraceae > Brachybacterium > Brachybacterium huguangmaarense. Next base: position 538,417 of record NZ_CP107020.1, read on the forward strand.
GGTCTCGGCCATGTAGTAGTACGCGATGATCGTCGTGAACGCGAAGAACAGCAGCGCGAACGCGATGAATGAGGCGCCGACGCCCGGGAGCATCGTGTCGAAGCCGGCCTGGGCGAAGCCCGGGCCCACCTTGACCGAGTCGGCCAGGCCGCCGGGGCCCTCGGTGAGGATCTGCGAGGGGTCCTCGACGGCATCGGAGTAGACGCGGTACATGCCGGTGGACAGGATCATGAACGCGGTCGCGGAGCAGACGAACAGGGTGTCGACGTACACCGCGAAGGCCTGCACGAAGCCCTGCTTGGCGGGATGGGACACCTCGGCGGCGGCGGCCGAGTGGGGGCCCGTGCCCTGGCCGGCCTCGTTCGAGTAGAGGCCGCGCTTGACGCCCCACTGCACGGCGAGGCCCCAGATCGCGCCGTACACGGCGTTCATGCCGAAGGCCGAGGAGAAGATCTCGCTGAAGACGGGCACGATCTGGTCGGCGTTGACGACCATGAGGGCGATCGCCGCGATGATGTAGATGATCGCCATGGCGGGCACGACGAGCGACGCGAAGTTCGCGATGGTCTTGACGCCGCCGATGATGATGACCGCGAGCACGACGAGCACGACCACGGTGGGCACCCACAGCGGCAGACCCCACGCGCCTTCCATCGAGGTGGAGATGCCGTTGGCCTGCACGCCCGGCAGGAAGAAGCTCAGGGCGATCACGGACACGATCGCGAAGATGATCGCGTAGACCTGGGAGAAGCCCCGGCCGCGCGTGTGCCTGTAGGCCTTCTCGATGTAGAAGGCGGGGCCGCCGCGGTACTCGCCCGTGTCGCGGTCGCGCTCCTTGAAGATCTGGCCGAGCGTGCACTCGATGTACGACGTGGCCGATCCGAGGAACGCCATCATCCACATCCAGAACACGGCACCGGGGCCGCCGAAGGCGATGGCCGTGGCCACGCCCGCGATGTTGCCGGTGCCGACGCGGCCGGCGAGCGAGATCATGAGCGACTGGAACGAGGAGATGCCGGAGGCGGACTTCTCGCCGCGGACGATCTGCCGCAGCATGTCGGGAATGTTCCTGATCTGCAGCAGGCCCGTGCGGATCGTGAAGTAGAGGCCTGCGGCGAGGCACAGGACGATGAACGGGGTGCCCTGGATGTTTCCGGACAGCCACCCGATGAGGTCGGTCATCTGCGGACTCCTCGTGGTCGGGGAAACGGGACCTGCATCAAGGGGGAAGCAGGCGTACGGCGTCCGGGCGGTGGCAGAGCACGCCGATGCCGGTGGGCACGGGCGGGTCCGCGAGGCGGTCGCCGCTCGGATAGGCACCGAGTGTGGCGGACATCTCCCCGTCGGGAGAGCAGTTTTCCGTGCCGGAGCCGACTTCGTTGTCGATCCGTGACCTTGGCCGGCGCCCCCGCGGGGCGGAGATCGCGCACCTCGCGGAGCATCGCGGGCCGCTCGCGGAACATCGCGGGGCGTCCGCGCCGGTCGACCTTGCGCACGTGCCCGGGCGGGTCGCGGCCGACGGCTCTGCCTGCGTCCGGGCATGGAAGGACCCCTCGCGCACCTGCCAGAGCCCGCCTGCCCTTGCTGCCGTCAAGCCCTGGGGGAGTTCAGCGAGGTGACACCGCACGAGGGGTCGCGGACGAGTCTAGCCAATGCCCCGGGGCGGTGCGAACCCGCACGTCGCCCCGCCGCCCGCATCACGAGGAACGCGGCGAGGAGCCACAGCGCCCAGCCGCTCGCCTCGACGATCCAGAACGCCCCGTCCCCGCGCTCGGACGCCGGGGAGAGGAGGTTCTGGTCGATCGCGACGCGCAGGCTGTTGAGGAGGCCGTGCCCGAGCACCGCCGGCCACACGCTCATCCCGAGCACTCGCAGCGTCGACAGCAGCGGAGCGACGGCGAGGATCACCAGCAGGTAGGCGACGAGCTCGCGACCGGCGAGCCCGAGGGCGATCACGATCGGCAGGTGCCAGAGGGCCCAGAGCACGCCGATGACGAGGGAGGAGGCCCAGAAGCCGAGCGGGCTGAGCGTCGTCTGCAGCCATCCGCGCCAGCCCAGCTCCTCGCCGATGCCGAAGAGGGTCTGGAGGACGAGCACGACGGGCACGGCGACCACGATCATCGCGATGCCGTCGCCTGCGCCGAGCTGCGCCGATCCGGTGACCAGCGCGATCGCGGCGCGCACCAGCGGGACCGAGGCGAAGGCGAGCACCGCGACTCCCGCGGCCTGCCAGAGGGCCCTGCGGGACGGGACGGTGAGGGTGAGGGCGTCACGCCTCCGGACGGATCGGTCGCGCACGATCAGCGCGGCGATCAGCGGGGCGAGCTGCGCGATCGGGACGACGAGACCCACGGCCTCCTCCGGGAGGACGCCGAGGGCGAAGGGCACGGAGAGCAGGCCGGAGGCCGCGAGGGCGATCGCGAAGAAGGCGGCCACGCGGGTCCAGCGAACCCGGGTCGGCGTCGCCGCGATCGCGGCGGACGGGGAGAGGGGCATGGTCTCGCTCCTGGGATGGAAGGGCGCCCACCGGATCGGGCCGGCCGGGTCGTTCACTGCCCTCGACGCTACGGAGGCGCCGACCGTGCCGACATGGTGGATCCCGCCGTCCCTTCCGGGGGAGAACCCGAGGTCCCGACGCCCTCTCTCGGGGGACCGCTGCCACGGACGGCGTCCCGGCTCTCGTCGTCGACCTCGAGGCCCGCTCCCTCGGCGCTCCGTCCCGCTCTCCCCGGCGAGGCCCCTGGGTCACCGGCGTCGAGCTCACGCGACGTGGTCACGACGCGCTGCTCGATCGCGCGCCGCCGCATCGAGGGCCCGTCGGGGAACAGCGGGATCCCCGGCGCACGGGCGAGACGGTGCCGGCGACGCCGAGCACCTCGGGTCAGCTCGACACTCAGGTCAGCTCGACGCCCGGGTCAGCTCAGCCGATGCGGCGGAGAGACCGTCTTGGCGGGGTCGGTCTCCGGGATGTCGCCGAGCACCTCGTCGATGCGTCGCAGGGTCTCGGCGTCGAGGCGCACGCCCGACGCCTTCACGTTCTCGGTCACCTGCTCGGGCCGCGAGGCGCCGATGATCGCGCCGGCGACGTTGTCGTTCGCGAGCACCCACGCCACGGCGAGCTGGGCCATGGTCAGACCCAGGTCGTCGGCGATCGGGCGGAGGTTCTGGACCGCCTCGAGCGTCGGATCGTCGAGGAAGCGCTTGATCATGTCGGCGCCGCCCTTCTCGTCGCGCGCCCGCGACCCCTCCGGCGGCTCGGCGCCCACCTGGTACTTGCCGGTCAGGATGCCCTGCGCGATCGGGGACCAGACGATCTGGGAGACGCCGAGCTCGCGCGAGTCGGGCACCACGCGCTCCTCGATCACGCGCCACAGCATCGAGTACTGGGGCTGGTTCGAGACGAGCTGGATGCCGAGGTCGCGCGCCAGGTGGTGCCCCGCCCGGATCTGGTCGGCGGTCCACTCCGAGACCCCGATGTACAGGGCCTTGCCCGCGCGCACGACGTCGGCGAAGGCCTGCATCGTCTCCTCGAGCGGCGTCTCGTAGTCGTAGCGGTGGGCCTGGTAGAGGTCGACGTAGTCGGTCTGCAGACGCCGCAGGGAAGCGTCGATCGACTCGCGGATGTGCTTGCGGGACAGGCCGGTGTCGTTGTGGCCCTTGGGGCCCGTCGGGAAGTAGACCTTGGTGAAGATCTCGAGCGACTCGCGGCGCTCGCCCTTGAGCGCCTCGCCCAGGACCGTCTCGGCGGCCGTGTTGGCGTAGGTGTCGGCCGTGTCGAAGCTCGTGATGCCGCTGTCGAGAGCCGCCCGCACGCAGGCCCGCGCCCGCTCGTCCTCGATCTGGGAGGCGTGGGTGAGCCAGTTGCCGTAGATGATCTCGCTGATCTTGAGGCCGCTGCGGCCCAGGTATTTGAATTCCATGCCGTCAGACTACGAACCCCCGCCGACAGATGCATGGGCGCCGTCGCGGGGCCGCCCGCGGAACCCGTCCGGACCTCCTGACCTCCGTGCGCCGTCGTCACCCACTCTCGGACCAGCGCGACGCCGGGACGGGGGCGCGCACGAGCGCGGGCGCGGGCACCCTCAGGCCATGAGCCCGCTGGCGGACCGTGCCGGCGAGGCCACGGTCCGCCAAAGGACACGAGCGCGACGCCACGGTCCGCCAGCAGCCACGAGCGCGACGTCAGCCCCCTGCCCCGCGCGCCCCGCGCGCGCCGCCCGTCACTCGCCGAGGTAGATCCCGTTGCCGGGGCCGAGCGGCAGATCGGCGAAGAAGAACACCGCGAGGATCGCGGCCCAGATCAGCCAGAACGGCACGACGAAGGGCAGCATGCGCGCGAACAGCGTGCCGAGTCCGGCCTGCGCCTCGTACTTCCGCAGCATGCCCAGCAGCACGACCATGTACGGGTTCATGGGGGTGATGATCTGGGTCGCGGAGTCGCCCACGCGGAACGCCGCCTGCGTGAACGCCGGCTCGTAGCCGAGCAGCGCGAACATCGGCACGAACACCGCGGCCATGATCGTCCACATGCCCGAGCCGGAGATGATGAACAGGTTGAGCACGCTCGCCAGCAGGATGAAGCCGAGCACCGCCCCGAAGCCGGTCAGGCCGATCCGCTCGAGCCCCTCGGCGCCGGTCACGGCGATCCACGAGCCGATCCCGGACCAGTTGAACAGCGCGATGAAGTTGCCCAGGATGAAGGCGAGCACGAGGAACGGCAGCATCTCCTTGATCGCGTCGGTCATCATGCGCACGGCGTCTCCAGTGGAGCGCAGGGTGCCCGTGACCATGCCGTAGACCAGGCCCAGCACGACGAAGTACGCGAACACCAGGAACACGATCGAGTCGAGGAGCGGGGACTTGGGCAGGAAGCCGCCGTCCTCGTTGCGCCACGGCGAGGAGGGCAGGAGCGCCGCGACGAGCACGACCGCGGTGAGCACGACGCCCGCGATCACGGCCGCCACGAGCCCGCGCTTCTCGACCGGGCTGAGCTTGGCGCGCATGTGCTCGGCCGAGGTGCCGGAGTCGTCCCCGTCCTCGAGCGTCTCGTCGCGCGGCACGTCCTGGCGCACGAGCCGGGGCTCGATCACGCGGTCGATGATGAAGCCCGCCATCGCGCCGAGGATGATCGACGCGGCGATGTTGAACCACCAGTTGGAGATCGGGTTGACGGTGGTCGCGCCGAGCCCCGGCAGGGTCTCCATGACCGAGTTGGTGATGCCGGCGAACAGGGCGTCGAGGCTGGTCGGCACGATGTTGGTGGAGTAGCCGGCGCCGGCCGCGGCGAAGCCGCCGAGCAGACCCGCGACGGGATGGCGCCCGGCCGCCTTGAAGACGAGGGCGGCGAGCGGCGGGACCACCACGAACGCGGAGTCGGCCATGATCGAGGCGATCACGCCGACGAAGCCGACCACGTAGGGCAGCGCCCAGGCGGGCGACGAGCCGAACATGGTCCGGATCCCCGCGGCCAGCAGCCCGGAGTGCTGGGCGATGCCGATGCCCAGCAGGATCGGCATCACGGTGACGAGCGGCGGGAAGCCCATGTAGTTCTGGCCGATGTTCGAGGTCAGCCAGGTCAGGCCCTCCCCCGTGAACAGGCCCTTGATGACGGTGGGCTCGTCGGAGCCGGGCACCTCGACGACGACGCCGGCGAGCGCCATCGCGGTCGAGACGATGCCGGTGATCGCGAACAGGATCAGGAACAGCATGAACGGCTCGGGCAGCTTGTTGCCGATGCGTTCGACGCCGTTGAGGATCCGGTCGCCGAATCCTCGGGGGCCGGCGCTCGGGGCAGGGGTGGCGGTCATCGGTGCTCCTGGGGCGGGGTGTCGGGCGGAAGGGAGGCAATGCGGTCCGGGCGAGTCTCGATCGGCAGAGGGGAGCCGATGCTGGTCAGGCGGGTCAGTCGAAGTAATGCGGGACGTCGATGGCGCCGCCGGAGGCCGCGAACTCCTCGGCCACGGCGCGGGCCAGCTCGTCATCGTGCAGGACGTCCAGGAGGGTCGCGGCGAGGCCGAAGGCCCCGTCGGCGGCGGCCGAGCGGGCGCGGTCGGAGGTCGCGGCGGCCGCGAACTCGCGCGTGTGCAGGGCGACCTCGGGGTCGGCGATGCGGATGAGCGGGTGCATGCCCGGCAGCCGGTAGCTGACGTTGCCGAAGTCGGTCGACGCGGCGAGGGTCTCGGAGACGACGCCGCGGGGCAGCGGCTCACGTCCGCGACGCCGCTGCGCCTCGACCCAGCGGCCGGTGAGCGCCTCGTTGGTGCGCACGGGCAGCGACGGGGGGTGCACGTCCCAGTCGACGGTCACCCCGCAGCCGGTCATGAGGGCCGCTCCGAGCGCGACGTCCTCGACCCGTCGGGACAGGTCGCGCAGGGTCGCCGGCGCGGGAGAGCGCACGTACATCTGGACGCGGGCGAGGTCGGGGATGACGCTCGCGCGGTCCCCGCCCTCGGTGATGACGGCGTGCAGGCGGTCGGTGGGCGGGGTCTGCTGCCGCAGCAGACCGATGCCCTGGTACATGAGGGAGGCGGCGTCCAGGGCGTTGCGCCCCATGAAGGGCTGGGCGGAGGCGTGGGCCGTGCGGCCGTGGAAGTCGACGGTCAGGGTGCGCCGCCCGAGCCACAGCTGATCGGCCAGGTCGTGGCCGTAGCCGTGGGCCATGACGGCGGCGTCGAGGCCCTCGAACGCGCCCTCGCGCGCCATCACCTCCTTGCCGCTGTGCCCCTCCTCGGCGGGGGTGCCGAGGTAGACGACGCGGCCCGGCACGAGGCCCGGGTCCTCTTGGGCGAGGGCCGCGAGCGCGAGGAACGCGCCGAGGCCCATCACGGCGATCACGTTGTGGCCGCAGCCGTGGCCGATGACCGGCAGGGCGTCGTACTCCGAGAGCACGGCGACGGTCGGGCTCTCGACGCCCTCGGCCGGGGCGATCTCGGCGCGGATGGCGGTCTCGACGCCGTGCACGCCGAGCTGGGCGTCGATCCCGTGGCGCTGCAGCATCTCGACGATCGCGCGGCTGGAGCGGACCTCCTCGAAGGCGGTCTCGGGATGCGCGGCGAGGTCGAGCATGAGGTCGACGAGCTCGCCGTGCAGACCCTCGACGGCGTGCTCGAGGCGAGCGGTCACGGCATCGTCGGCGCCGGCGAAGGCGGAGCCGGGATGGCGTGCGGTCGCGTACGCGGCATCGGTCGCCGCCTGCAGCTCCTCGAGGTAGTCGGTCGAGGGCTCGAGCGGCTCGGCGGAGGGGCGAGGGGCATCGTGCGCAGTGGTGGGCATGGGAACACCCAAACACAGCGAGCGGCGTCGGCGCTCCTGATCCGGCACGTGCAACCATGCCGTGACGTGCGCAGACCACGCATCGGTCACCGGTGGCGACGGATGGCGGCCCTGTGCCTATCCTGGGCCCTTTCATCCGCCGGGCATCCCCGGGCGGCCCGTCCGCCCCGCCCTCGTCCCTCTTCTCCCCGGAAGGCTCCGATGTCCTCCTCGACAGACACTGCCGCCCCGGAGAAGGCGAGCGCCAATCGCGGCGCCTTCTCCGGTCGTTCCGCCTTCATCTTCGCCGCCATCGGCTCCGCCGTCGGCCTCGGCAACATCTGGCGCTTCCCCGCCGTCGCGTACGAGAACGGCGGCGGGGCGTTCATGATCCCCTATCTCGTGGCACTGCTGACCGCCGGCATCCCGCTGCTGTTCGTCGACTACGCGATCGGCCACCGCTGGCGCGGCTCGGCCCCGCTGGCCTGGCGCCGCCTCAAGCGGTGGGGCGAGTTCATCGGCTGGTGGCAGGTGCTCATCTGCGTCATCATCGGCGCCTACTACGCCCTGATCATCGCCTGGGCGGCCGACTACATGTTCTTCTCCCTCAACACGTCCTGGGGCGATGACGCGGCCGCGTTCTTCGGGAGCTTCACGCAGGCGCCCGACGCCGCCGAGACCTCCGTCGGCGGCTCGATCGTGTGGCCCGTCCTGATCTCCATCGTGGTGGTCTGGGTGGCCACCGTCGTCACCATGATCCTGGGCATCCAGAACGGCATCGCCCGGCTGTCGATGATCTTCATCCCGCTGCTCGTGATCATGTTCGTGATCCTCGTGGTGCGCGCGCTGTTCCTGCCCGGTGCGCTCGTCGGTCTCGAGACCCTGTTCACCCCCAACTGGAGCGCGCTGGCCGACGGAGGGGTGTGGGTCGCCGCCTACGGACAGATCTTCTTCTCGCTCTCGGTCGCGTTCGGCATCATGCTCACCTACTCGTCGTACCTGAAGAAGAAGTCGGACCTCACGGGCTCCGGGCTGGTCGTCGGGTTCTCCAACTCCGCCTTCGAGATCCTCGCCGGCATCGGGGTCTTCTCGGCGCTCGGGTTCATGGCCCAGGCCCAGGGCGTGCGGGTGGACGAGGTGGTCTCGAGCGGCATCGGCCTGGCCTTCATCGCCTTCCCGACGATCATCGGCGAGGCGCCCGGCGGCGCCCTCATCGGCGTGCTGTTCTTCGGCTCCCTCGTGCTGGCCGGCTTCACCTCGCTCGTCTCGATCGTCGAGGTCGTCATCTCGGCGGTGCACGACAAGTTCGGCATGTCCCGCGCGGCGTCGGTGCTGGTCGTCATGGTGCCGCTCGCCCTGGTCTCGACGATCCTGTTCTCGTTCAGCTCGGGGCTGCCGATGCTCGACGTGCTCGACAAGTTCGTCAACGAGTACGGCATCGTCGCGGTCGCCCTGGTGTCCACCGTGATCCTCGCGTGGCTCGTGCGCGGTCTGCCCACCCTGCGCGACCATCTCAACCACTCCGGCTCCTTCAAGATCGGCTGGTTCTGGATCGCGTGCGTGGCGGTCGTCGACCCGATCGTGCTGGCCGTGACGCTGTTCTTCTCGAGCCGCGACCTGCTGGGCGCGGGCGAGCCCTACGGCGGATACCCGGCCTGGTTCGTCAACGTGTTCGGCTGGGGCATGGCGGCCCTGCTGCTGGTGGCCGCGATCGTGCTGTCGCTCGCGCCCTGGTCACCCCGCTCGCACCTGCATCAGCTCGACTCCGACGGTGACGAGGTCGCCCCGGACGTCGTGCCCGGCCAGGGCCTCGAGCACGCGGGCGCCGCGACCCCGCACGCGATGCGCACCCCCTGAACGCCCAGTCCGCCTCCCGCCCACCGACCCTGAGGAGCTGCACATGTCGGCCTCGTCCATCGTCATGCTGATCGTCGCGATCGCGACCGTGTGGGGCGGCCTCGTCGCCGCGATCGTCAACGTCGTGCGTCATCCCGAGGACCTCGACTGACCCCGGACCGGCCCGCCGCCTGCACACGATCCTCGTGTGACCTGCGTCGGGCCGGTTTCCGTTCCCGGCCGCCTCTCGGGTAGCCTGGAGCACGCCTCGCGGGCCTGTGCCCCGATGCACTGGAGGATTCGCCTAGCGGCCTATGGCGCACGCCTGGAACGCGTGTTGGGTTCACGCCCTCGGGGGTTCAAATCCCCCATCCTCCGCCCACGAGAACGCCCCTGACCTGCCTTTCGGCAGATCAGGGGCGTTCGTGCGCCGGGGCATGCCTCCTGCCGGGCACGACGCGGCAGCCGCCCCGCCCGCCGTCAGATGCGTCGCACGCCCCACACGAGCTCGAGGGACCTCCCCGGCTCGAGCACCGCCAGGTCGCGCCCGGAGTTGAAGGCGTCGGGCGGGCACGTCATCGGCTCGATCGCGAGCGAGGCACGGCGCTCCTGCCCGGGGAGCGTGTCCGCCGTGAACACCTGCACCCATCTGGCGGTCCTGCCGAGCGTGACCTCGACGCCGTGCCCGTCGTCAGACGGATGCGCGCGACGCCCTCGTCGTCTCGTCGCAGGTCCGTGAAGGCGGTGTCGAGCACGGTCGCCCCGAGGCGACGGGGAACGGAGACGTCGCGCCCGTCGCCACCGCTCCGGGGCACCGCCACCTCGTCGATCGGCAGGCCCCGGTCATCGCATCGCAGTGATCGCCGTGCGGGCAGGTCGAGCCGCCAAGCGTCGACAGCGCCCTCGTGGGCGGGGCCGGCCACGAGGTAGGGATGGACTCCCAGCCCGCACGGCGCCGGGGTCGTCGACACGGTGGTGGCGACGATGCGCTGCGTGCACCCCTCGGCGCCGACGGAGGCCTGGACGTCGACCCGCATCCGCCACGGGTAGCCCGGCCGCGGCGCGATCCGTGTGCGCAGACGGACGGCATCGCCGGACCGGGCGAGCACGTCGAAGTCCTGCATGAAGACCAGTCCGTGCACAGCGCTGCGGCCGGCGACGTCGTTGACCGGCAGCTGATGGGCCGTGCCCGCGAAGCGGTACGCGCCGTCCGCGACCCGATTCGGCCAGGGGGCGAGGACCGCTCCCCTCATGCCAGGGAGGAGGTCGTCCTCGTCGAAGCCGCCGACGAGGTCCTGCCCGCGGAACGTCACCTGGCGCAGGGCGGCGCCGAGGCCCGTGACCGTGGCGGCGTAGTCGCCCGCACGGAGGACGAGCTGTCGCCCGGAGAGCGGCAGAGGCCGCGCGTCGCCGCGGTCCGCGTCGCCGTCGTCGTCAGGGCGCATCGGACCGGATCCTCTCCTCGACACGGGACACGCGGACGGGCGGGAGGGCGGGTCGCCAGATGCTGCGCGGCGACCCGCCCTCCCGCCATCAGGACGCACAGACCGGGCCGTCAGCGTCCCTCGTCCGCGACGCGCTCGCCGTCGGCGTACCACGGGATCAGCCCGTGGACGGGCGTGATCGGGACGTCCGGGTCCACGATCCTGCCCTTCTCCGCGAAAGCGTAGACCGCCCGGTCGTAGTCCTCCCCCGCGCCGAGGGCGTCTGCTCCCCCGGCCTGGCCGGCCCATCCCTGGAGCGCCAGGGCGACGACGGCGTGATGCGAGCTGGAGAGGATGATCTGCTTGACGATCTGGCAGTCCTCGTTGATGACGTAGATGTTGAAGTCCGCCATCCGGATCGTCTTGCCGCCCAGGCCCATCGAGCGCGCTCGAGGCGTGTCCTTCGCCGTGCCCTCGTAGACGGTGTAGACGGCTCCGCAGGCCTCGTTCGCGAAGACCTGGGACTCGACCGCCCGGAAGTCGGGGATGACGTCGTTGATCATCCGGGCCTCCTGGCTGTCGGCGTCCTTGAGCGCGGTGCCCCAGTCGCCCTTGGGGTATTCGGCGCCGCCCGAGTCCCAGCTCTGCACGGTCGCGTCCGGCGCGAAGTTCCAGTACGTCGGGTCACGGACGATCCTGCCGGTCTCGTGCCCGTCGACATGGGCCTTCGTGAACTCCTCTGCGACGCGGCGGTGCCATGCGATGAGCTCGTCGCGCGTCATCTGACTCTTCTTCGGGGACATTGATCTGCCTTTCTTCTGGATCGAACAGGGGAAGATGCCGCGACCGGCGTCATCTGACGCTCTTGATCGGGAACACGCACAGCGAGGAGAGGATCACGCCGATGATGGCGTAGATGAAGATCACCGCATAGTTGTGGCCGAACATGCCGAGCAGCACGGCCGCGAGGATCGGCACGAGCGTCTGGGGGATGTTGGTCGCCACGTTCAGGACGCCCAGGTCCTTGCCGACATCGCCGCTCGAGGGCAGCACATCGATCATGAGGGCGAGGTCGACCGAGATGTACGCGCCGTAGCCGACGCCCACGATCACGCCGTAGAGGAACATCGCGGCCGTGGTCGGCACGAGCAGCGGGATGAGGATCGCCACGATCATGATGGCGCTCGCGGCGAACACGAAGGCCTTGCGGCGGCCGATCTTGTCGGAGAACCGCCCGAACGCGATGGAGGCCACCATCGTCGTCACCATGATGATGATGTTCATGGTGGCGAGCGCCCGGCCCGCCGCGTTCACCTCCAAGCCGATGTAGTCGGTGAAGATGTAGAGGCCGTACTGCTGGATGGCCTGGTACCCGAGGACCATGAAGAAACGCCCCAGCCACGCCCACACGAAATCGGGGTGCTTGCGGAAGTTCAGCGGCCGGAAGAAGCCGAGGAAGAACTCCTTCCAGGAGAAGTCGGCGCGAGCGAGCCCCGTCGTGGACCTGTCGCGGTTGACGAGCACGAAGACGACCGCCCAGACGATCACCGCGCCGCCGAAGAGCGTGTACCCGACGCCCATGCGGTTCAGCAGGTTCCCGGCGAGCGCGAAGCCCGCCGAGATCCCGAGCGTCGTGCCGACGCCGACGAAGGAGGAGCCCAGCGCGCGGTGCCGGTAGTCCACGCGATCGGCGAGCACCGCGGACGACGGCGCCTGGAACACGTTCAGCGCCGCCTGCGCCAGCACCCAGCCGATCCCGACCAGCGCGACCGAGTTCGCGAACTGCATGAGGATGACCACGGCGCCGCCGGCGACGGCACCGCTCGCGATCCAGGGCGTGCGGCGCCCGAGGCGGGACCGGGTCCGATCCGAGAGCGTGCCGACGATCGGCTGCACGAAGAGCGTGATGAATGCGCCGATGCTCGAGATGACGGCGAGGTTGTCCACCTTGGCGGCGTTGTCGATCAGCGCGAGCTTGGCCGGGACGAAGACCCCGCCGATCGCCGCATAGGCGGTGTTCAGGAAGAAGAAGCTGAGGAGCAGTGAGACGAGAAGGGCGTTACGCTGCGCGCCCGAGAGGCCGAACGAGTGCTCTCGTTCGTCGGCCGTGACCGCTTCGGTGGTGTTCATGGGTGTCCTTGTCTAGACGTCGTCGTCAGGTAGGTGAGGCGGCGGTGAGCGGCGCTCGTCGTGCGACCGGAGGTCGGCGAGCGCGGTCACGTCGGGTGGTCAGGCCGCGCTCTGCGAGGGGAAGCAGGTCCGGGCGAAGCTGCGGTACGCGTCGATGCAGCCGGTCTCGTGGTCCTCGTCCGGGAAGATGGCCGTCGTCAGCGTCAGGCCGGGGACGGGGTGGCAGCGCGCCAGGTCGATGAAGCGGAGGTCCTCCACGGCCATCTTCCTCATGAGCTCGGAGGGCCCGAAGATCTCGCCGGTCCCGAGCGTCATGTGCAGATGGCGGGCGCGGCCGGCGTTCGCGTCGTCGGCCGCGAAGGCGCGATAGCGGTCGAAGATCGTGCTGTCCGGGACGAGGATGCCGGGGCTGCCGGCACCGAAGCGGGTGAAGAACGTGGACCCGGAGGTCAGCGCGTAGAGGGCGAAGAGCCCTCCGTACGAGAAGCCGAAGAGGCCCGCCCCCTCGTCGCTCACGCGATGGCGCGACGCGATGAACGGATGCAGCTCGTGCTCGAGGAGGTCGAGGAAGCGATCGGCCCGCGGGCGCTCGATCCACTCGAAGAACTGGTCGACCAGCGCCTGCGAGCCGCCGGGTGCCTCCGGGCCGAAGTTCTCCAGGATGTAGTCCCGCATGAAGGCCGGATAGGGCTCGTGCGGGGGCATCAGGTCGCGGTTGCGGAGGGCCAGGGGGTTGATGCCCTCGTCCAGGCGGGCCCCGCCCTCCTGCTCCAGGAGGTCGGCCACCTCCTGGGCACCGTCGCCCTCGCCCTGCCGCTGGCCGTGCTGCTGCGCATGGGGCCGGCGACGATCGGCGCGACCTTCTCGATCGACCGCGAGGGCTCCTTCGCGATGGTCAGCGAGCGCTACGGATCGGGCTCCCACCAGTACCGGGGCGTGCTGTCGATGTACGTGTTCGGCACGGTCTTCGGCGCCGTGATCGTCAGCCTGATCGCGTCGCTCACGATCTCGCTGAGGATCTTCGACCCGCTCGCCCTCGCGATGGGCTCGGGCGTCGGCTCGGGATCGATGATGGCGGCCGCCGCCTCGGTCATCGTCTCCGAGCACCCCGACATGGAGCAGCAGGTCCTCGCGCTCGCCGCGACCTCGAACCTCATCACCGGCGCCCTCGGCCTGTACGTGGGGGTCTGGGTGTCCCTCCCCCTCACCGACCGGTTCTATCGTCTGCTGACCCGCAACCAGGACGCCGAGCTGCCCGGGCGCGGCGCCGGGGCCGCGGACGCCGACGAGGCCGATCCGGCCGCGGTGAGCGAGGTGCTCGCACGGCCGACGGTGCGCGTGCCGCTGTGGATCTCCCTCGCGGTCGTCGCCGTCGCCGGGGTGATCGTCTCGGTGATCGCGAGTCGCACGTTCTCGTGGGACCTGGTGATCACGTACGTGGTGCTGGTGGCCCTCGTGGCGGCCGGCCTGGGGCTCAACCACCTGGTCCGCCGGGCGGTCCCCGCGATCATCTTCGTCACCACGATCGGCGTGATCGCGACCTCGCCGATCTCGCCGATCGCCGACTGGCTGGGCCAGGTGTCGGTCTCGGCGGACTTCCTCGCCATGATCACGGTCATGCTCACGATCGCGGGCTTCACGCTCGGCAAGGACGTGCCGATGCTCCGCAAGATCGGCTGGAAGATCATCCCCGTCGGCATCGTCGCGATCATCGCCTCGTTCCTGCCGGCCACGATCGTCGCGGAGTTCGCGCTCGGCATGTGGACCGCGTGAGCGCACGCCGGGCCGCGGCCCTCTGACCGAGGCGCCCCGGACCGGCGCGGCGCCGCGTCAATCCGCGCCCCTGTGCGCTGCGTCAGCCCGCGCCGGGTCAGCCGGCGCCAGCTCAGCCCGCGCGGGGTCAGTCCGCGCCAGGTCAGTCCGCGCCAGGTCAGCCCGCGCTGCGTCAGTCCGCGCGGCCGTCAGTCCGCGCGGGGCGCGCCGTCCTCGGTGCCGGCGGCATCCGCCGGGGTCCGCCGATCGGTCCGCGGGCCCTGGCCCAGGTCCGCAGCAGCCGCCTCGTCGTCCTCGATCCCGTAGCCGTCCACGCCCACGTCCTCGAGGCTGCCCATGATGCCGGTCTCCGGCGACCAGTCCTCGGCGGGGATGGGGCCGTCCTCCAGCAGATCGCTCCCGCGGCGACGGCCGGTCAGGCCGTGGTCTCCGTCGCCCTCGCGGGCGGCCCCCGGGGCACGGTGCCGGCCGACGTGCCCGGCCGCAGCTCCGTCCTCGGCCGTCCCGTCACCGGTGCGCGCGCCGTCCTCCCCCTCGCCGGAGGTCGCCAGATGCACGAGGGCGCCGTCGTCACGACGGGCGAGCCCCCGGGCG
The DNA here is from genome assembly GCF_025725725.1 of Brachybacterium huguangmaarense. Lineage (NCBI taxonomy): Bacteria > Bacillati > Actinomycetota > Actinomycetes > Micrococcales > Dermabacteraceae > Brachybacterium > Brachybacterium huguangmaarense. Next base: position 553,425 of record NZ_CP107020.1, read on the forward strand.
GCGAGCAGCCGGCCGTTCTCGCGCTCGTGGATGCGCCCGTTGGCCCGCTGGGCGTCCTGGAACATCGTGGTCCTCCCGCTCAGGACACGCCGCACCCGGCGCCACTCCCAGTAGGGCTTGCCGACCCACGTCAGCACGAGCCCGACGACCAGGTAGCCGGCCCACATCGCCCAGCCGCGGCCGTAGCCCGGTCCGACGTCGTAGACGAGACGCTTGAGCATCTCGCTGATGCCGGAGCCGACGACGACGTGGTTGAGCCACTGGAAGGGCTGGGGCATGAGCCACTGGGGCATCGCCGCACCCGAGGCGGGGATCGACAGGAAGATGAAGATCGTCATGGCGGGGGCCGCGATGAAGCGTCCGACGAAGTAGGACAGCCCGTTGACCGCGACGCCGATCGCGACCGCCCATGCCCAGCCGAGCCCCCACAGGGCGAAGAAGTGGCCGTGGATCGCGCCGAGCACGAGGTCCACGAGCACGGCCGCGAGCAGGCTCAGCCCCAGGCCCACGCCGCCGATCACGGCGAAGCGGGTCAGGCGCCGCAGGGGGCCGCCCATGAGGCCGATGAACATCGCGGCCAGGTAGCCCGAGATGCACCACGCGAGCATGAGGTACATCGGCGTCATGCCCAGGTCCCCCGCGGGCAGCGGCGCGATGTCCTCGTGCGTCGGCGTCTCGTCGGCGCCCAGGATCGGGGCCACGAGCGTCGGCAGCAGCTGGGCCGCCTGCGCCTGGTGCGCTCCCGCGACGATGACGGCGTTGGACTCGACGTCGTAGGCCAGCCCCACCCGCCCGGCGCGCACATCGGAGCGCGCGGTCGCGCCGTCCGGCTCGCGCACCATGTCGAAGGCATCGGGCATCGCCGCGTCGGCCGCGCTCTGGTACTGCTCGACGGCGGCGCTCGTGCCGATCACGCCCACGGGCACGTGGCGGGGCGCGACGTGCTGGAACGCGCCGACGTAGCAGACGATGAACATGACGCACAGGAACACCGGCATCCACAGCTGCATCAGGACCAGCTGCAGCGGCGGGTTCAGCCGGCCGAACCAGCGGCGGAACGCGCTCGTGCCCGGCGGCGGGGTGTGGACGACCTCCTCGGTCGGGTTCGCGCTCGTCATGGCTCCTCGGTCTGTCGGCGGGGTCTCGCGGGCAGGCTACGCCTGGGCCTCCCGCTCGTCCGCGCCCGGCATCGGCCGGCCCACGCGCGCCCAGAACCCCGGGTCCCAGGCGATCAGGCCCGCGGCGGGCAGCGCGAGCACCTCGGCCAGCTGCTCGTCGAGCATGCGCTGGGCCCACAGCTCGACCACCGCCGCCATGAGCCGGCGGGCACGGACCCCCACCCCGCCGTCGCGATCGGACAGCGCCTCCGGCAGCACCTCGGTGCGCTCGATCGCCATGGCGACCTCGTGGAACAGGTCGAAGTACTCACGATGCCCGAACGCCGGAGCAGCGCCCAGCTCCCGGACCCGCGCCGCGAGCCTCTCGACCTCCGCCTCCTCCGGCGCGGCGAAGGCGCGGCGCGCCCAGGCGCGCGCCTGGGCGTCGGACTCCGGCACGAGGCGGCAGTGCTCGATGCCCGCCTCGTCGCCGACGAGCCGCTCGAGCTGGCGCGACAGGTCATCCGGCTGCTCCCGTACGGCGATGAGCACGCCTGCTCGCAGGGGCCGATACCCCCAGTGCCGGGCGACGTGCAGCACGCGGTCGCGATCGCCGCGCCGGGTCTCGGGGATCGTGACCAGCAGCGCCCGGAAGGAGCCGTCGTAGGCCGCGGTCTCCTGAGCCCCGGAGTAGCGGACGAATCCGCCGTCGAGCTGCGTCGAGCGTCGGTAGACGCTGACCCTGCCGGCCGTCGAGCGCACGAGCAGGCCGCGGTCCACGAGGCGCACGAGCTCGTTGCGCACGCTCAGCGCCGAGTACCCGCGATGCGCCAGCACGGCCGCGAAGGCGGGGCCGGGCACGGCCACGGCGCCCAGGCACCCGAACACGCTCACCAGGTCGAAGGCGGCGCGGGTCATGCGATAGCGGGACGGCGAGACCCTCGGCATGCGCCGACGATAGAACACATCTGGCGCCCGGATCGGGACGATCTCGCGCCGCGCCGCCACGCGCCCGACGATGGGCGCACCAGCCGCGGCGAGCGCGGTCCCCGCCGGCGCCGCGTCGCCGCGGACCCGCGCTCCATGCGCCGCCCGAGCGAAGGAGACGCCCATGTCCGCCGATCAGCGCCAGCCCCATCCCCCCGTGCCCGCCGACGACGTGAACCGGCTGGCGCGGGCGCTCCGGTCGAGCCTGCTCGCCGCCGCGATCGCCGCGATCATCGCGTTCATCGCCTTCGGGATCTTCGCGGGCGACTCCGAGGTCATGGCCCGCTGGATGGTCATGTCGGCGCTGCTCGCGGGCTCGGGCGGCTACATCGGCGGGCTCATCGCCGGCCGGGGGCGCTGACCTCCTGACGCGGCGGCGCCGCGAGCGGGGCCGGAGCCGCGGGCGGGGCCGCAGCCACGCGGGCGGGGCCGCAGCCGCAGGCGGGGCGAGCGGGTCGGACGCATCGTTCGATGCATCGTGGCGCCCGGGCGGCGGCGACCGGTGAGAGGGGGCCGACGCACGCCAGTACCCTGGCCCCAACGCCGCGCCCTCCCCCCGTCGCGCGGCCCCGGCTCACCCTGCTGGAGCGCACGATGGAACCTCGCGGACGGCATCTCGCCACCGGCGCCGGCCTCCGGCAGCGTCATCCCGCCCTGGTCCTGTGCGCCGCGCTGCTCGTGGGCTGTGTGGCGGTCGGGGTGGTGGGGATCGCGTTCCTCCACCAGCTGCGCGCGTTCGACGCCCCCTATCGTCCCGGCGGGGCCGATCCGCTGTACTCGCAGGCTCCCGTGCCGCCCGAGGCCGGCCTCTCGGTCCCCCCGAGCGGGCACGAGAGCCCGGCCTGGTCGGCTCTCACCGGCTCCCCGCTGACCCGGCTGCGGGTGACCGAGACGACGGACTGCGATCTGCCCGCGCTGCGCGGCAGATCGACCTCCCGGGACACGCTCCAGGAGCACCTGACGGCGCTCGCCGGCTGCCTCGACCGGCAGTGGGCGCCCGTGCTCACAGAAGCGGGCCTCACCTTCGAGCCGGTGTCCGTGGTCGTCTTCGATCCCCATCGCGGCACCGGCAGCGCATGTGGCGGCAAGGAGTCGGCGGTCCCGGCCGTCTACTGCCCGTCCGAGCGCACGATCTACGTCTCGTCCTCGGTCGGCAAGCACCGCTCGGGCACCGCCAACTGGACCGAGCTGACCGTCGTGAGCGTGCTGGGCCATGAGTACGGGCATCATCTGCAGTCGCTCACGGGAGTGCTCGACGACGCGGATGCGGCCGCCGCCCAGGGGGCGGACGGCTCTGCGGACATGGCGCGGCGGATCGAGTCGATGGCCACGTGCCTGGGCGCGCTGTCGCACGGCCGGCTGGGCGGGGCCCAGCAGATCACCCAGGGCTACTACGCGCGCATGATCGACCCCGGCACCTATCGCGCGGACGCCTCCCACGGCAGCGCCGCCACCCAGGCGTTCTGGGCCAAGCGGGGCTACGACGCGGACGGCGACACGAGCCGCTGCGCGACCTTCTCCGCCCCGGCCGAGCAGATGCGCTGACCGGGAGGGCGCGGGCGGCAACGCAGCCGGTGGGCGGCGCGGCCGGTCGGTGGCAGAGCCGGTGAGTGGCGCGGCCGGTCGGTGGCAGAGCCGGTGGGCGGCGCGGCCGGTCGATGGCACTGCCGGTGGATGGCGCGGCCGGTCGACGGCACGGCCGATGGGCGGGGCGGCCGGTCAGTGGCAGAGCCGGTGGGCGGCAGAGTCGGTCGGCGGCGCGGGCGGTCGATGGCACTGCCGGTGGGCGGGGCGGCCGGTCGACGGGGCGGCCGGTCGGTAACAGAGCCGGGCGGTGGCAGAGCCGGTGGGTGGCAGGGCCGGTAGGCGGTGCGGCTGGTCGGATGAAGCACGTCGCACCGGCCGGACGGGCAACGATGGCAGGAGCAGACGCGCAGCCCCGCCAGGGGCACGGCGTCGGACGACAGGAGCCAGGCGCTCACCCGAAGTCCGGGCCGGGCGCTCATCCGAGGTCCGGGCCAGGCGCTCACCCGAAGTCCGGGCCGGGCGCTCACCCGTGAACCGGGGTGCCAGCCGGCGTCCCGGCCCAGGCCCCTCCCACCCGGACCTCCTCGGACTCGAGATCAGGGCCGCCTCCTCGGGCCACTGGTCACGGACGGGACGCTGGTGATGTGCTGTGGCTATATAGCCAGTGCACATCACCAGCGTCCCGTCCAGGACACGCACCCCGGGTACGCCGGCCACGTAGCCCGCCTTTCTCTCTCCCCCCGCAGTCCCCTCGCCGCCACTCCCTTCCCTCCCTCCGCCGCCCCGGCTCCCTCTCCTCGGTGTGCCATCAGCGACATCCCCTTGCCCCCGCCCCTTCATTAGTTTACTTTTCATCTATAGACCCGGTGTGGCCGGGCCTGCGCCGAGCCCGGAAGGAGGGCGCTCCCGTGCAGTTCGGGATCTTCACCATCGCCGACATCACGCCCGACCCGACCACGGGGCGCGTGCCCACCGAGCACGAGCGCCTGCGATCCCTGGTCGAGCAGGCCACGCTCGCCGAGCAGGTCGGCCTGGACGTCTTCGCCCTCGGCGAGCACCACAACCCGCCGTTCGTGACCTCCTCGCCCACGACCACCCTCGCCTACATCGGCGCCCAGACCTCGCGCCTGCTCCTGTCGACCGCGACCACGCTGATCACGACCAACGACCCGGTCAAGATCGCCGAGGACTACGCGATGCTCCAGCACCTCACGGAGGGGCGCGTCGACCTCGTGATGGGCCGCGGGAACACCGGCCCCGTCTACCCGTGGTTCGGCCAGGACATCCGCAAGGGCCTCGAGCTCGCGGTCGAGAACTACGACCTCCTGCACCGTCTGTGGACCGAGGACGTCGTGGACTGGGAGGGCCGCTTCCGCACGCCTCTCCAGCAGTTCACCTCGACGCCGCGGCCGCTCGACGGCGTCCCGCCCTTCGTCTGGCACGGCTCGATCCGCTCGCCCCAGATCGCCGAGCAGGCCGCCTACTACGGCGACGGCTTCTTCCACAACAACATCTTCTGGCCGATCGCCCACACCCGTCAGATGGTCGAGCTCTTCCGCCGGCGCTTCGAGCACTACGGCCACGGCACCGCCGCGCAGGCGTTCGTCGGCCTCGGCGGCCAGGCGTTCATGCGCGCACGGTCGCAGGACGCGGTCGCCGAGTTCCGCCCGTACTTCGACCATGCCCCGGTCTACGGCGGCGGGCCCTCGCTCGAGGACTTCACCGCCCAGACCCCGCTCGTCGTCGGCTCCCCCGAGCAGGTGGTCGAGCGCTACCTCACGATGGCCGACCACGTCGGCGACTACCAGCGCCAGCTGTTCCTCATGGACCACGCGGGGCTGCCGCACCGGACCGTCATGGAGCAGATCGAGCTGCTGGGCACCGAGGTCGTGCCCGTGCTGCGGCGCGAGCTCGACGCCCGGCGGCCCGCCGACGTCCCGGACGCGCCCACCCACGCGGGCCTCGTCGCGGCGGCCGAGGCCGAGCGCGGCGCCTTCGATGCGGCGTACCGTTTCGAGACGGGAGAGAACTGGACCGGGCTCCGGGCCGAGAGCGGTGACTCGCCACGGCGACCCGCCTGAGCCTCATGCGTCCGGTCCGCCGGCCGGCCGCGCCCTCGGCGGTCGCCGGCGCGGCGGCGCCGTCCCGTCCATCGTCAGGGAAGTGAGGCCATGACCGACACACCGATGCGGATCGTCGTGCTGAGCGCGGGGCTGTCGTCCCCGAGCTCCACCCGGATGCTCGCCGACCATCTCGCCGCGAGCGCCCGCGCGGAGCTCGAGGCGCGGGGCGCCGAGGTCGAGGTGACGGCCTACGAGCTGCGCTCCTACGCGCACGAGATCACCGACGCGATGCTCTCCCACTTCCCCGGCGAGCGCCTCGCCGCGCTGATCGCCGCGGTCCGGGACGCGGACGCCGTGATCGCGGTGACGCCGATCTTCAACACCGGCCCCTCGGGGCTGTTCAAGTCCTTCATCGACGTGGTGCCGCTCGGCGTGTGGCCCGGCAAGCCCGTGCTGCTCGGCGCGACGGCCGGCTCGGCTCGTCACTCCCTCGCCCTCGAGTACACGATCCGCCCGATGTTCGTGTACCTCAAGGCGGCTCTCGTGCCGACGGCCGTGGTCGCGGCGAGCTCGGACTTCGGCGTCGCCGCCGTCGGCGAGGGCGACGCGGCCTCGCTCGCCTCCCGCACGCGCCGCGCGGCCCAGGAGCTCGCGGCGCTCGGCTGCGGCGCGCGCCGCATCGGCCACGACGACGTCGAGCCGCCCTCGGAGGCGGACGGCCCGGCCGACGAGCGCCCCACAGGCGCGGACGACGCCGCCCCGGCGGGCTCAGCGGACCCCGCGCCGACCGGCGGCGCCGCGGGCCTGGACCCGGAGTTCTCCGACTTCGTGCCCCTGGGCTCGCTCCTGCGCCGCGACTGACCGCCCCGGCGCTGCGCGACCAGCCGCGACGGTCCGCGCTGCCGCGGCGAGCGGGACCCGTCGCGTAGCGTGGTGCTCCCGGGGCCACCGCCGGCCCCATCTGCGACCCGAGGGAGCGACCGTGGATGCCGAGCGCCTGACCGATTCGATCTGCTACCACGCCGAGGGGCCGTCATGGTCCGACTCCTGGGGCGGCCTGCGCTGGGTGGACATGCTGGCGGGCGACCTGCTGCACCTGCACGAGGACGGCGACGTCGACCGGATCGAGACGCCCAGCCCCGTGGTCGCGTGCGTCCGGCCGCGGCGCCAGGGCGGAGCGGTCCTCGCCGTCGAGAAGGGCTTCGCGCTCGAGGGCGCCGACGGGGGCGTCGAGCTGCTCGAGGACCTGTGGGACGGCCCGGTGCGCATGAACGAGGGCTCCGTCGCCCCCGACGGCTCGTTCCTGTGCGGCTCGATGGCCTATGACCAGCACGAGGGCGGCGCCGAAATGTGGCGGCTGTTCCCGGACCTGAGCACGCGCCGCATCGCGACCGGGCTGACCATCTCCAACGGCCTGGCCTTCTCCCCCGACGGCACCCTCGCCTACTACGTGGACACCCCCACCGGTCGGGTCGACGTCCTGGACTGGGACGACGAGCGCGCCCTGGTGAACCGTCGCCCCTTCAGCGACCTGTCGGCCGAGGAGGGCGGCCCCGACGGCCTGTGCCTGGATGCCGACGGGCACGTGTGGGTCGCGATGAACGGCGGGAGCGCCGTGCTCGGCCTCGACGCCCTCGGCTCGGTGGTCCAGCGCATCGAGGTCGGCGCCCGTCAGGTGACGGCCTGCACGTTCGGCGGGGACGATCTCGCGACCCTCTTCATCACCACGAGCCGCGAGAACCTCGCCGACGACGACGATCCGGCGGCCGGCTCGCTCTTCGCGGCGACGCCCGGCGTGAAGGGGCTCGGGCCCGGGACCGCGTTCGCAGGCTGACCCGACCGGGCGTCGGGCGGCTCTCACCACCCCGAGCCCCGACAGGCAAGGTGTTCCTCACCTCACCTCGAACCTCGGAGGGCGCCCGTGCCGACGACCAACTCCCGCACCAGCTCCCCGCGCCGCGGCGTCAACGGAGTGATCCTCAAGGCCTTCCGAGCCCGTGACACGCGCGTGAGCGTGATCGGGCGCGAGGAGGTCTCCGAGCACTTCGTGCGCCTGCGCTGCCGCGGCGACGAGGTGCTCGCCGCGGAGGATCTCTACCCCACCTACTGGCTGCGCCTGTGGTTCACCGAGCCCGGCGGCAAGGGCCATCAGCGCGGATACACCGTCGTGGACCCCGATCCTGCGACGGGCGAGTTCTCGCTCGAGTTCTACCTCCATCCGGGCATCGCCTCGGCGTGGGCGCAGCGCGCGACGCCCGGCGACGAGATGGAGGCGACGATCCTCAACGGGCGTCCGCTCGTGGACCCGCTGCCCGACCACCTGGTCGCCGTCGGCGACGGGGCGTCGCTGCCCGCCATCCTCGACACCCTCCGCCGCACGCCCGACCTCCCCGCCACCGTGCTGCTCGAGCGCGGATATCCCGATGACGAGAGCGTCCTCCCGGCGCCCCGGCCGCGGGCGGGGCAGGTGGACGTGCGCTGGTTCGACCGCGACGGCTCGATCGTCGACGCCGCCCTCGATGCCGCGGCCTCCGCGCCCGCCGGCAGCGTGTACTTCGTCTCCCTCGAGGGCGAGCCCACCCGGCGTCTCTCCTCGGCGCTGCGCAAACGCCTGGGGGTGCCCAAGGAGCGCGTGCACGCGCTCGCCTACTGGAAGCGCTGACCGCCGCCGGCACCCCGGGGGGGCATCGCGTCCGGGGCAGCCGGCCCGCCTCCATCGGCCGCGTCGCCCCGGCCGGCGCCACGCCCTGGGCGAGCTGGCGGCCTCCCCTCGGTCGCACGTCGTAGCCTGGCCGCGTGAGCCCCGGATCGTCGCCCCCGTCCGCCCCGCCCCGACCGGGCGATGCCGCCGACGTCGGGCGCTGGTTCTCGACGGCCACCGCCCCGGTTGTCGGCCGCGGGCTGCCCCGTCTGCCCGCGTGGGGCCCCGATCCCCGCGGTGGCTACGGCCTCGTGAGCGACGAGGGGACCGTGGAGCGGGCGCTCGCCGTCATCCGCGGCCGGGACACCGCCGTGCTGACGGGCGCGGGCATGTCCACCGGCTCCGGGCTGCCGGACTACCGGGGCGCCGACGCCGTGCCCCGCTCCCCCATGACCTTCCAGGAGTTCAGCCGCTCCGACCTCGCCCGGCGCCGCTACTGGGCGCGCTCGACGGTGGGCTGGACCCAGTTCAACCGGGCCCGCCCCAACCTCGCGCACCGACGTCTGGCCACCCTCGCCCGCGTCACGCCGCTCGAGGCGGTCATCACCCAGAACGTCGACGGCCTCCATCAGGCCGCCGGCTCCCGCCCCGTCGTCGACCTGCACGGCCGCCTCGCGGTCGTGCGATGCCTCTCGTGCGATGCGACCAGCTCCCGCGAGAGACATCACGAGCGTCTGCTGGCGATGAACCCCGAGGTCGCCGCGCATCTCGACGAGCTCGCCGCCGACGCCGCCCAGGCGCCCGACGGCGATGCCGAGGTCGACCGCACCTCGAGCTTCCGCTACCCCCCGTGTCCGCTGTGCGGCGGCGTGCTCAAGCCAGACGTCGTCTTCTTCGGCGAGAGCGCCCGCCCCGAACACGTCGCCGAGGCCATGGCCGCCGTCGACCGCGCGGAGGCGCTGCTCGTGCTCGGATCGAGCCTCACCGTGCGGTCGGGGCTGCGGTTCGTGCGCCGCGCGATCGGCCGCGGCGCGGCGGTCGTCATCGTCAACGACGGGCCCACCCGCGGCGACGCCCTCGCGGCCGTGCGCGTGCACGGCCGGATCGAGGACGTGCTGGGGCGCTGGCTCGAGCTGCTCGGCGAGGGTCAGAGATCCTCGTAGCGCGCCCGGAAGAAGCTGTAGACGCCGTAGAGGACGAGGCCGATGCCCACGAGAGCGAGCAGGATCGTGCCCGCCGGCAGACCGGCCATCGTGTGCAGGGCGCCGTCGAGCCCGGTGGCCTTGTCGGGGTCGGCCCCGATCCCGGCCCACGCGAACAGGGCGCCCACCGCGATCAGCGCCACGCCCTTGGCGATGAAACCTGCCATGGCGCATGCGACCACGAGGGCCGACGCCGAGCCGGACGGCTCGCGCCGCAGGTCCCGTTCGAACCGTCGGGTGGCGCCCTTGACCACATGGAACACGCCGACGCCGACGACGACGGCGCCGACGGCGACCACGAGCACCTGTCCCGCGGGGTTGCCCAGCAGCGGAGCGGCCGCCCCCTCGGTCTGCTGGCTCGACGAGGAGCCGGCGCCGACGGCAAAGCGCCCCGCGGCGACGGCCATGACGGCGTACACGACCGCCTTGCCGCCGTACGAGACGGCGCGGCTCAGCTTCGTGGCGACGGTCGGCTCGCGCCGTGCCTCGAACCACGCCTCGAGGGCATTCCAGATGGCGAGGGCGCCCATCGCGAGCGCGCCGATACCGAGCAGGATCTCTCCGCCGGGGGCCTGGGCGACCGAGGCGAGCGCACCGGACTGGTCGGCGTCGCCGCCGCCGGAGCCGAGGGCGAGCCGTAGGGCGATCCAGCCGATGAGGATGTGCACGAGCCCGCTCGCGACGAAACCGGTGCGCGCCGCGGTGCGCAGGGCCGTCGAGCTCTCGGCGCGCTCGGCCGCGTCCTCCGCACGATCGGCGGCCTCGCTCACGCCGGATGCGGCGTCCGTGGTGCCCGCGTCCTCGTCCATGAGGACCATCCTGACCCATCGCAGCTCATGCGGGGCACCGGATCGCCCCGCACCGCCCGTGGACAGGTTCGTCGTCGCGGGCCGGCGACCGTCAGGATGAGCGCACGAGGAGGCCCACCCATGCGAATCACCGAGGCCGATGCCGCCGCCATCCCGGCCATCACCGCCATCTACAACGACGCCGTCGAGCACACGACCGCGATCTGGAACGACCAGACGGTCGACGAGGCCAATCGCGCCGCCTGGGTCGCCGAGCACGAGCAGGCCGGCTTCCCCGTGCTCGTCGCGGTCGATGACGACGAGGTGGTCGGTTACGCCACGTTCGGGCCGTGGCGTCCGCACGACGGCTACCGCTACACCGTCGAGCACTCCGTCTACGTGCGCAGCGATCAGCGCGGGCGCGGCCTCGGCCGGACGCTCATGGTCGAGCTGATCGACCGTGCGCGTGCCCTGGGCCTGCACGCGATGGTCGCCGGCATCGCGTCGGACAACCTCGGCTCGATCCGCCTGCACGAGAAGCTCGGCTTCCAGACGGTCGGCATGCTCCCGCAGGTGGGGACCAAGTTCGGCACCTGGCTCGACCTCACCTTCCTCCAGCTCACGCTCGACGACCGGGAGCGCCCCGAGGACGCGGAGCGCGGCGAGAAAAGGTAGTCATATGGTCGGCCGAGGCTCTCACGGAGGTCGGCTCACCATATGACTACCTTCTCCAGCAGGCACCACATCACCTGAGCGGCACCTCCGGCGCCGGCCCGGCTCAGTCCTGTGTCACGCCGTCGGCCGCCCCGCGGGCGCGCGCGTAGCCCCAGCCGACGAGCAGGGCCGAGACGACGGTCAGCACGAGGCCGGCGACGGTCACGGCCTCCCGGAACTCGCCGGTCTGGGCGGCGCTCCAGGGCGCGACGGCGATCGACCCGCTGAACAGCGCCGCCAGGATGGTGCCGGGCACCGCGATGCCCACGGCGGACGCGACCTCGGTCGAGGTGTCGGCGAGCGCGGCGCCCGTCGAGGTGCGGTCGGCCGGGAGCCCCCGCATCACGTTCGTGCCGGCGACCACACCGACCACCCGCATCCCCGCGGAGACGAGCACGAGGGCGAGCGCGACCCAGCCGTAGCCGAAGCGACCCAGCACGGCGTACACCGCGAGGCCGGCCACGACCACGAGGGCGCTGATCCAGGCGGACCGCTCGAGCCCCAGCCGCTTCATCATCGGCGTGATCACCGCACCGCCCGCGATCAGCACCACCACCTGCGGCAGCATGCCGAGGGCCGCGAGCGCCGGCGCCCATCCCCAGTCCAGCTGGAGCTGGAGCGTGACGAGGTAGCCGATCCCCGCCGTGGCCAGGCCCGAGGCGGCCTTGTAGGCGAGGCCGCTCGAGACCAGCGGGCGGGCCAGGAGGGCGAGGTCGAGCAGCGGGTGGTCGGCGCGGCGCTCGCGCACGACGAACAGCACGAGGGCGAGGACGGCCCCGGTGCTCGCCGCCCATGCCGCGGCGGAGGCGGCGCCGCGATCGACGAAGAGCGTCGGTGCGACGAGGGAGAGCACGATGGCCGCGGTGCCGAGCGCGGCACCGGCCAGGTCGGCGGGGGCGCGGTGCAGCTCGGCGGGGTCGTCGGCGGCGATCCCCGAGCGGACCCCGACGAGGGCGAGGATCGCGATCGGCACGTTGACGAGCAGCAGCACCTGCCACGGCGCGACCGCGAGGACCAGCCCGCCGGCCGTCGGCCCGATCGCGAGGCCCACGATCCCGACCGTCGAGATGAGCGTCATCGCACGCACTCGCAGCGCGTCGTCGGGGAACAGGCGGAAGGCGAGCGCGAGCGACCCTGGGGTGGTCATCCCGGCGGCGACGCCCATCGCGACGCGCACCGCGATCAGCTCGCCCGCGGTCGAGACGAACGCCGTGGCCAGGCTCGCGAGCCCGAGCAGCACGAGGCCGACGAGCATGACGCGCCGCCGCCCGACGCGGTCGGCGAGGGCGCCGAGCGCCAGCATCGGCCCGCCGAAGACGACGGCGTACGAGCCGGTGACCCACTGCAGCGCGGTGGTCGAGGCGTTCAGCTCGCGCCCGATCGTGGGGAGGGCGACGTTGAGGATCGAGCTGTCGAGCATCTCGAACAGGAAGACGGCCGAGAGGCCGGCGAGCGCGACCCATGCCTCGCGGAGCGAGGCGGGTGCGCGACGGGAGGCGGAGGAGTCTGAGGAGCGGGCGCCGGGTTCGGGTGCCACGATGGTGTTGTCGGAGGACATACCTCTACGTTAAGTAACTAAACTTAGTGACTCAAGGGAGTGTGACGCGCATGCCACGCACCGATCCGCGCGGAGGGGCTCGCACGCGCGCCCGGATCCTCGAGGCTTCGTCCCCGCTGTTCCTCGAGCACGGGTTCGACGCCGTGACGGTCGCGCAGATCGCGAAGGAGGCGGGCGTCTCGAGCGTCACCGTGTTCAACCACTTCCCGCGCAAGGAGGACATGTTCCTCGACCGGGCCTTCGACGCCGACGAGCTGCTGCGCGCGGCCGTGCGCGACCGGGCGCCGGGACGCGACGTGCTCGACGCCCTCGAGGAGCTGTGCGCTCGTCTCGCCGACGAGCGCCATGCGCTCTCGGGCCTCGACCCGCGCTCGGTGCCGTTCTTCCGCACGGTCGCGGGCTCGGCCGCCGTGATCGCGCGCGCCCGCCAGATCGCGGCCGATCTCGCGGCGGCCCTGGCCGAGGAGATCACGCAGACGAGCGCCTCGCCGAGCACCGCCGCCCGCGGCGTCGCCGCGCCTGGCGACACCGCACCGAGCGACACCGCGCCCGGCGACACCGCACAGAACGACCCCCGGCCTGGTGGGACCGGGCCTGGCAACACCCAGCCGAGCGGCGTGGCGCCCGAGGGCGAGGAGGCGCCCGCTCCCTCCGGGGCCGCCGCAGCATCTCCGACCACGACCACGACCACATCCCCGAGCGGGGACGGCACCACCGCCGAGGCCGAGCTGCTCGCCGCGCTGTTCGTCGCGGGCTATGCGGCGGTGCTCACGGGCACCGCGCGCCGGCGCCTGCGGGACGCGCCGACGGACGAGGTCGACCCCGCGCTCGTGGAGGACCATCGCGTGCGGCTCGGCGCGCTGTTCACGATGCTGCGGAGCGGAGCGCCGGCTCACCACGGATGACACACGTGCCCGCCTGCGGACCGTGATCTCGTGACCACGGTCCGCAGGCGGGCACGTGCGGGCGACAGCGCCACCGGGTGAGCGACCGCGGCGCCACCGTGCGGGTGACAGCGGCACCAGGTGGGCACCAGCGCCGCCAGGTGGGCGACACCGACTGAGCGACCGCGCCGCCGCGGGCTTTCCTCGAGTGCCCGCGGCGCCTCAGCGCTGGTTGAGGCTGTCGATGAACGCGGCGAGGTCCTCGCGGCTCACGTTGCCGATGCCGGTGAGGCGGCCGATCGGGATCTGCTCGGCCATCTTGCGCATCTCGGGGTCGGCCATGAGCCCGATCGAGGACATGAACGACTCGAGCTTCTCCTCGCCGCCGGGCATCTCCGCGATCTCGAGCGGCGTGGTCGCGCCGGTCACCTCGGGGATCGTCTCGTCCCCGGTCACCTCGACGTCACCCTCGAGGCGCAGGTCGCGGCTCGAGGCGCCGACCGCCACGTGGTAGGTGCCGCCCTCGACGGCCCAGCCGTGCAGGGCCACGCTCCAGTACTGGAGGTCCGCGTGCGCGAGCGTGAGCTCGACCCGCTCGGAGGCGCCGGCCTCGAGCTCGACCTCGGCAAAGCCCTTGAGCTCGCGCGGTGCGCGCGCAACCTTCGAGCCGGGCACCGACACGTAGGCCTGGACCACCTCGCGGCCGGCCCGCTCCCCCGTGTTCGCCACGGTGAGCGCGACGTGGATGCCGTCGTCGTCCGAGGAGAGCTCGAGGTCGGAGTAGTCGAACGTCGTGTACGACAGCCCGTAGCCGAAGGGGAACTGGACGTCGAGGCCGCGTGCGTCGAAGCCGCGGTATCCCACGAAGAGGCCCTCGCCGTACTGCACGCGCGAGGCCTCCCCCGGGAAGTGCAGGAACGAGGGCACGTCCTCGAGACGCAGCGGCACGGTCTCGGCGAGCTTGCCCGAGGGGGTGACGGCGCCGAACAGGACGTCGGCGACGGCCTCGCCGCCGGCCTGGCCCAGCAGCCAGGTCTCGAGCACGGCGGAGGCGTCGAGCAGCGCCGAGGGGAAGCGCACGGCAGATCCGTTGGACAGCAGCACCACCACGCGGTCGTTGACCTTCTGGATCTCCTGGAGCAGCGCGACCTGCTCCGCGGGAAGCTCCATGTCGGTGCGGTCGTAGCCCTCGGACTCGACGTCCTCCCCGAGCCCCAGGAACACGAGCACCGTGCCGGCGTTGCGGGCGACCTCGACGGCCTCCTCGACGAGCGCGGAGTCGGCCTTGTCCCCGGGCACGAAGCCGCGCGCGAAGGGCACCTCGGTCCCGGTGGCCTCGCGGATCGCGTCGAGCGCGCTCGAGAGCCGGGTGGGGATGACGTGCGAGGAGCCGGCGCCCTGGTAGCGGGGCGTCTGCGCGAAGTCGCCGACCACGGCGACGTCGGCGTCGGGGGCGAGCGGCAGCGTGCCGTCGTTGGTCAGGAGCACGATCGCCTTGCGTGCGGCGTCGCGGGCCACGGCGTGGTGCTCGTCGCGGTCGTAGGCGGCGTCGGGGTCGGCGTTCTCGGCGCTGCGGAGGATGAGCGCGGCCACCCGGTCGGCGGCGCGGTCGAGGGCGCCCTGGTCGTAGTCGCCCGCGGCGACGGCGTCGCGCAGGTCCTGCTCGGCGCCGGTGTCGGCGGGCATCTGCAGGTCGAGGCCGGCGGCGACGGAGGCCGGGCGGTCCACGACGGCGCCCCAGTCGGAGACGACGACGCCCTCGAAGCCCCACTGGTCGCGCAGCACCTCGGTCAGCAGGTGGTGGTTCTGGGAGACCAGGGTGCCGCCCACGGAGTTGTAGGAGCACATGACGGTCCACGGCTGGGAGCGCGTCACGACCGAGCGGAACGCGCGCAGGTAGATCTCCTGCTTCGTGCGCTCGTCGACCTCGACGTCGACGCGCATGCGGTCGGTCTCCTGGTTGTTGAGCGCGAAGTGCTTGATGGAGGTGCCGACGCCCGCGTCCTGCATGCCGTCGACGTAGCCCACGGCCATCTCGCCCGCGAGGTGGGGGTCCTCGGAGAAGTACTCGAAGTTGCGGCCGCACAGCGGCGAGCGCTTGATGTTCATGCCCGGGCCGAGCACGACGGACACTCCCTCGGCGCGGGCCTCCTCGGCGATCGCGGCGGCGACGGCGCCAGCCGTGCGGGGGCTCCAGGTCGCCGAGAGGCCGACGGCGGGCGGGAAGCAGGTGGCCTCGACGGAGTCGTTGAGGCCGAGCATGTCGGAGTCGCCCTTCTGGGTGCGCAGGCCGTGGGGGCCGTCGCTGACCATCACGTCGGGCAGGCCCTTGTCGGGGAAGGAGTGGAGGTGCCAGAAGTCCTGTCCGCCCGTGAGCGCGATCTTCTCGTCGGTGGTGAGGTCGGCGGCGGGGCCGGAGCTCTGGTCGTTCACGGTGATCTCCTTCGATGCTGGACGTGAGTCCTGCCGACGGTACCCGTGGCCCGGCCGGGCGGCGCACCGCGCCGACGGTCGGACGTGCCCGATCGGTGCGGTGGGATCAGCGCCTCAGCGCCGCCACTGGTACGGCGTGGTCGTCGAGACCCTGCGCAGCCCCGAGCGCTCGAGGATCGGCCGCGAGTGCTCAGTCGAGTCGGAGTGCACGAGCGTACGGCCGAGGGCCAGAGCGGCCCGGGCGCGGGCGGCGGTGAGCGCCCGGTAGATGCCGCACCCACGGAACGCGGGCAGCGTCGCGCCGCCCCAGATCCCCGCGAAGTCGGTGTCGGGGACCGGCTCGAGGCGTCCGCCGCACACCATCTGCCCCTCGGTCTCGGCGACCCAGAGCTGCATGCCGTCCGGGCGGTCGCGCTCGCGCGCCAGGCGGTCGATGAGGTCGCGCGCGCGGTTCTCGTCGCCCTCGTCGCCGAAGGCGCGATCGACCATGAGGCTCACGGCGCGCACGTCCTCGGGCTCCGTCGCCCGACGGATGGTCACCCCGGCCGGGGTGGGCGCGTCGGCGAGCGCGGTGAGCGGGCCGATCATGATCGACTCGGGCTCCTCGGCGCGGAAGCCGCGCGCCACGAGGGCCTCGTGCAGGCCCGGGGCCCGGTCGTGGCCGCGGGTCTTCCACTCCACGCGCACGATCGAGCCGTCGGCCCGGAAGTGGTCGAGGGCCGCGTCGACCAGGCGGGCGATCTCCTCGGCGTCCGCGCCCGCGAGGTCGCGGTAGGTGACGAAGCCGCGCCCGCCCGCGAACGTCACGAGCCGCAGCGGGCCGCGGCGCTCGACGGCCAGGGCGCTCGGCGTCTCCGCGTCGGTGCGCAGCTGCTCGTCGTAGGCGCGAAGGTAGGCGGAGACGTCCGCGGGCCGCTCGGTCATGCCTGGAAGCATGCCCGAGCGGCCCGCGTCCGCGCGAGGGGATTTCCGTGCGGCCCCGTCCGCCACCGTCGCCCGCCACCCGGGGCACAGCGGCACGGGGCGCGGCGGCCCGCAGACCGCTCACGCCCGGGGTCAGGCGGCGATCAGTCGGTTGAGCTGCCGCGCGGCGTCGCGTCCGGCTCGGCGCCCGCGCCCTCGGCGCCGACCGCGGCGAGCTCGGGCTCGCGGGTCGGGATCACGCCGTCGGAGAGCGAGGCGACCATGTCGTCGTACTCGTCCATCGCAGCCCGCGGGGGTCGCGGCGTGATGAGGGAGATGACGATCGCGAGCACGAGGCACACGACGAAGCCGGGCAGGATCTCGTAGAGGTGCTCGCCGCCGAAGAGGTCCCAGCGCACGTCGGGGCTCTGGTAGTTCGTGACGTCGCCGTTCCACAGCGGGGCGATCGTCTTGTACCCGCCGCCCCACCAGAACGCGACGGCCGCGCCGGCGACCATGCCGACGAGCGCGCCGGCGGCGGTCAGCCGCCGCCAGAACAGCGACAGGATCACGATCGGGCCGAACGCGGCGCCGAACCCGGCCCACGCGAACGACACGAGGCCGAGCACCGAGCTGCCCGGATCGAGCGCCAGCAGGAGCGCGACGATCGAGACGGCGAGCACGCCGATGCGGCCGCCCCACAGCTTGCCCTGGGGGCCGAGCTTGATGCCGACGCCGCCGACGAGATCCTCGACGAGGGCCGAGGAGGTCACGACGAGCTGCGACGAGATGGTCGACATGATCGCCGCGAGCACGGCGGCCAGCAGGATGCCCGCGATCAGCGGGTGGAACAGGATCTGCCCGAGGTCGAGGAACACGGACTCGCCGTTGGTGGTGTCGGTCAGGTGCTGGTCCTGGTGCTGCTGGAAGTAGGCCAGTCCCGCCATCGAGGTGAAGATCGCGCCGAGCACGCACAGGATCATCCAGGTGAGCCCGATGCCGAGGCCCCACCGGGCGTCGCGCGAGGAGCGCAGCGCCATGAAGCGCACGATGATGTGGGGCTGACCGAAGTAGCCCAGGCCCCACGCGAGCGAGGAGATGACGCCGACGGCGGTCGCACCCGCGGTCATCGAGGCGAAGGTGTCGTTGACCTCGCGCACGGAGGCGAACATCTCGGCGGGGCCGCCCACCACGAACATCGCCGTGACGGGCACCGCGATGAGCGAGACCAGCATGATCAGGCCCTGCACGACGTCGGTGTAGGTCGCGCCGAGGAAGCCGCCGAACAGGGTGTAGAGGATGGTCACGCCGGCCACGAGCAGCATGCCCACGAGGTAGGAGCCGCCGAAGGAGGACTGGAAGAACACGCCGCCGGCGACCATGCCGGAGGACACGTAGAACGTGAAGAACACGAGGATGACCAGGCCCGCGGCGAAGCGCAGCAGGTGGGTGCGGTCGTGCAGGCGGTTGCCGAAGAAGCTCGGCACCGTGAGGGAGTTGTTGGCGATCTGCGTGTACTGGCGCAGGCGCGGGGCGATGAAGAACCAGTTGAGCGCCGCGCCGGCGGTCAGGCCCACCGCGATCCAGGCCTCGACGAGGCCTCCGACGTACAGGGCGCCGGGCAGGCCCATGAGCAGCCAGCCCGACATGTCGGCGGCGCCGGCGGACAGCGCCGCGGTGAACGGGTGCAGGCTGCGCCCGCCGAGCATGTAGTCCTCGCCGTCGTCCGTCTTGCGGAAGGCGTAGAGGCCGATGGCGAGCATCGCGAGGAAGTAGACCGCGAGCGCGATCAGTTTGAAGACGAGGTCCGAGCTCATTCGTGGCTCCTGCTCTTCAGGGCGGCTCTCGGGCCGCGGTGAGGATGCACGGCCGGGGTCGGCCGCGGGGCGGACGTGCGCTCCGAGTCGGCCGCTGGTGGGGGCGGCGGTCCGACGCTGACGCGGGAAAGGTGGCCTGCATGAGGCGTGGGCCACACTATCGCGTGCCCGTCCGTGCCCCCGACGGTTCGCGCAAACCGTGACCGCATCGTCATCCGGGCAGCGGCTCGCGGGAGCGGGGAGCCGCGCCGGGGAGGGGCGCGCCCGGTCGTCGTGCCTGTCCCCGCGTCCAGTGGCAGCCCGCCCGGTCCCCAGGCAGGCACCTCGGCGCGACAGGTGCCGGCCGCGGGGCCTGCCCTGTGCTCGTGCCTGCTCGCGGACCGTGGGCGAGCGATCACGGTCCGCACCGGGGCTCACACCGGCCCGGTCACGCGCCCGCTGCGCCCGTCAGCCCTTCACGGCGCCCGAGGAGGTGTTCATGATCCGGCGCTGGAAGATGAAGAAGACGAGGGCCACCGGGACCGTCATGAGCGCGGCCGCCGCGAGCTTGAGCGGGTACTGGCTGCCCTGGGACAGCTGGCCCGAGGCGAGCTGGGCGACGCCCTTGGTCAGCGTCGTCAGCTCGGGGCTCTGGGTGGACACGATGAAGTGGTTCATCTCGTTCCAGGAGCCCTGGAACGAGAGGATCACGATGGTCATGAGCGCCGGCGTCGCCATCGGCAGCACGATCGACCAGAAGGTGCGGAAGGTGCTCGCGCCGTCGATCTTCGCCTGCTCCTCGATCGACCGCGGGATCGACTCGAAGAAGTTCTTCATGATGAACACGCCCGCCGCGTCGGCGAGCAGCGGCAGGGTCATGCCCGCATAGGAGTCGTACATCCCCAGGGTGTTCAGGACCAGGAACTTCGGGATCAGCAGCACCACCCCGGGGACCGCCATGACGGCCACGAGCAGCGCGAACACGACGCCGCGACCGCGGAAGTCGAGGCGGGCGAGCGCGTAGCCGGCGAGCGAGTCGAAGAAGACGCGCCCGAGCGTCACGATGATCGTCACGATGAAGGAGTTCTTGATCCACAGCGGGAAGTCCGAGTGGGCGAACAAGCGCGTGTAGGCCGCCGCGGTCCACGTCTCGGGGATCAGCGAGAGGGGGTTGGAGGCGGCATCCGGCTCGGTCTTGAAACTCGTCGCGATCTGCACGAGGAACGGGAAGATGTAGACGACCGCGACGATCAGCAGCACGACGTACGTGACGAGGGAGCCCGTGCTGAACGCCCCGCCCCGACGGGAGCGACGCCGAGGCCCGGAACCGGCGGCCCCGCCCGCGTCCGTCGTGCCCGTGCCGGGAGCGGCGAGGCCCGTGCTCGCGCCGACGGGTCCGATGGTGCTCTCGGCGCTCATGCGTGCGCTCCGTTCTGCGTGCCGCGGCGGCGGGAGCCGAGCCGGCGGCGGCGGGGCTCGTCGCGCTCGCGCAGCACGAGGCGCTGCAGGAGCGTGAGGGCCACGATGATGAAGAAGAGGATGAACGAGATGGCCGCGCCGTGCCCCCACTGCTGCTGGTTCAGGGCGGCGTCGAAGGACAGGTAGGCGGGCGTGAGCGTCGTCTTGGACGGCCCGCCCTGGGTGCCGACGTAGATCTGGTCGAAGACCTGCCAGGTGCCGATCAGACCCAGGGTGAGCACCGTGAACAGCGTCGGGCGCAGCTGCGGGACCGTGATGCGGAAGAACCGCTGGACCGTGCCCGCCCCGTCCATCATCGCGGCCTCCTCGACCTCGGGGTCCAGAGCCTGGAGCGCGGCGAGGAACAGCAGCATGAACGTGCCGGAGGTCGTGAACACCGCCATCAGCACGAGGGCGGTCATGGCGATGGACGGCCCGGCCAGCCAGTCCCAGCCCGAGAGCCCCAGGAAGCCCGGCTGGGACAGGGCGGCCGGTGCGGCGTCGACCCCGAACCAGCCGAGCACGACGTGCAGCAGGCCCCGCGGATCGTTGAACCAGTTGGGTCCCTTCACGCCGACGAAGGAGATGACCTTGTTGACCACGCCGGCCGAGGAGAACAGGAACAGCCACAGCACGGTGATCGCGACCGAGCTCGTCACCGAGGGGAAGTAGAAGGCGGTGCGGAAGAATCCCTTGCCCCGCAGCACCCGCTTGTTGACGGCCACGGCGAGCAGCAGCGCGAGGATCGTCTGGAGCGGCACGACGAGCAGCACGTAGTAGGCGTTGTTGCGCAGGGCGGTGCCGAAGTCCCGCTGGGCCAGGCCCTTCTCCCCGAGGATCTGCCCGTAGTTGCGGGCGCCGACGAAGCTCACGCCGGACGCGAACGGGCTGCCCCGCCCGGTCCAGTCGGACACGCTCACCCAGGCGGCCATGATCACCGGGACCACGAGGAACAGGCCCAGGATCACGATGACGGGAAGGGTGAAGACCCAGCCGGCGGCGGCGTCGCGGCCCGCGCGGCGGCGGAGGCTGACGGCCATGGGGACTCCTCTCGGGGACGGTGGGGACGGCGGACGCGACGCGTGCGTCCGCCGTCCGGAGGCGGGATCAGTCGAGGGCGGCTTCGAGGTTGCTCTGCACCGTGCCGAGGATCGTCGCCGGATCCTGGCTCGCGAGGGACTCGAGCTGGGAGTTGAGGTCCGCGATCACGTCGGAGACGCCGGCCTGGGAGGGGATGTTCTTGGCGTACTCGGCACCGGCGCTGAAGGCCGCGAGATCCGGGTACTGGGCCGACCAGTCCGCGGCGGCCGCCGTGAGCGACGGCATGACGCCGAAGGCCTTGGCGAAGGCCATCTGCTGCTCCTTGGAGGTCAGGAACTCGACGAGCTTGAGCGCGTCGTCCTGGTGGGAGGAGTCGGCGGCGATGCCCCACGCGTTGGTGAACTGCAGCGTGGCCTTGCCGGCGGGGCCCGCCGGCAGCTCGGCCACCCGGTAGGCGACATCGGGGAAGTCGGCCTCGAGACCGCCGGTGATCCAGTTGCCCTCGATCGTCATCGCGCACTGCTTCTTGCCGAACGCCTCGCCGCCCCAGCCGGCGCCGAGGTCCTTGGCGAACTTCATGGTCCCCGCGCCCAGGAGCGACTTGACGTAGTTGAGGCCCTCGACGTTCTGGGCGGAGTCGGCGGTCGCCTTGCCGTCGGTCACGAGCTCGCCGCCGGCCTGGGCCATGAACGCGCCGAGCCGCGCGTACTCGCCGCTCACGGCGAGGCCCACGACATCGCCCTGGGTGAGCTTCTGGGCGACGGCGGTCAGTCCGTCCCAGTCGGTCGGGAGGTCGCCGTCGCCCAGGCCCGCGGCCTGCCACAGCTCGGTGTTGATGATGAGGGCGAGGGTCGAGAAGTCCTTGGGCGCGCCGTACTGCTTGCCGTCGAGCGTGAAGGCCTCCATGAGCGCCGGGTAGAAGTCGTCCTTGTTCGAGAGCCTGTCCCCGTAGGCCTCGAGCGACCCGTTGGAGGCGAAGCCGGCGAGGGAGTCGGAGGACAGGTAGAACACGTCCGAGGGCTTGCCCGAGGCGAAGCCCTGGGAGAGCTGCTGGGCCAGGTCCGAGGCGGCGATGACCTTGGCCTCGGTGCCGGAGTCCTTCGACCAGGCGGCCACGGCGTCCTGGACGGCCGTGGTCTCGGCGTCGCCGGAGGAGCCGATGAGCACGCTCAGGCCGCTCGAGCTGCCGCCGCCGTCCGAGCCGCCGTCGGACGAGTCGAAGCCGCTGCCTCCGCATGCGGCGAGGCCGAGGCCGAGGGCGGGAGCGGCGGCGAGGGTGCCGAGCACGCGGCGCCGGGTGACGGGTGAGATGCGGGTGGGGGTCATGACTGCTCCTGAGGTGAGGCGATGGGCCGGACGGGATCGGTGAGGGTGGTCGGGAGGCGGCGCGCGGCGTCAGGTCGCGCGGCGACGATGCACGACCGGCGTGAGCAGGTCGGTGGGGTCGGAGGCCGGGGAGGCGCCGGGATGCTCGATGCGGTGGATGAGCAGGTCGACCATGCGGCGGGCGGCCTGCTCGACGGGCTGGTCGACGCTCGAGATGCCGACGGCCCGCGCGATGGGGGTGTCGTCGAAGCCGACGACACGGTCCATGACGTCGTGGCGGCCGAGCGCTCGCATGCGGGCGATCGCACCGAGCGCGAGCGAGTCCGAGACGCACACGAGGGCGTCGGCGCCGGCGGCCACGAGCCGCTCCGCCGCGCCCTGGCCGTTCTCGAAGCTGTCCTCGACCCGGTCGACGAGATCGGGCACGTGACCCAGGTCCTCCATCGCGGTGACGTAGCCGTCGAAGCGGTCGTCGCCCGCGCCGGAGCCCTCGGGCCAGCCCATGAACCCGATGCGGCGCGCCCCGTCCTCGGCGAGGAGGCGGGTCGCGGCGTCCGTCCCGGCGCGGCCGTCGATGTCGATCCAGTCGTGGTCGCGCGTCGTGGCGGCGTCGATGCGCCCCCAGGGGCGCCCGAAGCAGACGAAGGGGATGTCGTGCTCGAGCAGCCAGTCGGCGCGCCGGTCGCCGTGGTTGGTGGAGGTCAGCAGGAACCCGTCGAGCGCGTTGGTGGCCCGCAGGTCCTCGTAGGCGGCGATCTCGGCGGCCTCGCCGTCGGCTGCGAAGACGAGGAGGGCGTAGCCGCACTCGTGAGCGCGCGCGGTGAGGGCGTGGAGCAGGCGGTCGAGGATGGAGCCGTTGATGCCGTCGGTCGTGTCCTGCATGCGGAAGCCGAGCAGCCGCGAGCGCCGGGTGCGGAGTTGGCGGGCCGCCGCGCTCGGGCGGTAGCCGACGCGCTCGATCTCCCCCCGCACGGCGGAGCGGGTGGGCTCGGCGACCCGCTCGGGGCTGTTGAGCACGTTCGAGACGGTCTGCCGTGAGACCCCGAGGGCGCGGGCGATCGAGTTGAGCGTCGGCGTGGCGGTACCGGTGTCGGCCGGGGCGTTCACGCGGCGGCCGGCGGGTACCTGCTCGCCGCTCGCGGTCCCGTGGCCATGCTGGCTCTCCTGGCCCATGGCTCGTACCTCCTGTCCCGTCCTTGCGACGTCCCACGGTGCGACACCGCGAGGACTCCGTGGCATTTGATCGTTCAAACGCGGTTGCGCTCGAGAATTTGATCGATCAAACTGTGGATGCGCCCATCGTCAGCCGCTGATGCGGGCCTGTCAAGCACCGCCCGGCTCCCGCCGGGCGCCACCCCCGTCCGGAGGAGTCCGTTGACCGCGCAGCAGCCCTCGCCCGCCACGCCCCCGGACGCCTCGGCGTCCCTCCCCGGCGGCCTGCCCCCGAGCATCCATCCCCTCGAGTTCCACCAGCCGTTCGTGCACGACCTCACCGGGGTCTTCAACGCCCCCGTCCAGGCGTGGTCGCTGCCCGACGGGTCGATGCACGGCTCCGGTGCCCACGGGATCTACGCGGGCGACACCCGCATCGTCTCGCGCCTGACCGTCGAGGCCCTGGGCGGTCAGCTCTCGCCGCTCCCGGTGCAGGTGGTCTCGGCCCGCGAGGTCGTGCACACCGACGCCGTCTCCCTGCTCGACGGCACCGTCGACCCGCTCCTGCTGCTGCGCCGCGCTCGCCGCGCCGATACCGACGGCGTCACCGAGACCCTCACGCTGACGAGCGCGGACCCGCGCCCCCGCGCGCTCTCGCTGCGCGTGCGTCTCGGCGTCGACGACACCTCGATGTCGGCGGTCAAGGACCCCCGGATCCTGATCCAGCGCACGTCTCCCCTGCCGTCGGTGACGGTCGATACCGCCTCGGGCACCGCCCGGTGGGTCTTCGGCCCCCGTGCGCACGCCGCTCTGCGCACCGACGTCCCGATGTCGGCCACCGACAGCCCGTGGGAGATCGAGCTGAGCGTCGAGCTGCACCTGGACGGCCCCGGCTCGGTCGAGGCGAGCTGGCGCCTCGAGGCGCAGGACCCGTCGCTGCCCTTCGCGGCCCCCGCGCCGTCCGCCGTGCTCGGCGCCGCCGCCGAGCGCGCCCGCGCGGCGAGCCGCGGCGCGGACGACCCCGAGCGGCGCGCCGTCGCCGATCTTGTGGCACGCTCCCTGGGCGATCTCGATGCTCTGCGCCTGCGTACGCACGAGCACGCCGACGAGGTCTTCTACGCGGCGGGCGCGCCGTGGTTCTTCACGCTCTTCGGCCGTGACGCGCTCATCGCCGCGTCCCTCGCCCTGCCCGTCGATCCCGAGATCGCGTGGGGCACCCTGCGCACGCTCGGCGCACGGCAGGGCAGGGTGCGCGACCCCGAGACGGCGGAGCAGCCGGGCAAGATCCTGCACGAGGTCCGCGCCGAGGGCATGGACATGGTCGACTCCCACCTGCCGCCCGTCTACTACGGCACGATCGACGCGACGCCCCTGTGGATCGAGCTGCTCCACGAGGCGTGGAGCGCCGAGACGGCCGCGGGGTCGGACGAGGCGACCCGGCGCGCCGCGGCGCGCGTGCGAGTGCTCCGGCCCCAACTTGAGGGCGCCGCGACCTGGCTCCTCGAACATGCCGACGCCGATCGCGACGGGTTCCTCGAGTACATCGACGAGTCGGGGCACGGCCTGACCAACCAGGGCTGGAAGGACTCCGGCGACTCCGTCCGGCGCGCCGACGGGTCGCTCGCCGAGGGCAGCATCGCGCTCGCGGAGGTGCAGGGGTACGCCTATGCCGCCGCGCTCCACGCCGCCGAGCTGTTCGAGGGCCTCGACGACGGTCCGAGGGGCAGCGCGGGAACGGACGAGACGGCGGCGCTCCCGGCGCGTCTGCGCCTCTGGGCCGCCGAGCTGCGCGAGCGGTTCCGCGCGGCGTTCTGGTGCACCGACGAGCTGGGGCCCTACGTCGCGCTCGCCCTCGACGGGTCCAAGCGGCCCGTCGACGGTGTCGCCTCGAACATGGGCCACCTGCTCGGGACGGGGCTGCTCGACGCCGAGGAGGAGGCCGTCGTCGTGCGCCGCCTCCTGCATCCCAGCATGTTCTCCGGGTACGGGATCCGGACCCTGTCGACGACCAACGCCGCCTACTGGCCGCTGCGGTACCACGGCGGGAGCGTCTGGACCCACGACACCGGCTACATCCTGCGCGGCATGCTGCGGGCGGGCTTCCGCGACGAGGCCCAGGTGCTCGCGCGGGGTCTGCTCCGGGCCTCGGAGGGCTTCGACCGCCGCATGCCTGAGCTGTTCGGCGGGCAGGCGGCCGACGAGGTGTGGCCGCCCGTGCCCTACCCGGCATCGTGCCGCCCGCAGGCGTGGGCCGCGGCGACGGCGGTGACGGTCGCCCAGGCGCTCGACGCGCTCTGACGGGCACGCTCGAGGACGAGCCGCGGCCCGGGCGGCGCTGCGGCTGGAGCGGGGCCCGGCACGCGGCTGGGGCGGGGGGCGCTGCGGCGCCTGAAGCCGGGGTGGTGCGGCGCACTGGCCGGACGCCCGCCGTTCGAGCCTGCTGGCGGACCATCGGAAGCCCACCACGGTCCCCCAGCAGACCCGACACCGAGGACCGGCCATGGCCTCGCCGTCAGATCCCGCTCCCGGACCGTCGGGAGCGCATCACGGTCCCCCAGCGGACTCGTCCATCGCATCGCCCGCCCCGGACCCCGAGCGCTGCGGCGCGCCATGACGGGCGCGGTGGGTGAGCGGTGCCCGCTCGCGCTATTCGCCGGCGCGCGGCGGCTCGGGGTGGCGACCCCGTTCCGCGAGGCCGTGGAGATCCACCTCCGCGCGGCCCTCGAGCACGTCGAGCGCCCGCAGCGCTCGCGACGCGCCCCAGGTGCTCAGCAGGTGTGCGTCCTCGGGACCGACGAGCGCCCAGTCGTCGAGCTCGGCGGCCTGCAGGCGGATCCGCGCGCGCAGCTCGGCCTCGGGCATCACGCCGGCGTCGAACACGAAGTGCACGCCCATCGGCGCGGAGTTCGCAGCGCGCGACGGCGCCCAGTCCAGGGCGAGCAGGCGGCCGATGGAGAGGTCGAGTCCGAGCTCCTCGATCACCTCGCGGTGCGCGCACTGCCGCGGGTCCTCCCCTGGGTCCACGCCGCCACCGGGCAGCAGCCAGTGGTCGCGGTAGTTGGGCTTCTCGATGACGAAGCGTCCGGTCTCGTCGCGCAGCATCACGGCCCCCGAGGAGATGATCTTCGGCAGCCCTGCGAAATACACCGGATCGGGCAGCAGCTCGTTCATCCCGTCATCCTGGCACGCCGACGCCGCTGGACGTCCCCCGGGCCGACATCCCCGGGCCAACGTCCCGCGCCCCGATCCTGCATCCCGATCCCCAGCCCGACCCTTCCCGCAGTCGGACCCTGCCGCAGCCCGACCCGCACCCGCACCTGCACCTGCACCTGCTGACGCTCCTCGACCTCCGAACCCCTCCCGAGCTCTCCGTCGGCCCTCGACCCCCGGGCGAAAGACAGCTGACGGCACCTATCAGACGCGATAGGTGCCGCCAGGTGGCAATGGGTCGGCGGCGGGGCGACCCCCGCAGAACCGGGCCGCGGGGCGACCCTACGGAACCGGGCCGCGGGACAGCCCCACAGAACCAGCCGCGGGACAGCCCCACGGGGCCAGGCCTCGGCCCGGCCCGGCCCGGCCCGCGAGGTGAGACGCCCCCCGGGCCGGACGTCAGCCGTACAGCTCGTTGACGTCCTCGTCGACCCAGTCGTAGGTGCGCTCGACGGCCTTCTTCCACAGCCGCAGGTAGCGCTCGCGGGTCGCCTCGTCCATCGTGGGCTCCCAGCGCTTGTCCTCGGCCCAGTTGTCGATGACGTCCTGCTCGCCGTCCCAGAAGCCGACGGCGATGCCGGCCGCGTAGGCGGCGCCGAGCGCGGTGGTCTCGATGACCTGGGGGCGCACGACGGGAACGCCGAGGATGTCGGCCTGGAACTGCATGAGCGTCTCGTTCTTGACCATGCCGCCGTCGACCTTGAGCTCGCTCAGCTCGACCCCGGAGTCCGCGTTCATCGCGTCCAGCACGTCGCGCGACTGGAACGCCGTGGACTCGAGCGCGGCCCGCGCGATGTGGTTCTTGTTGATGTACCGGGTGAGGCCGACGATCGCGCCGCGGGCGTCGGACTTCCAGTACGGGGCGAACAGGCCGGAGAAGGCGGGCACGATGTAGCAGCCGCCGTTGTCGTCGACCTTCTTGGCGAGGTCCTCGATCTCGGGCGCGTCGCTGATGAGCCCGAGGTTGTCGCGGACCCACTGCACGAGCGAGCCGGTCACGGCGATCGAGCCCTCGAGGGCGTAGATCGGCTTGTTGTCGCCGATCTTGTAGGCGACCGTGGTCAGCAGGCCGTTCTCGCTGCGCACCAGCTCCTCTCCGGTGTTGATGAGCATGAAGTTGCCGGTGCCGTAGGTGTTCTTGGCCTGGCCGACCTCGAAGCAGGCCTGGCCGAAGGTCGCGGCCTGCTGGTCGCCCAGGATGCCCGCGATCGGGGTGTCGATGAGCAGGCCCTGCTTGCGGCCCGTGCCGTAGACCTCGGACGAGGAACGGATCTCCGGGAGCATGGACAGCGGGATGCCCATGTCGCCCGCGATGTCCTCGTTCCAGTCGAGGGTGTCGATGTTCATGAGCATCGTGCGGGAGGCGTTGGTGACGTCCGTGACGTGCACGCCGCCGTCCTTGCCGCCCGTCATGTTCCACACGAGCCACGAGTCGGTGTTGCCGAACAGCAGGTCGCCCTTCTCGGCCTTCTCGCGGGCGCCCTCGACGTTGTCGAGGATCCACTTGACCTTGGGGCCCGAGAAGTAGGTCGCGAGCGGGAGGCCCACGCGCTCCTTGTACTTCTCGGCGCCCTCGTCACCGGCCAGCTCGTCGCAGATCTTCTGGGTGCGGGTGTCCTGCCAGACGATCGCGTTGTAGACGGGCTCGCCCGTCGTCCTGTCCCACACGACGGCGGTCTCGCGCTGGTTGGTGATGCCGACGGCGGCGAGCTGGTGGCGGTTGATCTCGGCGCCGACCAGGGCGTCGCCGACGACGCTGCGGGTGTTCCGCCAGATCTCGGCGGCGTCGTGCTCGACCCATCCGGCCTTGGGGAAGATCTGCTCGTGCTCGCGCTGGCCGCTGGCCACGATCTGGCCGGCGTGGTCGAACACGATCGCGCGGGTGGACGTGGTCCCCTGGTCGATCGCGAGGATGTACTTCTGGTCGTCGTTCATCGAAACTCCTTCGTTGCGGATGGCGGTGGACTGCGGTGGGTGGAGGGGACGGCGGGCACGCGCCGAGGGTGCTCTCGGGGCGCGCCCGCCGTCCGCCGTCAGATGAAGGCCTTGGCGGCGAGGCCCGCGAGGATGCCGCCGACGGCGGGCCCGGCGATCGGCACCCACGCGTACGACCAGTCCGAGCCGCCCTTGTGCGGGATCGGGAGGAGCGCGTGGGCGATGCGGGGACCGAGGTCACGGGCCGGGTTGATGGCGTAGCCGGTGGGGCCGCCGAGGCTCGCGCCGATCACGACGACCAGCAGGGCCACCGCGAGCGGGCCCAGGCCCGAGGGCGTCCCGCCGAACAGGATGATGATGAACACCAGGATGAAGGTCGCGATGACCTCCGTGACGAAGTTCCATCCGTACGAGCGGATCTCCGGGCCGGTCGAGAACACGCCGAGGATCTTGCCCTCGTCGGTCTCGGCGTCGAAGTGCTTCTTGTAGGAGAGCCAGCACAGCACGGCGCCGAGGAAGGCGCCGATCATCTGGGCGACGATGTAGGCGATCACGTTGCCGAAGGTGGCCGGGATGGCGGGGAGGCCCGCGGCGGCATCCCCGGGATACAGGTCGCTGCCGTTGACCAGCAGACCGAG
This sequence comes from Brachybacterium huguangmaarense, assembly GCF_025725725.1. NCBI lineage: Bacteria > Bacillati > Actinomycetota > Actinomycetes > Micrococcales > Dermabacteraceae > Brachybacterium > Brachybacterium huguangmaarense. Next base: position 582,778 of record NZ_CP107020.1, read on the forward strand.
CGTGACGGCCGGGTTCAGGTGGGCACCGGTCTTGTAGGCGACGTAGACGCCCGAGAAGACCGCGAGCCCCCAGCCGAAGCTGATCATCAGCCAGCCGCCGCCGAAACCCTTGGTCTTGGTCAGGATGTTGTTGGCGACCACGCCGCCGCCCAGCAGCAGCAGGACGGCGGTGCCGACGATCTCGTGAAGGAAGATCACTCCCATGGGTACTCCTCATCGAGTAGGGCGCCCCCGGGCGGGCGACGCCGGTGGCCGAGCGGACGGTGGTCCGCTCGGTCGCAGGGGGGAATCCTCCCTGACCTGCCATGGCATGCACACGGCATGCCGACGGACGTGTCCGGGCACGGCCGCCCGGACACGGGCTCAGACTCCCGGCCCCACCTGCGGGACCTCGGGCACGCGCGACGCGGCCGTCTCGGCGGCGGCGTCGTCACGGGTGCGCTCGCCCTCGAGGCGGGCCTCGATGAACGCGCGGTAGGTGTCGATCTCGAGCCGGGTGCGCTCGGCATCCCAGTCGAGCTCGGGGCCGATGAGCGCGGCCACCTCTTCGGCGGCGCCGACGCCGCGGTCGCTCACCTCGTAGTCCAGGCGCATCCGGCGCGTCAGCGCATCGGACAGGTGGCGCACGCCCTCGGCGCGTGCCGCGTACAGGGCCTCGGCCCGCAGGTAGCGCGGGGCGTGCTCGAGCGGGCGTCCGAGGGAGGCGTCGTCGTCGATGAGGGCGAGGACGTCGCGGAGGAGGGCGCCGTAGCGCATGAGCAGCCGGTCGACCCGGACCTCGTCGAAGCCGTAGGAGCGCGCGATCTCGGCCTTGGAGGCGACGAGCTCCTCGTAGCCCTGGGCCCCGATGACGGGCACCGAGGTGGTCAGTGAGGGACGGCCCGCGAAGTCGTCCTTGATCGCGAAGTCGACGACGTCCTCGGCCATCACCCGGTAGGTCGTGTACTTGCCGCCCGCGATCGCCGAGAGGCCGGGCTCGACGGCCATGACCGTGTGCTCGCGCGAGACCTTGGTCGACGAGCTGGACTTCTCGCCCTTGCTCACGGGCTGCAGCAGGGGGCGCAGGCCCGCGTAGACGCCGATGACGTCGTCCCGGGTCAGGTCGCTCGTGAGCACGGCGTTGGCGTGCTCGAGCACGTAGTCGATGTCGTCGCTCGTGGCCGCCGGGTGGGCGACGTCGAGCTTCCACGGGGTGTCGGTCGTGCCGATGATCCAGTACTCGTCCCACGGGATGATGAACAGGACGGACTTCTCGGTCTGCGTGATGATGCCCGTGCTGGGCGCGGCCGGGATGCGGTCCTTGGCGACCGTGATGTGGACGCCCTTGGACGCGAGCACCTCGAGCCCGGTCTCGGCGCCGGCGAGCTCCTGCTGGTCCTGGGTCCAGACGCCGCCGGCCAGGATGGTCTGGCGGGCATGGACCTCGAACTCCTCGCCGCTCTCCTCGACCCGCACGCGCACGCCGATCACGCGGCCCGCGTCGTCGTGGAGGTAGGCGGTGACGGTCGTGTAGTTGGCGACGGCGGCGTCGAGCTGCGCGGCGGAACGGGCGAGCATGGCGACGAACCGCGCATCGTCCACCTGGGCGTCGTAGTACTCGAGGGCGCCGACGATCTTCTCGCCGTCGAGAGCCGGGAAGACCGTGAGCATCTTCTTCTGCAGCAGGTGGCGGTGCACGGGGACCGCGCGCTTGCGGCCCACGGACTGCATCGCGTCGTACAGCGCGACGCCCGCGCCGATGTACGAGCGGTCGATGACCTTGCGGAAGAACGGGAAGACGAACGCGATCGGCTTCACGAGGTGCGGAGCCGTGTGGGTGAGCAGGAGGTCGCGCTCACGCAGGGCCTCGGCGACGAGCTTGAAGTCGAGCATCTGGAGGTAGCGCAGGCCGCCGTGCATGAGCTTGGACGAGCGCGACGAGGTGCCGTGGGCGAAGTCGCCGGCCTCGACGAGGCCGACGGACAGGCCGCGGGTGGCGGCGTCGAAGGCGGCACCGGCGCCGGTCACGCCACCGCCCACGACGAGGACGTCGAGGGGGGCGTCGGCAGTCGCGGCACGCAGACGGTCGAGGTGCTCGCGGCGCGCGGCGGGGCTGAGAGCGGAACGGTTCGTGGACGGCACGGGAGCTCCTTTGCATCGGTGGTCTCGTCCGGGGCCCCCGGCGGTCGAGGACGGTGGTTCTGCCTCGGCCGATGGGACGTTCGTCCCCGTGACGGATGACACCATCGTGGTTCGATGTGCGTGCTGACGCAAGCGCGCTGCACGAACGTGCAAGACTGCGGGGGTGATCCCCCGATGACGGCCTCCACGCGCCACGCCGAGGCGTTCCGCGCTGCACGGATGTACTACGACGAGGGCCAGACGATGGAGGCCATCGCCGGGACGCTCGGCGTCTCGCGCTCGACGGTCTCGCGTCTGCTGCGCGACGCCCGCGAGGACGGGCTCGTGCGGATCTCCCTGCACCCTCCGGGGGCACACCGCTCGCGCGACCTGCGCGAGCGGATCCAGGACCGCTTCTCCGTGGCCACCCGGGTGGTGCCGGCCCCGGCGGGCACGAGCGAGCGCGAGCGCCTGCAGGCGGTGGCCGCGGGCGCCGCCGCCGAGCTCGAGCGCATGCTCGCCCCCGACATGGCGGTGGGCCTGGCGTGGGGCACGACGGTCGCGGCGGTCGTCGCCGAGCTGAGGCCCCATCCGATGCCGGGGCTGCGGATCGTGCAGCTCAACGGCGCGATCAACACCGAGGGCTCGGGCCTCACGTACGTCTCGACCGTGCTCGCGCGCGCCGCCTCGATGTGGGACGCGACGGTCCACCAGTTCCCGGTGCCCGCGTTCTTCGACTTCGCGGGCACGCGGGAGGCGATGTGGCGCGAGCGCTCCGTGCGGCGCGTGCTCGGGGCGCAGCAGCAGTGCTCGCTCGCGGTGTTCGGGGTGGGCGCGTTCGACGCCGAGGTCCCCAGCCGCGCCTACACCGCCAACTACCTGACCGAGCAGGACCTGCACTCGCTGCGCGCGGACGGTGCGGTCGGCGACGTGTGCACGGTGTTCCTGCGGGCGGACGGCTCGTGGCGGGGCATCGGGATGAACGAGCGCTGCTCCGGGCCGAGCCCCGATCAGCTCGCGCGGATCCCGCGGCGCCTGCTCATGGCCGCGGGCACCCGCAAGGCCGTGCCCCTGCGGGCCGCGCTCCTGGCCGGCGTCGCGACGGACCTCGTGGTCGACGAGGTGACGGCCTCGAGCTTGCTCGCGCTCGACTGATCGCGGGGCGGGGGCGCCGGCCGGGCGGGTTCGCGTCGGGATCGCCGTGACCGGTGGCATCCGGGGCCATCCGCGCATCGAGATCGCCACAACCTGTCGCTTCCGGGGCCCGCACTTCCAGATCGCCTTATCCGGTGGCATCCGGCGGCCCGCGCATCGAGGTCGCCTTTTCCGGTGGAATTCCAGGAGGATTCCGCCCGAAAAGGCGATCTCGATCGATGACGCCCCGTCGCAGGGTCTGGCGCCCCGTCGCCTCGCCCGACGCTCCGCTCTCGCTGCGCACGCCCCGGGACGGCGCCGCCCAGCACTCCGCGCCGATCCGTCAGGCGGCGTCGCTCAGGTCGAGGCGCTCCGGGCCCGTGTAGACGTTCATCCGGCCGTCGCCGTCGTCGCGGCCGCGCAGGAAGCCGACGAGCGTCATGCCGACGCGCTCAGCCGTCTCGATCGCGAGCGAGCTCGCCGCCGAGACGCAGGCGAGGAACGGGATGCCGGCCATGTACGCCTTCTGGGCGATCTCGAAGCTCGCGCGCGAGGAGACGAGGAGCAGGCAGTCCGCGGCGGGCAGACGGTCGTGCAGGAGCGCCCAGCCGATCACCTTGTCGACGGCGTTGTGGCGGCCGACGTCCTCGCGCTGGACCAGGATCTCCCCGTCCGGGGCGATGAGCGCGGCGCCGTGGATGCCGCCCGTGCGCTGGAACATGACCTGCCCGGCGTCGAAGCGCTGCTGGGCGGCGAACAGGGTCTGCGGGGCGATCGTCCAGTCATGGCCGAGGGTGTAGCGCCCCTGGGTCTGCACCTCGTCGATGCTCGTGCTGCCGCACACCCCGCACGCCGAGTTCGTGACGACGTTCCTGATGGCGATCGGGGCGAGCGGACGGATCCGGGTCGCGACGTCCATGACGTTGTAGTTGTTCTCCGGCAGCCCCGTCTCGCCCTGGATCACCGCGCCGTCGCAGTAGCGGGCCTCCCCCACGTCCTCGCGACCGGCGATGTAGCCCTCGGCGTGGAGGAAGCCGTGGATCAGCTCGACGTCGTGGCCGGGCGTGCGCATCGTCATCGACAGCCGCTGTCCGTTCAGGCGGATGTCGAGCGGCTCCTCGACGGCGACATGGTCGCCCTTGCGTCCCGCGTAGAGCCGACCGTCGCGGATGCGGACCGTCGTGATGCGGCGCGCGTCGGTCACTCGTCCCATGGCCTTGAGACTAGTCGTCCTCCCCGGCCCCGTGATCGTCGGCCCCACGACCATCGGCCTCGCGGCGCTCGGCCTCGCGCGCGATGCCGGCCAGGCGGCGGTCCCAGCCGCGCGCGACGGCGCCGAGCAGCTCGGAGATCTCGCGGATGCGCTCGGGGCTCACGCGGTGGACGCGGCGCCGTCCCTCGGGCTGCGAACAGACCAGCTCGGCCTCCTCGAGCCGGCGCACGTGCTTGGCCACGGCCTGCCGGCTGAGGTCGAGGTCGCGCGCAACAGCCCCCGCGTCGCACGGCTCGACGGCCAGGCGTGCGAGCACGCGGCGCCGCGTGGGGTCCGCGAGGGCCGTGAACACACGGTCGGCCGCGGGCGAGGTGAGGTCGACCTCGAGGGCCCCGGCCCGAGGGATCATCGACCGCCCTGCTCGGCGAGCGTGCGGGCGAGCGTGAGCTCCTCGACCCAGCCGGTGTCGTTGGCCTCGAAGCGGCGGCGCCGGGTGACCGCATCGGCGTCGAGGCTCGCGAAGCCGGTCTCGCGCACCGTGAGCAGCACGCCGTCGCCGTCGGGCTCGAGGGTGAACTCGACGATGTTGGCCGGGGTGTCGGCGAGGGCGCCCGGGTCGCCGCCGAGCCAGCGCATGACGACGCGCCGCGGCGGCTCGAGCACGTCGGTGCGCAGCTCGAAGGTGCCGTGCACGGGGTCCGTCACGCGGGCCACGTCGCCGTCGACCTCGATGTCGTGGGCGCGGTACTCCCCGTCGTTGATGAACCAGCCGGGCTCGGACACGATCGACCAGACGGTCTCGGCGCTCGCCGCGATGCGGATGGTGCGCACGATCTCGTCGGGCACGTCGTCGGTGGTCAGCGCGGTGTCGTCGGCGTCGGGCGACGGCGCGTTCGGGACGGTGGTCATGGCGCTCTCCTCGATCGGGCACCCGGGTCGGTGCACCCCGAGCGTTGCACGTCCAGTCGCTAAGTGCAACCCTGCAGTTGCACTCGTGAGCGCACGGCTCACCGCGGTCGCGCCGGGCGGGCGCGACGGCACGAGCCCCCGCGCGGCGACGTCGCGGCGCCTGCTCACACCGCGGCGGCGTGTCCCCGCTCGTGCCCGAGGGCCTCGCCGCTCTCAGGGTCGAACCACCGCACGTCGTCGGCCACGGGCCGCACCGCGAGGGTCTCCCCCGGCCTCGCCGACTGCTTGCGGTCCAGCCGCACCACGATGCGGGGCGCGGTGACCTCGACCCCGTCGGCGAGCGCACGGCCCTGCCCGTACGCGAACGACTCCGCGCCGAGCGCCTCGACCTGCTCGACGTCGACGTCGAGGGCGCCCGGCGTGCCGGCCGCGACGACCTCCCACTCCTCCGAGCGGATGCCCGCGACGACCTGCTCGCCGGCACCGGCGGGCACGGCGAGCTCGACGCCCTCGGCGAGAGCGACCCGGCCGCCCCGCACGGGCGCCGTGAACAGGTTCATCGCCGGGGAGCCCATGAACGTCGCCACGAACAGGTTGGTGGGGTTCTCGTAGATCTCGGCGGGGGTCGCGACCTGCTGGAGGCGGCCGTCGGACAGGACCGCCACGCGGTGGCCCATCGTCATGGCCTCGACCTGGTCGTGCGTGACGTACACCGTGGTCACGCCGAGCCGCCGCTGGAGGTCGGCGATCTCCCCGCGGGTCGAGACCCGCAGCTTGGCGTCGAGGTTCGACAGCGGCTCGTCCATGCAGAACACCGCCGGGCGCCGCACGATCGCGCGCCCCATCGCGACCCGCTGGCGCTGGCCGCCCGAGAGCGCCTTGGGCTTGCGGTCGAGCAGGCCGTCGAGGTGGAGGATCCGCGCGGCCTCGTCGACCCGCTGCGCGATCTCCGCCTTCGGCGTCTTGACGTTGGCGAGCGCGAACCCCATGTTCTGGCGCACCGACATGTTCGGGTACAGCGCGTAGGACTGGAACACCATGGCCACGTCGCGGTCCTGCGGCGACAGGCGCGACACGTCGCGCTCGCCGATCAGGATCCGCCCCGCGGTGACCTTCTCGAGCCCGGCGAGCATGCGCAGCGCGGTGGACTTGCCGGACCCCGACGGGCCGACGAGGACGAGGAACTCCCCGTCGGCGACGTCGAGGTCCAGGGCGTCGACGGACGGCACGTCGTTGCCCGGGTACGTGAGGGTCGCGCCCTCGTAGCTGACGGATGCCATCAGGCGGTCACTTCGCCTTCTTCTCGAGCTGCTCGAGCTTGGGAGCGGCCCAGTCCTGGAGCTCCTTCATGGTCGCGGCCACGTCGGCGCCCTGCACGATCTTGTCCCACGCGCCGCCGATCTGCTTGCCGCCGCCCGCGATGAACACGCGCGCGTAGTCCTGGGACTTGGTGAAGGGGAGCTGGTCGAGCGCGGTCTGCGCCTGCGGGGTCTTCTCGAGGTACTGCTTGATGGTGTCGGAGTCGAGGGCGGCCGTCTGCACGGGCATGTAGCCGGTGCCCTGGGCGAAGGTCGCGGTGTTCTCGACGTTGGTCAGGAAGCCGATGGCCTTGAGGGCGTTCACCTTGCGCTCGTCCGAGATGCCGGCGGGGATCGCGAGGCCCGCGCCGCCGGTGGGGCAGCTCTCGCCCTTGGGGCCGGGCAGGAAGGCGGTGCCCACCTCGAACTTGCCCGCGGCGGCGTCGAGCACGCCCTTGAGGGAGCCCGTGGACTCGATCATCGCGGCCGACTGGCCCGAGCTGAACACGGGCGCCGGATCGCTCGAGACGTCGTACAGACCGGTCGCCTTGAAGTCCTGGAGGAGCTGCGCGGCCTTGATCGAGTTGTCGTCGGTGAAGGTCGGCGTGTAGCCGTCGGAGTAGCCGCCGCCCATCGACCACAGCAGGCCCTGCGCGATCCAGTCGAGGTAGCCCACGCCGTCGCCCGTCACGAACGAGAGCTGGGCGCCGGCCTTGTCCTTGAGCGTCTGCGCCCACTCGGTGAGCTGCTCCCAGGACTCGGGCCCCTGGTCGGGCAGGCCCGCCTTCGCCCAGAGGTCCTTGTTGTAGTAGAACAGCGGCGTCGAGCGCGAGTAGGGCAGCGCGTAGTGCTTGTCCTTGAAGGTGTAGTCGTTGTAGAGCGGCTCGACGTAGCCCGAGGGGTCGACGCCGGCCTTGTCGAAGAGGTCCTCGAGCGGGGCGAGCTGCTCGTTGAGGGCGAAGTTGAACCAGGTGACGTCCGACAGCACGACGATGTCGGGCAGGGTGCCGCCGGACAGGGCCGCGTTGAACTTCTGCTGGACCTCCTCGTAGTTCTTGCCGCCGTCGACGAGGGTGACGGTCACGCCGTCGCTCTGCTTCTCGAAGGCGTCGATGAGCTGCTGCTCGACCTCCTTGGAGCTGCCCGGGTGGTTGGACCAGAACTGGAGCTTGGTGGCGTCGCCGCTCTGCTCGCTGCCGCCGCCGGTGCCGGCGCACGCGGACAGGGCGAGGGCGCCGGCGGCGCCTCCGAGGCCGAAGAGGCTGCGCCGGGACAGGCGGGTCTGGCGTGCGTTCATGACTGCTCCTTGGTTCGTAGGTTCGTGAGGCGAGGTCGGGTGAGGGGCGGGACGGGGACGAGCGCGGGCGGGCGACGGGAGGCGCTCAGCCCTTGACGGCGCCCGAGGTGAGGCCCTTGATCATGGGCCGCTGGAGGAAGAGGAAGACGATGAGGATGGGCAGCATGGTGAAGATCGTGCCGGCCATGATGGGGCCCCAGTTCTGGGTGCCCTCGTTGTTCTGCAGGAGGGTGAGGCCGATCGGCAGGGGCGCGGTGGCCGCCTGGTCGGACATGAGGTAGGGCCAGAGGTACTCGTTCCACTCGTTGACGAGGGTGATGAGGATGAAGGCCACGAGGGTGGGCCAGCTCATCGGCAGGACCACCCGGAACAGGGTGCGCAGGGGGCCCGCGTTGTCCATGCGCGCCGCCTCGATCACCTCGGTGGGCAGCGACAGGAAGTGGTTGCGCATGAGGAAGGTGCCGAAGGCGACGCCCGCGAGCGGGATGATGATGCCGGCGAAGGTGTTGCGCAGCCCGGCCTGCGCGACGAGCGCGTAGTTGGAGATCACCGTGATCTGGTTGGGGATCAGCAGCGCCGAGACGATCACGACGAACACGATGTTGCGCACCCGCCGCGAGACCTCCGCGAAGACGAGGGCATAGGCGCTGATGACGCCCAGGACCACCTTGATGACGGTGAGCGAGCCGGCGATGATCAGCGAGTTGCGGAAGTACGTGAGGAACGGGATCTGGGTGACGAGCGTCCCGTAGTTGTCCGTCGTGAACGGGTGCGGGACCCACGTGGCCGGCACCGTGTAGATGTCGGACTGGGTCTTGAAGCTCGCGATCGTGATCCACAGCAGCGGCATGCCGATGATGAGCAGCACGACGAGCATGGCGGCGTAGCCGCCGACCCGGCGCAGGAGCGAGGCGGTCGAGGTCATCGGGAGCCCTCCCGGTCCATGATCCGCACCTGCACCACCGTGATGAGCAGGAGCACGACGAACATGACGGTCGCGACGGTCGCGCCGTAGCCGGCCCGCTGGTTCTGGAAGGTCTCGACGTAGACCTGGTAGATCATCGTCGTGGTCCCGATGTTCTGCGGGCCGCCGCGGGTCATCACGTTGATGATGTCGAAGACCTGCAGCGAGTTGAGCATGACCGTGATGGACAGGAAGAACGTGGTCGCGCGCAGCTGCGGCATGGTCACGCGCCAGAACGTCGTCCACGTCGAGGCGTGGTCGATTGCGGCGGCCTCGTAGAGGTCCTGGCGGGCGCCCTGCAGCGCGGCGAGGTAGATGACGAAGCTGTAGCCGACGTTCTTCCAGATGTACGTCAGCGTCACCATGAACAGGGCCCATCCGGGCCGCTGGTAGAAGTCGGGCGTGTGCACGCCGATGCGGCCGAGCAGGTCGCGGATCATGCCGAAGTTGGGGTCGAAGACGAACTGGAAGGCGATGCCGACGGCCGCGCCCGAGAGCACGAAGGGCGCGAAGATCGCCGAGCGCACGAGGTTGCGGCCGCGCAGGCGCTGGTCGAGCAGGAGGGCGAGCAGCAGGCCGAGCACCATGCAGCCGCCGACCACCGCGATCGTGAAGATCACGGTGTTGCGCACGATCGTCCAGGAGTCGGGGCTCGTGGCCCACTCGACGTAGTTGTCGCCGCCGATGAACGTGGAGGTGGGCGACGAGATGTTCCAGTCGAAGAACGACAGGCGGATGTTGTCGACGAGGGGGCGGTACGTGAAGATCGTCAGCAGCACGAGGTTGGGCAGCAGGAGGCCGACGAACAGCAGCCAGTGCTTCCAGGCGCCGCGCGAGCGCGGGGGCGCGGCAGGCAGCGCGGCAGGGTCGGCGGAGGTCACGAGAGGCGACCGTAGGGGGCGGGGGCGAACGCGCGGCAACGGGCGAGGGACCAGGCGGTGACCTGCGGGCGTCGCACGGCGATGGGCGATGTGGTGCTCGACACATCGGGGACCGTAGCACGCGGGGTCGGGCCGGGTGGGGCGGTCGGAAGAACTTGTGACCGCCCCGTGACCAGGGCCGACGGCACGGTGACGGGCCCTCCCGCCGCGACGGCGGGAGGGCCCGGAGAGCGGCCGAGCGGCCGGTCAGCTCGCGGTGACGGCGGCGGCGAGCAGGTTGAGGGACTGCTCGAGGTCCTCCTCGGTGACCTTCGGGAAGATCTGGCGGAGCTTCGGGTCGGTGACCTTGGACCAGTCGTAGGTCAGCGACACCTCGGTGTCGCCCGAGTCGAGCGGCGTGAGCTCGTACAGCCACTCCCAGCCCGCCGGCTGGTCCTTGTTCTGCTCCTGCGCGGGCTGCCAGCCCACCATCTTGTTGTGGTCGAACGCGGTGACGTGGTTGTACATGCGGTAGTCGCCGCCCATGTCCTCGGCGTGCATGTTCATCACGAACTGCTCGCCCACCTTGGTGATGCGCTCGGTGTCCTCGCTCGAGCGGACCATGCCGGAGCCGTCGAACTCACGATGGCGGGCGGGCAGGGTCAGCAGGGCGAAGACGTCCTTGGCGGGGACGTCGATGGTGCGGGTGACGGTGATGGAGTTCTCGGTGCTGGTCATGTCCTCCACCGTGCCACGGCATCGCGGGCTTGTCAGCCCGCGGTGCCGTGGCGCCCGGAGCGCCGGGGCGGACCGACCGGTCAGACCAGGCCCTTGTCCTTCAGCCAGGCCGTGGCGATCTCGGCGGACTTCTTCTGCTCGTCGACGCTCTGGGTGTTCAGGGCGATGAGCTCCTCAGTCGTGAGCGCGTCGGTGACGGTCTTGATCGCCGCCTTGGCCGCATCATCGACCTTGGCCGAGACGATCGGCACCACGTTCTGCGGCAGGATCATCGACTCCGGGTCCTCGAGGGTCACGAAGCCGTTGGCCGCGATCGCCGGGTCCGCGGAGTAGATGTCGGCGAGCTGCACGGTCCCGTCGGTGAGGGCCTTGACGGTGAGCGGGCCGCCCGAGTCCTCGACGGGCACGAGCGTCACGTCGGCGCCGTAGACCCGCTTGAGGCCCTCGGGGCCATAGGGGCGGGTCTCGAACTCGCTGTTGGCCGCGACCTTGAGGCTCTCGGACACCTTCGAGAGGTCCGCGAGCGAGGTCAGGGAGTTGGCCGACGCGAAGTCCTTGGTCGTGTTGTAGGAGTCCTGGTCGGTCGCCTGGGCGTACGGGAGGGCGGTCAGGCCGTCGGGCAGGGCCTCGGCGAGCGCCTGGGCGATCTCGTCGGGGCTCGCCGTCTCGGCATCCTTGTCGTAGTACTGCAGCAGGTTGCCCGTGTACTCGGGGATCACGTCGACCTTGCCGCCCTCGAGCTCAGGGAGGTACACCTCGCGCTGGCCGATCTGGTACTGGCGCGACACCTGGGCGCCGGACTTCTCGAGCACCTGCGCGAAGAGCTCGGCGATGATCTCATTGGAGTAGTAGGCCTGAGAGCCGACGACGATGCCGCCGCCCGCGCTGCCGCCGTCGGAGCCGCCGGCGCTCGAGGACTCCTGGGACAGCGGGTCGTCGTTGGAGCAGGCGGCGAGCGAGACGGCCGCGCCGCCGAGGCCCAGCAGGCCCAGGGCGCTGCGGCGCCCGATGGAGGTGGTGGTCATGGTTCTGTCCTTCCGGTGGGGCGGGTTCGCGGGCGGGGATGCCCGGAGGAGGTGGGTCTGGTCGGGCGCGAGGTCACGTCGACGGGCGGTCACGTGGAGACGGCGGCGCCGCGCGGCGCCGTGAGCCGCTGGACGGTCAGCAGGATCACCTCGAGCACGATCGCGAGCGCGATCACCAGCAGGGACCCGGCCAGCATCTGCGGGTAGTCCTGGGTCTTGAGGCCCAGGAAGATGTAGCGGCCCAGGCCGCCGTTGCCGATGTACGCGGCGAGCATCGCGGTCGAGACGACCTGCAGGGTCGCCGAGCGCAGCCCCGAGATGAGCAGCGGCAGGCCGAGCGGGAGCTCGACGCGCGCGAGGATCTGCCACTCGGTCATGCCCTGCGCCCGGGCGGCGTCGACCGTGCGCGGGTCGACCGACTCGCACGCGGAGTACGCCCCGGCCAGGAGCGAGGGGATCGCGAGGATCACGAACGCGAGGACGGGGGCGAGCAGGCCGATGCCGGCGAGCAGGCCGAACAGGGTGACGAGGCCCAGGGTGGGCAGGGCCCGTGCGGCGCCGGAGGCCGTCACGGCGATCCCGCGTCCGCGATGGGTGTGGCCGACGAGCAGGCCGAGTGGGATCGCGATGACCGCGGCGATGCCCACGCCGATCACGGTGTACCAGAGGTGCTCGCCCAGGCGCATCGGGATGCCCGAGGGGCCGCTCCAGTGCAGGGGGTCCGCGAGCCAGGCGAAGGCGCCGGTCAGCTGGTTCATACGACGCTCACCTCCTGCGCGGCGGGGTCGGGACGCGCCGGGCCGGTCGGTGAGGACGAGGCGCCGCGACGTCCGCGGCGCGGGGCGCCGCCGCCGCGGGACCAGGGCATGAGCACGCGGCCCAGGAGCACCAGCAGGCCGTCGAGCACGAGGGCGAGCACGGCGGTCATCACGATGCCGGCGAGGATCTCCGCGACGATGCCGCGCTGGAAGCCGTCGACGAAGAGCATGCCGAGGCTCGGCACGCCGAGCACACCGCCGACGGTCACGAGCGAGACGGTGGAGACCGTGACCACGCGCAGGCCGGCGAGCAGGACGGGCCCGGCGAGCGGCAGCTCGACCTGCACGAACCGTGCCAGCGGCGCGTAGCCCTGGGCCGTCGCCGACTGCAGGACCTCGCGGCTCACGCTGCCGAAGGCGCCGACCGCGCTCGGCACCATGAGGGCGAGGCCGTAGAGCGTGAGGGCGACGACGATGTTGAAGGGGCTGCGGATGCCCGTGCCCAGGATCAGCGGTAGCACGATGAACAGCGGGAGCGACGGCACCGCGTACAGCAGCCCGGAGGTGACGCTGACGGTGCCGCGCAGCCATCCGCGGGAGCCGGCGAGCTTGGCGATGGGGATCGCGAGCACGAACGACAGCACGATCGGGGGCAGCGCCTGCAGCAGGTGCGCCCCGAGGTTGGAGGAGATGGTGTCGAGGTTGTCGAGCACCCAGCTCATGACGGGCCCCTGCCGCGATCCTGGTCGAGCACGCCGATCGCGCTGCCGGCGGCGTCGAGCACGACCCGGGCGCCGTCGACCTCCGCGACGTGCAGGGTCCGCTTGCCGCGGTCGGCGCCGATGAAGTTCTGCACGAACTCGTCGGCCGGGGCCGCGAGGATCTCCTCGGGCGTGCCCGCCTGGGCGATCACCCCGCCCGGACGGAGCACGACCACCTCGTCGCCGAGCAGGAACGCCTCGTCGATGTCGTGGGTGACGAACAGGATGGTCTTGCCCAGGTCGCGCTGGAGGCGCAGCAGCTCGGACTGCAGCTCCGCGCGCACGATGGGGTCGACCGCCCCGAAGGGCTCGTCCATGAGCAGGATGTTGGGGTCCGAGGCGAGCGCACGGGCCACGCCCACGCGCTGCTGCTGGCCGCCCGAGAGCTGCGAGGGGTAGCGCGCGCCGTGGTCGCGCGACAGTCCCACCATCTCCATCAGGTCGAGCGCCCGGGCGTGCGCCTCCTTCTTGGGCGCGCCGTTGAGCATGGGCACGGTGGCCACGTTGTCGACGACGGTGCGATGCGGGAGCAGCCCGCTGGACTGCATGACGTAGCCGATGCTCCGGCGCAGCTTGACGGGATCGACCCGCGCCACGTCCTCGTCGTCGATGAGCACGCGGCCCGAGGTGGGGTCGACCATGCGGTTGACCATGCGCAGCAGGGTGGTCTTGCCGGAGCCGCTCGTGCCCACGAGCACGACGCTCGCATGGGAGTCGATCGTGTACGAGAACTCGCCCACGGCGGTCGTGCCGTCGGGGTAGGTCTTCCCGACGGAGTCGAATCGGATCACGGGGTCCTCCTCATCGCGCGGTTCGGCCGGCGACTGGGATCGGGTGCCCCACCCTATGCGACCCGACCGACATTCCCACGGCGCCGACCGCGCGGTCGCCGCGGGCAGGGGCCGGGGCGACGGGGAGCCGCCCGTCGACGCCGGGCCGGCGAGGGGCGGCGACCCGCGGCGCGGCGCCCACGGAGCGCGGCGCCAGCGGCCCCGCCTCTCATCGAGATCGCCTTTCCGGGTGGAATCCGACGGGAATTCCACCCGAAAAGGCGATCTCGATGAGAGGCGGGGCCACGATGCCCCGTGAACCGGCGATCTCGATGCTGCGCCTCAGCCGACGTCGGCCCCCTCAGCCGACCCGCCCGCGCCGCACGGAGGCCAGGCGCAGCAGCTCGCGGTGCACGGTCGTCTCCCCCGTGAGCTCGGGGTGGAAGGAGATGCCGAGCAGGCTGCCCGCGCGCACGCCGACGATCGGCGCGTGAGGGTCGCCCACGTCGTCCCCACGACGGGCGTTGACCTCGACGCCCTCCCCCACGGCGACCACCTCGGGTGCCCGGATGAAGGCCGCGCGCACGGGGCCGAGCGTCGTCGCGAGGGTCTCCTCGGCCGAGTCGACCTGGCGGCCGAAGGCGTTGCGCCGCACGGTCACGTCCAGGCCGCCGAGGCTCTGCTGTCCCGGGGCGGGGTCGAGCACGCGGTCGGCGAGCAGGATGAGGCCGGCACAGGTCCCGAGCGTCGGCAGCCCGCCGGCGAGCGTCGCTCTCAGCGGATCCCGCAGTCCCAGGATCCGGGTCAGGCGGTCGATCGTGGAGGACTCCCCGCCCGGCAGGACGAGCGCGTCGAGGTCCTCGAGCTGCACGGGCCGGCGCACGAGCACCGCCCGGGCGCCCAGAGACGTCAGCAGCTCCACGTGCTCGCGCACCCCGCCCTGGAGGGCGAGCACGCCGACGCGCAGCCCGGCGCCGGGGAGCAGGTCGTCGGGATGCCCATCGTGCGCGTCCCCTCGGCGCACCTGCTCGCCCGTCGTGGTCACCAGCCGCGCTCGGCCAGGCGATGCGGGGCCGGGAGGTCGGCGACGTTGATGCCGACCATCGCCTCGCCGAGGCCGCGCGAGGCGTCGGCGATCGCGGCCGGGTCGTCGTACTGCGCGGTGGCGCGCACGATCGCGGCGGCGCGGCGCGCCGGGTCGCCGGACTTGAAGATGCCCGATCCCACGAACACGCCGTCGGCGCCGAGCTGCATCATGAGCGCCGCGTCGGCCGGGGTGGCGACGCCGCCCGCGGTGAACAGGACGACGGGCAGCTCGCCCCTCTCGGCGACCTCGCGCACGATCTCATACGGCGCCTGCAGCTCCTTGGCGGCGACGTACAGCTCCTCGGGCGAGGAGGTCCACAGCCCGTGGAGCTCGGCGATCTGCTTGCGGATGGTGCGGATGTGCTTGGTCGCCTCGGAGACGTCACCGGTGCCGGCCTCGCCCTTGGAGCGGATCATCGCGGCGCCCTCGGCGAGGCGCCGCAGCGCCTCGCCGAGGTTGGTCGCGCCGCACACGAACGGCACGGTGAAGCGCTGCTTGTCGATGTGGTGGGCGTAGTCGGCGGGGCTGAGCACCTCGGACTCGTCGATGTAGTCGACCCCCAGGTGCTCGAGGATCTGCGCCTCGACCTGGTGGCCGATGCGGGCCTTGGCCATGACGGGGATCGAGACGGTCTCGATGATGCCCTCGATCATGTCGGGGTCGCTCATGCGGGACACGCCGCCCTCGGCGCGGATGTCGGCGGGTACGCGCTCGAGCGCCATCACCGCGACGGCGCCGGCGTCCTCGGCGATGCGAGCCTGCTCGGGGGTGACGACGTCCATGATGACGCCGCCCTTGAGCATGTCGGCCAGCCCGCGCTTGACGAGCGGGGAGCCGGTGGTGGGGGCGTCGGTACCTGGGGTGTTCTGTGCCATGGGCACCATGCTCGCCCCCTGCAGTGGTCCATCACCAGTTCCAGTTTTCGCGTGTTCCGATGGACCACATACCCCTCGCCGGACGAGGATGTGCATGTGCCCCGCTCCGCTCGCCCCGTGGACCTGCCGCTCGATCCGACGACCGGTCCCGAAGGGTCCGTGCCCGAACGCCTCGCCGCGCAGATCCGTGCCCTCGTCGCCGAGGGGACCCTGCGCCCCGGCGACCCGCTGCCGTCCTCGCGCGCGCTCGCCGAGCGGCTGGGCGTCTCGCGCGGGAGCGTCGTCGGCGCCTACCTGCAGCTGAGCGCGGAGGGCTACCTCGCGGCCGTGCGCGGCAGCGGCACCGTCGTCGATCCCGCCCTCGCCCTTCTGCCCCGCCATCCGCGGGCCGGAGCACCCGTCGCGTCGCCGACGTCCGACCGGTCCCGTGCGGCACCGGCTCCGATCGATCTACGCCCCGGAGCCTCCCGTGGGCTTATCTCGCTGACGTCGCCCGCGTGGCGACGGGCCTGGCGCGACGCGGCGGCGAGCGCACACGGGGTCCGCGCCGAGCCGCTCGGCTCCCGCGCCCTGCGGGAGGTGCTCGCCGAGCGGCTGCGACGGGTGCGTGCCGTGCGTGCGTCGGCCGAGCACGTGGCGGTCACCGCGGGGACCCGCGACGGCCTGATGCTCCTGCTCACGGCGCTGCAGCAGCGCCACGGGCGCCCTCTCACGGTGGGCTTCGAGTCGCCCGGGTATCCGAGCCTGCGGCGCATCCCGCACGTCCGCGGCGATCGCGTCGTCGACGCCCCGGTCGACGGGCAGGGTCTTGATCCGGAACGTCTGCCGCGCGGCCTCGACGTCCTCGTCGTGACCCCGTCGCATCAGCACCCGCTCGGCGGGTCGCTCCCTGTCGGGCGGCGGCTGGCGATCCTCGAGCGGGCCCGGGCAGAGGGCTTCGTGGTGGTCGAGGACGAGCACACCGCCGAATGGCGCTGGGAGGGCGCGCCGCTGCCTGCTCTCGCCGGGCTCGACGATCCGGCCGATCCCCGCACCGTGCTGCTGGGCAGCCTGTCCTCGCTCGCGGATCCCGGCATCGTCGCCGGCCACCTCCTCGCACCTGTCTGGCTCCTCGAGTCGCTCGCGAGCGTGCGCCGGGCGGTCGGGACGCCGCTCGGCGCGGTGCCGCAGGCGGCGATGGCGGCCTTCGTCGGCTACGGCGCGCTGGACCGGCAGCTGCAGAGCGCGCGACCGGGGCATCGCCGCCGCCTGCAGCTGCTCCGCGACCGGCTGAGTGAGGTGCCCGGCCTCTCCGTGCAGGACGTGCCGGGCGGACTGGCCGCGATCATGCTGGCCGATGCGCCCGTCGGCCCGCTCCTCGAACGCGCCGCCCGCGCCGGGGTGCGCGTGGAGTCACTCGACCGCTACTGGGCGGACAGGGCGCCGCGGCCGGGCATCGTCGTCGGGTTCGGCGTGCCCGACGACGACCTCGACGAGGGGCTGCGGCGACTCGTCGCGGCGCTCTGAGCGCGGCGGGCGCCGGGGGTGACGACAGGGTGGGTGCCTGGGACGACGACAGAGCCGGCGCCCGGGGCGACACAGAGCGGGCGCCCGGGGCGACACGGAGCGGGCGCTCAAGACAACGACAGTCACGACCTCGACCACGGACGAGGACCCCACACGCCTCGGCCTTCGAGGCGCCTCCAGGGAAGCGCTCCTCCCGCATCGACAGGCACGAAGACGTCGAAAAGTAGCCCTGCACCAACGGCAACGTGCACCTCGATCCAGGAAAACGACGCAAACGTGCGTCTCGACGGGATCCGCGTCGGGTGACCCCCGCGAGGACATCGACAGGCACGAATGCGTCGGAAAGCCGCCCTATACCGACAGCAACGTGCACCTCGATCCAGGAAAACGACAGCAACGCGCACCTCGATGACAGAGACCGGCACCCGCAACATCGACGTCTGCGTTTCGGTCGTCATCCATGCCATATAGCGACTAAAACGCAGAAGTCGATCCCTCCCCCAGACATCGAAGCCCGCACGCCCTTGGGTTCAGCTCACGCCCGCATCGATACGCCCGACGACGTCTGAAAGTAGCCCTATACCGACTGCAACGTGAACCTCGATCCAGGAAAACGACGCCAACGTGCGTCTCGACGGGATCCGCGTCGGGTGCCCCCCGGGAGGACATCGACAGGCACAAACACGTCGGAAAGTCGTCCTATACCGACAGCAACGTGAACCTCGATCCAGGAAAACGACAGCAACGCGCACCTCGATGACAGAGACCGGCACCCGCAACATCGACGTCTGCGTTTCGGTCGTCATCCATGCCATATAGCGACTAAAACGCAGAAGTCGATTCCCCCCCAGACATCGAAGCCCGCACGCCCTTGGGTTCAGCTCACGCCCGCATCGATACGCCCGACGACGTCGGAAAGTAGCCCTATACCGACATCAACGTGAACCCCGATCCAGGGAACCGACAGCAACGTGCACCTCGATCCGGGCAACCGACGCCAACGTGCCACTCGATCCAGGCAACCGACGCGAAGGTGCACCTCGATCCAGGCAACCGACGGTAACGTGCACTTCGATGGCAGAGACAGGCGCCAGCAACATCGATGTCTGCGTTTCGGTCGCCATCCATGCCATATAGCGACCAATACGCAGAAGTCGATCCCCAAGGCAGCCAGAACGCAGACGTCGATCCCCCGAGACAACCGGAACGCAGAGGTCGGGGCGAACGGAGCGACCCGGCCAGGGCCTCCGCCCTCGGCTCCGCACCCTCCGCACGCCCGGTTCCCTCCGCACGCCCCGTTTCCCTCAGACGCCCCTGCCCTCCAGACGCCTCTGCCCCTACTCCCTCACGCGGCCCGCAACGACGGCTGCGCGCCGGGCGCGTCGGGGCGGGCGGCGGCCCAGGCGGCCTCGCCGTGGGCCTGTGCCGGGGCGAGCTCGAAGCCCTCGAGCGGGGAGCGCACGTCCACCTCGAGCGTGCCGCGGTGGACCGTGAGCGCGTTGCCCTGCGGGATCGAGACGAAGGCGTCCTGCGGGTAGCCCGAGGAGCTCACGATCACGCGATGCTCCTCGACCAGGCAGCGCAGGTCGTAGGTGTCCCACGTCGAGTCCTCGCGCAGCTGCGCGGGGTCCGACTGGGCATAGGCGACGAGCTCGTGCGGTGTCATCACGAGGCAGTTGAGACCCTCGGGGTAGCGTCCGCCGAGCTCCTGGACCCACTGCGTGACGTCCTGCGCGGCGCGCTGCACGGCGAGCGCCCAGCCCGTCTCGCGGGCGTGCGCGGTGATGAGCGAGAAGTAGAGCTCGGAGTCCGTCGTTCCCTGCACGCCGCGGCCGCCGCGCGCCAGCACGCGCTCGCGGAACCCGTCGGGCATGTCGAACTGGCCGTTGTGGGCGAACGCGACATCGCCCTCGACGAAGGGATGGGTGTTGTCGAGCGAGAGGCCCAGGCCCACGCTCGCGCGACGCAGGTGCACGATCACGAGCTCCCCGTCGGCGTCCGCGACCGCCTGGCCGTACTCGTTCGAGACCCGGGCCGTGTCGATCCCCTTGCGCACCTCGAGCACGGGCGCGGACTCCGACGAGTTCGAGGAGTACCAGGCCACTCCCCACCCGTCCTTGTGCCGCTCCGAGAGGGCGGTGAACAGGGGCAGCTCGTCGGGGACGGCCTCCCTGAGGGGGGTGTGCTCACGGGTGACGACGCCGAGGAGACGGCACATGGGGCAGGACCTGCTTCCGAGGACGGACGGAGTGGGACGGGCGCGGGCGGGTCGGTCAGTCGACCAGCGAGCCCGTGGTGGAGGCGGCACGTCGCTGCATGCGACGGTCCAGCCAATGCGCGAACTGGGTCAGCACGAAGTTCAGCGCGACGTAGATGAAGGCCACGATCAGATAGGTCTGGATCAGGAAGTGCGTGTACGCGACGAGCGACTTGCCCTGGTACTGCAGCTCGTTGTAGCTGACCACGAAGCCGAGCGTCGAGTCCTTGAGCAGGGAGACGAGGGCCAGGATCAGGCTCGGCAGGACCAGGCGGATCGCCTGCGGGATCACGACGTAGCGCAGGGTCTGGGCGTGCGTCAGGCCGATCGACGCGGCCGCCTCGGACTGTCCGCGGTCCACCGCGCGGATGCCAGCGCGGAACACCTCGGCGGTCGTGGCCGAGGACACCAGGATCATCGGGATCACGAGCATCCAGAACCGCGGGAACGTGACGTTGAAGGGCGCGCCCGGCAGGGCGAGCAGGAAGAAGTAGACGACGAGCAGCATCGGGATCGAGCGGAAGACCTCGATCCACGCGGTCGTGACCCAGCGCAGCGGCAGGAACGAGCTGAGCCGGCCGAGGGCCAGCAGGAGCGCGAGCGGGAACGCGAACACGGCGGCCACGGCCGTGGCCAGGAACGTGCCCTTGGCCCCCTGGCCGAGGAAGGCGATGTAGTCCGGCCGCAGGAACGGCGCCCAGCGATCGGCCGCGAGCTGCCCGTTGACCCCGAACTGGTACAGCCCCAGGGCGATGACGCCGAGGATCGCGAGCGCGCTCAGGAGCGACAGCAGCAGGATCCGCCGTCGCCCGCGGGGCCCGGGCTCGTCGAACAGGACTCGGGTGGCGCTCGCGCTCATGCTCCGGCTCCGATCCGCGTGGTGTGGCGGTTGAGCAGGCGGGTCGGGGACAGTCGGCGCTCGAGCAGCCAGCCGACGAGGCCGCCTGCGAAGGCCAGGCACAGGTAGACGGCCCCGACGAACAGGAACATGAGCACGGCCTGCGCGTACTGGTTGTTGATCGCCTGGGTCTGGTAGGTCAGCTCGGGCACCGCGACGGCCGCGCACAGCGATGAGCCGATCACGGTGCCGATGAAGATGTTGACGAGCGGCTGGATCATCGTGCGGAAGGCCTGGGGCAGCACGACGAACCGGAGGACGCTGAAGAACCCGAGGCCGATCGAGCGTGCGGCCTCGGCATGGCCGATCGGGACCGTGTTGATGCCCGAGCGCACGGTCTCGCACACGAACGCCGAGCCCGACAGCACGAGCGCGAGCACGCCGGTCCAGAACAGCGGGAGCAAGAGGCCCGCGTCGGGCATGCCGAAGGCGAGCAGCACGAGCAGGGAGAGCATCGGCATGTTGCGGAAGATCTCGACGTAGACCGTGGCGGCCCAGCGCAGCGGGGGGATCGGGCTGACGCGGAACACGGCCAGCAGGGTCCCGAAGATGAGCGAGAACGCGTATCCCAGGATCGTGAGCAGGCACGTCGTGCCGATCCCGTGCAGCAGGGCCGGGATGTTGTCGGTGATAGCGTCCATGGGCTCGGCCTCCTCTCATCGGTCGGTCCGCCGTGCGCGCGCCGGCGCGCACGGCGGACGCGCTGTCACTCGGCGGGGGCGGTGTCGCCGATCGTGGGCGGCGCCGGGGTGTCGCCCTCGACGACCTGGCCGATGGTGGCCTTCCACAGCTTGGCCCAGGTGCCGTCGTCGTAGATCTTCTGCAGGAAGCCGTTGACGAAGTCGAGGGAGTCCTCGTGGTCCTTGGACAGGCCGATGCCGTAGGGGTCCTTCGTGAAGGGCTCGCCGACCACCTTGAGGGAGTCGTCGGCGACGGCGTTGGACAGCAGGATCGACTGGTCGAGCACGTAGGCGTCGACGCGCTTCTGCTTGAGCGCGGCGATGCACTGGTCGTTCTCGGCGAACTGCTGGATGTCGGAGTCCTGGGCGTCCGGGACGTGCTTCATGATGGCGTCATACCCGGTCGACGCGGACTCGGTCGTGATCTTCTTGCCCTTGAGGTCGTCGAGCGAGGAGATCGAGTCGTCGTCCGAGCGCACCTGGATGGCCGCGCCCGAGGCGTAGTACGGGCCCGCGAAGTTGACCTTCTCCATGCGCGGCGCCGTGATCGAGTAGGTCGCGACGACGACGTCGACGGTGCCGTTCTGAAGCATGGTCTCGCGGGTCTCGACGGTGGTGTCGAGGTAGTCGATCTTCTCCGTCGAGTCCTTGCCCAGGATGTACTGGGCGAGCAGCTGGGTGATGCCGGCGTCGAAGCCGGTCACCTTGCCCGTCGACGGGTCCTTGAGCGAGAAGATCTGGCCGGTCGTGATGCCGCCGCGCTTGAGCTTGCCGGCCTCCTTGATGCCCTGGGCCCACTCGCTGCCCGAGACCGTCGCGTCGTCGGCGACGGGGCCGCCCGCGATGATCTCGTCGTAGTCGGAGCCGACGTTCGAGCCGCCGCCTCCGTCGGAGCCTCCGGAGCCGCCGATGGCGGGGGCGTCGGAGCCGCTCGAGGAGCACGCCGCGAGCGCGGCGCCGACGGGCAGGAGGGCGGCGGCACCCAGCAGGGCGCGGCGCGAGGGGCGGGTCGAGGGGTTCATCGGACTTCTCCGTTCGAGAGGGACTGCGGACTGCGGTGGCGCACGGGCGCCGGGATCAGTGGGCCAGGATCTTGGACAGGAACGCCCGGGCGCGCTCGGAGCTGGGGGCGGTGAAGAACTGCTCGGGCTCGGCCTCCTCGACGATCTCGCCGGAGTCCATGAACACGACGCGGTCGCACACGTGGCGCGCGAAGCCCATCTCGTGCGTGACCACGAGCATCGTCATGCCGGCCTCAGCGAGCTCCTGCATGACGTCGAGCACCTCCTTGATGACCTCGGGGTCGAGGGCGGAGGTGGGCTCGTCGAACAGGAGGGCCTTGGGCTGCATGGCGAGCGCGCGGGCGATCGCGACGCGCTGCTGCTGGCCGCCGGAGAGGGCCGCGGGCAGGTTGTGCTCCTTGCCCTGCAGGCCCACGCGCGCGAGCAGCTCCATCGCCTGCTTCTGGGCCTCGGCCTTGGCGACGCCCTTGACCTTGACCGGGCCGAGGGTCACGTTGTCGACCGCGCGCATGTGCGGGAAGAGGTTGAAGGACTGGAAGACCATGCCCACCTCGGAGCGCAGCTTCGCGAGGTCCTTGCCCTCCTCGGGCAGCGGCTTGCCGTCGATCGTGATGGTGCCCGAGGTGATGGTCTCGAGCCGGTTAATGCAGCGGCACAGGGTGGACTTGCCGGAGCCCGACGCGCCGATCAGGGCGACCACCTCGCCGCGGTGGATGTCGAGGTCGATGTCCTTGAGGGCCTGGAAGTCGCCGAAGTACTTGTCGACGCCGCGCACGGAGATGAGGGCCTCGCCGCTCGAGCTCACATCGTTCGTCATAGGTTGAGAATGAGCCCCGACCCCCGATGTGTCCACCCGGCGAAACTCGGATTCACATATCGAGACCACTTCGTGACCGGAGCCCGCCGCCGGCGCCGGCCGTGCGAGCGCCGCGTCCTCCGGCGGTCCTACCGTGGAGGCACGGCCCTCCCCCGCCCACCATCCCGGCGCACCCGCCCCGACCCCAGGAGATCCCATGACGACCGCCCCGCGCACCCTCACCGCGCCCCTCGACGAGCGCGGCTTCGCCCTCGTGCTGCACGGCGGCGCGGGCGGACGGGTCGAGGAGCTCTCGCTCGAGGCCAAGGCGGACTACGACGCGGGGCTCGCGGCGGCGCACCGCGCCGGCGAGGAGGTGCTCGCCGCGGGCGGCGCCGCGCTCGACGCGGTGTGCGCGACGGTCACCGCGCTCGAGGACGATCCGCTGTTCAACGCGGGCCGCGGCGCCGCGCTCACCGCGAGCGGGCGGGCCGAGCTCGACGCGTCCGTGATGACCGGCGACGGCGCGGCCGGCGCCGTCGCCGCCTCGCGCTGGGCCCGCAACCCGGTGCAGGCGGCGCGCGCCGTCATGGAGCGCACCGACCACGTCCTGCTGGTCGCCCCGGCGGCCGAGCTGGTCCGCTCCTGGGGGCTCGAGACCGTCGACCCCGAGCACTTCGTGACCGAGGCGCGGCTCGCGCAGCTCCGGCGCGTCCTCGCCGCGCGTCAGGAGGCACCGCGCCACGGCACCGTCGGCGCGGTCGCGATCGACGCCGAGGGGCGCATCGCCGCCGCGACCTCGACGGGCGGCATGGTCGGCCAGGCCGACGGCCGGGTCGGGGACTCCCCGATCATCGGCGCCGGCACCTTCGCGCGCGACGGCGTCATCGGGGTGTCGTGCACGGGCGAGGGCGAGGCGTTCCTGCGCGGCGCGGTCGCCCACGACGTCACGGCCCGCATCGCCTACGCCGGCCAGGAGCCGCTCGCGGCGATCGAGGCGACGATCGCGGCGGAGCTCACGGCGCGCGGCGCCTCGGGCGGCCTGATCGCGGCGGGGCCGACCGGCGTCGTGGTGGCCCACAACTCCCCCGCCATGTTCGCGGCCTACCGCGAGGGCGAGCGGCTCGTGACGCTGACCTGATCAGCCCGCGTAGGCGCCCTGGTAGACGGCCTCGAAGGGGGCGTGGCCGCCCTGACGATGCGCGATCGCGCTGTCCACGACGGCCTTGGCGGTCCGCGCCGCCTCGAGCGGGGTCGCGCCCTTGGCGAGCTCGGCCGTCACGGCGGCGGCGAGCGTGCAGCCCGCTCCCGAGACCCGCTCCTGGCCCACCTTGGGGCTCGCGAGCTCGACCATCTGCTCGCCGTCGTAGAACACGTCGACCGCGTCGTCGCCCGGCAGCTCGACGCCGCCCTTGGCGAGCACGACCGCGCCCGAGGCGTCGTGGATGCGGCGCGCCGCCTCCTGGAGGTCCTCGACCGACTCGATCGCCTCCATCCCGGACAGCGAGAGCGACTCGAAGAGGTTGGGCGTCACGAAGGTCGCGAGCGGGAGGATCGTCTGCTTGAGCGCGTTGTCCGTGTCGAGCGCCGCGCCGGGCTCCTGCCCCTTGCAGATGAGGACGGGGTCGAGCACGACGTTCCGCCACTCCTGACGGCCGAGCGCGGCGGCGACCGCGTCGATCGTGGCCGGGGTGCCGAGCATGCCGATCTTGACGGTGTCGATGTCGTGGAGGGCGGTCGTCGCCTCGATCTGGTCCTGGATCACCTGCGGGTCGACCGGCACGAAGCGGTGCGCCCACCCGTTGTCCGGGTCGAAGGAGACGATGCAGGTCAGGGCCACGGTGCCGAAGGTGCCGAGCTGGTGGAAGGTCTTCAGGTCGGTCTGCGCGCCGGCGCCGCCGGTGGCCTCGGAGCCGGCGATGGCAAGGGCGACGGGGATCATGCGTTCCTCCTGGCGGGTGCGTGCGGGATCGACCAGAATGCTACGCGCTCGCGAGGAGGCCGCTGGAGTACAGTGCCTCGCGTGCCGACCCCCTCGCCTGCCGCTCCCTCGGCCGACGCGCCGTCGGCCGGAGCCTCCCGTCCCGACGCCGCCGGGCGCCGCGCCCACCACCCCGGATGGCAGCGCGGACTCGTGGCCCGCCATCTGGGCTCGAGCCTGAAGTTCCTGGTCGTGGGCGGCATCGTCTTCCTCGTCGACGCCGCGACGTACAACGTGCTCGTGTTCCTCGACCCCGTGCACGGGTGGGGCCACGGCGTCCTGTTCGACCATCCCGTGACGGCCAAGGTGCTCACGATCGCCTTCGCGAGCGTGCTCACGTATCTGGGCAACCGGCTGTGGACGTTCGCGGACCGGCCGAGTCCGCGGACCACGCGCTCGATCGTCGCCTTCGTCGTCGTGAACCTGATCGCCACCGGCCTGCAGCTGGGCTGCCTCGCCTTCTCGCGGTACGTGCTCGGGCTCGACTCCCCCCTCGCGGACAACATCTCGGGGACCCTCATCGGACAGGTCGTCTCGACCTCGTTCCGGTACGTCACCTACGGGCGCTTCGTGTTCCCGCCCCATCACTCCGCGCACGAGGCGGATCCACGGCCCCAGGGCCGCTCTGACGTGCCCGAATCTTGACTCGCGCGCGCGGCACGCACATCCAGAAGGCCCGCGATCCGACCTCTCGGTCGCCCTACACTGGGCGCATCGGCTCTCCGCCGTGCCGACGTCATCCCCGCGGAGCGGCAGGGAGCTGTCGACGGCCCACCCGGGCCGCTCCTGCTATCACCCCGTGGTCGCGACATCGTCGTCGCCCGGGCCTCCGCGAAGGACACACATGAGCACCACCACCGAGACCCGGTCGGGCTTCAGCCCACGGGTCGCCCTGCAGAAGGTCGGCACCTCGCTGTCGAACATGGTCATGCCGAACATCCCCGCGCTGATCGCGTGGGGCATCTTCACCGCCTTCTTCATCCCGGACGGCTGGACGCCGAGCGAGCCGCTCGCCACGCTCGTCGGCCCCACGATCCATTACCTGCTGCCGCTGCTGATCGCCAACACCGGCGGCCGCATGGTCTACGAGGCGCGCGGCGCCGTCGTGGGCGTCGTCGCGACCATGGGCGTAATCGCGGGCTCCGACTGGCTGATCGCCCAGGAGAACGCGCCCGCTCTCGCGAAGTGGGTCGCCGAGGGCAACGACTCCTCGACCTTCTCCGGTCTCGGCCAGGTCCACATGTTCATCGGCGCCATGATCATGGCGCCGCTCGCGGCGTGGCTCATGAAGAAGTTCGACCAGGTCGTGCAGCCCCGCATCCCCGCGGGCTTCGAGATGCTCGTCAACATGTTCTCGGCCGGCATCCTGGCCTTCGTCATGGCGGTGCTCGGCTTCTTCGGCCTGGCGCCCGTCGTCAACTGGGTCATGCACCTGCTGTCCGACGGCGTGAACGCGCTGATCCAGCATGATCTGCTGCCGCTCGTGTCGATCCTCATCGAGCCGGCCAAGGTCTTCTTCCTCAACAACGCGATCAACCACGGCGTGCTGACGCCGCTCGGCATCACGGAGGCCGCAGGCCCCGCCGGCAAGTCCGTGCTGTTCCTGCTCGAGGCCAACCCCGGCCCCGGCCTGGGCATCCTGATGGCGTACACGATCTTCGGACGCGGCGCCGCGCGCGCCTCGGCCCCGGGCGCCGCGATCATCCAGTTCATCGGCGGCATCCACGAGATCTACTTCCCGTACGTGCTCATGAAGCCGATCCTCATCATCGCCGCGATCGGCGGCGGCATGACCGGCGTGTTCCTCAACGTCGTCTTCCACAACGGGCTCATCGCCCCCGCCTCGCCGGGGTCGATCCTCGCGATCATGGGCGTGGCCGCACGCGGTGACCGCCTGACGATCCTCATCGCCGTCTTCGGCGCCGCCGTCGTCAGCTTCGTGCTCGCCTCCCTGTTCCTGCGGATCGGCAAGCAGGAGGACGGCGACATCGCCGCCGCCACCGCCAAGATGGAGCAGATGAAGGGCAAGAAGTCCTCCGTCGCGGGCGCGCTGACCGGCGCCGCCGGCGACACCGTCGCGGACTCCGACGCCGACGCCCACACCGGCCCGATCCACAAGATCGTGTTCGCGTGCGACGCGGGCATGGGCTCGTCCGCCATGGGCGCGACCGTGCTGCGCAAGAAGATCCGCTCCGCGGGCTTCAGCGACGTCGAGGTGACCAACAAGGCCATCTCGAGCCTCGCCGACGAGTGGGACCTGGTCGTCACCCAGAAGGAGCTCGCGGATCGTGCCGCGCAGCGCACCGGCTCGGCCGTGCACGTCGCGGTCGACCAGTTCATGAACTCGCCGCGCTACGACGAGGTCGTCGAGCTGGTCCGCGAGCGCAACACCGCGGGCGAGGCCCCGGCAGCGGCGGCGCCTGCCGCAGCTCCGGCCGCGGCGGCGACCGGCACCCACCGCGCGGACACGCCCGCCGACGCTCCCGCAGACGCCGCGGGCGAGGTCATGCCGGCCTCGAGCGTCGTGCTCCACGGGACGGCCGCCTCGGCCGCCTCGGCGATCGACGAGGCGGGCCAGCTGCTCGTCGGCGCGGGCGCCGTGGACGAGGCCTACGTCGCGGCGATGCACGACCGCGAGCGCTCCGTGTCGACGTTCATGGGCAACGGCCTGGCGATCCCCCACGGGACCAACGACGCCAAGTCCTCGATCCGGCGCTCGGGCATGTCGTTCATCCGCTACGACGACCCGATCGACTGGAACGGCAACGAGGTCCGCTTCGTGGTCGGCATCGCCGGCCAGGGCAACGAGCACCTCGCCCTGCTGCAGAATGTCGCCATGACGTTCTCGGATCCGGCGCAGGTCGAGAAGCTCGAGAAGGCGACCTCCGCCGACGAGATCCTGTCCATCTTCGACGAGGAGTGATCACACATGAAGGCAGTCCACTTCGGGGCCGGTAACATCGGCCGCGGCTTCATCGGGCTCCTCCTGCACGAGGCAGGCATCGAGCTGGTCTTCGCGGACGTCGCGGAGGCCCTCATCGACCACCTCAAGCAGGCGGACTCGTACACCGTGCACGTCGTGGGCGACGAGCCCCGGGACATCGAGGTCAGCGGCTTCTCTGCCGTGAACTCGGCGTCCGAGGTCGACGCTCTCGTCGAGCAGATCGCGAGCGCCGACATCGTCACCACGGCGGTCGGCGCCCACATCCTCAAGTTCGTCGCACCGGCGATCGCGCAGGGCATCGCCGCGCGCGAGGCGGGCGCTCCGAGGATCGCGGTCATGGCGTGCGAGAACGCGATCAACGCGACCGACATCCTGGCCGCCGAGATCGCCAAGAGCTACGACGGCGACGACCTCGCCGAGCGGGCCGTCTTCGCCAACACGGCCGTCGACCGGATCGTGCCGGCCCAGGCGCCCGACGCGGGCCTCGACGTCACCGTCGAGACCTTCTGCGAGTGGGTCGTCGAGCGGACCCCCTTCGGGGGCTCCGAGCCGGACATCCCCGGCGCCACCTACGTGGACGATCTCTCCCCGTACATCGAGCGCAAGCTGTTCACGCTCAACACGGGGCACGCCACCACGGCCTGGTACGGCTGGGCGAAGGGCATCGAGAAGATCTCCGACGCGATCGCCGACGAGGAGATCCGGGCGAAGGTCTCCGACGTGCTCGACGAGACGTCGGCGCTGCTCGTGGCCAAGCACGGGTTCGAGCCCGAGGTGCAGGCGGCCTACAAGGCCAAGATCCTCACCCGCTTCGCGAACCCGTATCTGCCCGACACCCCGGAGAGGGTGGGCCGCAGCCCGCTGCGCAAGCTCTCCCGGCACGACCGGATCGTCGGACCCGCGGCCGAGCTCGCCGAGCGCGGGCTCGACCACTCGGCTCTCATGGGGTCGTTCTCGGCGGCTCTCGCGTTCACGCCCGAGGGCGACGAGGAGGTCACGCAGCTGCAGGGGATCCTGAGCGGCGACGACGCCGAGGCGGCGACCGTCGAGATCACCGGTCTCGACCCGACCCACCCGCTCTACGCGGCGGCCCTCGCGGCCGTGGCCGAGCGGATGAAGGCCCTCTGAGACCCCTCAGGGACCACCATCGTGGGGCGGGGCGCCCGATCCGTCGGACGCCCCGTCCCGCCAGGACTTCGATCCTCCACGAAACGGTCAGCGCCCTGTAGCCTGACCACACGACGCAGGACCTTCCGAAAGGCATTCCCATGGCAGAGCGCACCGTCAAGATCGCCAGCTCGTCCGGGCTCCACGCCCGCCCCGCCGCGATCTTCTCCAAGGCCGCCGGCGAGCAGCCGGCCCAGGTCACGATCGAGAAGGCCGGCGGGAACCCCGTGCAGGCCTCGAGCATCCTCATGCTCATGACCCTCGGCGCCGGCCACGGCGACGAGGTCACCCTGCGTGCCGAGGGCGACGGGGCCGAGGAGTCGGTCAACGCCCTCGCGGATCTGCTCGAGAAGGACCTCGACGCCGACGCCTGAGTCCTCTCGCCGCGGTCCTTCCGCGCGAACGCCCCGACCCGCATCGCGCGGGCCGGGGCGTTCTGCATGAGGGGCCGGGGCCCCCGGGGCTCAGAGCCCCAGCTGCTCCATGATCGGCAGGGCGGCGCGGACCGCGTCGCGGCCCTCGTCGGCCGTGCGGGCCGAGACGGCCACCTGCGCGAGGCGCTGCGCCTCCTCGAGCGAGACGGTCGCGAGCACGGTCGCCACGGCCGGCAGGGAGCGCGGGGTCATCGACAGCGAGTTCACGCCCAGGCCCACGAGGACCACGGCGAGTGCCGGGTCGCCCGCGGCCTCGCCGCACACGCCCACGGGCTTGTTCGCCGAGTCGCCGAACGCCTCGGGGTCGCCCCCGGCGGCGCGGGCGCCCGTGCAGGTCGCCCCGACGAGCGAGAGCACCGCGGGCTGCCACGGGTTGTTCAGGTGGGCGAGCGAGCCGAGCATGCGATCGGCCGCCATCGTGTACTGGGTGAGGTCGTTGGTGCCGATCGACGCGAAGTCGCACTCGGCCAGGCAGCGGTCGGCGGTGACCGCCGCCGAGGGCGTCTCGACCATGATCCCGGCGGGCGAGATGCCCCGCTCGCGGCACATGCCGATGAAGTCCTGGACGTCCTCGACGGTCGAGATCATGGGAGCCATGACCCACGCCTTCGCGTCGGACTCGGCGGCCGCGGCGGCGATCGCGTCGAGCTGGTTGGTCAGCACCGAGCGCTTCTCCCACGAGGTGCGGTAGGCGCGCACGCCGAGCGCCGGGTTCGGCTCGTCGGCGTCGGTGAGGAAGGGCAGCGGCTTGTCGGCGCCCGCGTCGATCGTGCGGACCACGACCTTCTTGCCGACGAAGTGGGAGAACACCGCGGCGTACGCCTTCTGCTGCTCGGCCACGCTCGGCTCGTCCTCGCGGTCGAGGAACAGGAACTCGGTGCGGAACAGGCCCACGCCGTCGGCGTGCGCCGCGGCGGCCTTCTCGGCGTCCTTGGCGTTGCCGATGTTGGCGAGCAGCTGCATGCGGGTGCCGTCGGTCAGGGTGACCCCGCCGCCGGAGTAGGTGAGCGGGTTCTTCTGCAGCTCCGCCCACGCGGCGGCGAGCTCGCGCTCGCGGTCGCCGACCTCGTCGGTGATGGTGCCGCGCGCACCGTCGACGAACACCTCGGAGCCGTCGGCGATGGCGTCGATGCCCTTGGCCGCGACGATCGCCGGCAGGCCCAGCTGGCGGGCCAGGATCGCGGTGTGGGACTGCGGGCCGCCGTCGGACGTGACGAGCGCGATCACCTTGGCGGGGTCGAGCGTCGCGGTGTCGGCCGGGGCGAGGTCGATCGCGAGCAGCACGAAGGGCTCGGCCACGTCGGGGATGCCGGGAGCCTGCTCGCCGCGCAGCTCCGCGACGATGCGGGCCCGCACGTCCTTGACGTCCGCGGCGCGCTCGGCCATGTAGCCGCCGAGGTTCTCGAGCATCGCGGCGACCTGGTCGCCGGCGTCCCACACGGCGCGCTCGGGGGTCACGCGGGTCGAGCTGATGAGCCCCTCGGCGGTCTGGACGAGGGTGGGGTCCGCGGCCATCTGGGCGGTCGCCTCGAGCACGGCCTTGGCGTTGCCCTCGGCGCGCTCGGCACGCCGGGTGAGGGACTCCTGCACGGCGGCGGCGGCGTCCTTGATGCGTGCGGCCTCCTGCTGGAGGTCGGCGTCCTCGGCGACCTTGGCGTCGGCGGCGGGCTCCGCGACCGGCGGCGCCATCGACCGGACGGCGCCGATCACTCGACCGGCGCTGACTGCAACACCTGCGTATTCGGACATCTGTGTCCACCCTCCGGGAAGTCGTTGTCGTGCGCGGACCCGCGGTGCGGCGCGATGGCGCGCGATCGGTCCCTGTCATGGTACGTGGGCCGCGCGGGACCTCCGTCGGGACGATCAGGGTCTGGAAGGTGACGGGGCCCACGTCACGAGCCGGTCACGGTCTGCCGATTCCCGCCGAGAGCGCTCTCGGAGGTGTCTAGACTGCTGCGCACCCGGGCATCGCTGCCGGGGTGCGCATCGTTCAAAGGAGAACCGATCATGCTCAACCGCAGGAACTTCCTCGCCCTGTCGTCCGCGGGCATCGCCGTCGGCGCCCTCGCCGCGTGCGGCGACGACTCCGGAGGCGGCGGGGGCGACAAGAGCAAGGAGGTCGAGGTCTTCACGTGGTGGGCCCAGGGCTCCGAGAAGGCCGGCCTCGACGCCCTCGTCGAGGTGTTCAAGAAGCAGCACTCCGACTTCACCTTCGTCAACGGCGCCGTCGCCGGCGGCGCGGGCTCGGCCGCCAAGGACATGCTGCAGTCGCGCCTCCAGGCGGGCGATCCGCCCGACACCTTCCAGGCGCACGCGGGCGCCGAGCTCGCCGACTACATCGACGCGGCCCAGATCCAGGACGTCTCGTCGCTCTACGACGACTACGGCCTGACCGACGCGTTCCCCCAGGACCTCGTGGACCGCCTCACCGTCGACGGCAAGATCTACTCGATCCCGTCGAACATCCACCGCTCGAACATGGTGTGGGGCTCGACCGAGGCGCTCACCAAGGCGGGGATCGACCCGGCCACCCCGCCCGCCGACGTCGACGCGTTCATCGCCAACCTCGACAAGGCCAAGGCCGCCGGGGTGACCCCGCTGTCCATCGCGACCACGTGGACCCAGATCAACCTGCTCGAGGCGATCCTCATGGCCGACCTCGGGGCCGACGGCTACAACGGCCTGTTCGACGGGTCCACGGCCTGGGACTCCGCGGACGTGACGACGGCCCTGCAGCAGTTCGAGAAGATGATGGGCTACACCAACACCGATCGCGACGGGCTCGACTGGCCCGACGCGACCCAGCAGCTGATCGACAACACGGCCGCCTACAACGTGATGGGCGACTGGGCGGTGGCGGCCTTCCAGGAGGCCAAGCTCGCCGAGAACGACCAGTACGTGTACTTCCCCCTCCCCGGCAAGGACAAGATCTTCGGCTTCCTCGCCGACTCCTTCACCCTGCCCGAGGGGGCGCCGAACGAGGACGGCGCCAAGGCCTGGCTCGAGACCATCAGCTCGACCGACGGCCAGCTCGCCTTCAACCTCGCCAAGGGCTCGATCCCGGCGCGCACCGACACCGACAACTCGAAGTTCGGCCCGTACCAGCAGACTGCCCTGACGTCGTTCAAGGAGGACACGATCTGCCCCTCGATCGCGCACGGCGCCGCCGTGCCGATCGCGTGGCTGAACGACATCTCGGACGCCACCAGCCAGTTCACCTCGGGTGCGAGCGACCTCGCCGCGTACCAGAAGGCCCTGGTCGACGCGGCGGACAAGCACGCCGCCTGATCGCGTCTCACGGCAGGGAGCGACCGGAGGGCCGCTCCCTGCCCCTCCTCGGACGAAAGGCTCCCCGTGCGCTCCTTCCTGCGCCGCTTCGGTCCTCCCCTCCTGCTGATCTCCCCCTCGCTGATCCTCGTCGGGGTCTTCGTGTACGTGCTCATCGGCCGGAACCTGTGGACCTCCCTCACCGACAACCACACCGCCGGGCAGGCCAACGGCCGACGGCCCGTGTCGTTCGTCGGCCTGCAGAACTACGTGGACCTGCTGGGCACCCCGCAGTTCCGCCACTCCCTGCTGAACCTCGTGCTGTTCACGGCGGTGTTCCTCGCGGGCGCCCTCGGCATCGGCTTCGTGTGGGCGTGGCTGCTCGAGCGGCCCATCCGCGGCGGGCAGATCTTCCAGACCGTCTACCTGTTCCCGATGGCGATCTCGTTCGTCGCCTCGGGCGTGGTCTGGCGGTGGCTGCTGAACTCCAACGAGGGGGACGCGGCGTCGGGACTGAACCGCCTGTTCCAGATGGTGCATCTGGACTTCCTGCAGAACCCGTGGTGGAACCAGATCACCTTCGGCATCATCGCGATCGCGCTGCCCGCCGTGTGGCAGCTCTCCGGTTACGTGATGGCCCTGTTCCTGGCCGGCTTCCGCGGCGTGCCCGATGATCTGCGGGAGGCGGCCCGCGTCGACGGGGCGAGCGAGTTCCAGGTCTACCGCCACGTGATCTTCCCGCAGCTGACCCCGGTGCTCATGAGCGCGCTCGTGATCATCGCGCACATGTCGCTCAAGTCGTTCGACCTCATCATGTCCATCTCGAAGCCCGCGAATTACCAGACGAAGGTGCCCGCGGTCGACATGTTCGTGTTCAAGTCCGGCTACGACTACGCGAACGCCGCCGCGGTGGGCACCCTGCTGCTCGTGTTCGTCGCCGTCCTGGCCGTCCCCTATCTGATCCAGCAGCACCGGGAGCGCACGCGATGAGCACCGAGGCCCTCTCCATCCCCGCGTCCGCGGCGCCTGCCGCGCCGCCCCGGCCGACGGGTCGCCGCGTGACCCTGCGGACCCTGCGCTACGCCGCCCTGCTGATCGGGATCCTGTTCGTGCTGATCCCCGTGTACGTGCTCGTGGTGACGAGCTTCAAGGGCCAGGGCGACGCGACGCCCGCGCGCGCCTGGGCGCTGCCCACCGCGTGGACCACCGAGAACTGGGCCCAGGCGTGGCAGACGCTCGCCCCCTCGATCGGCCGCACCGTCGCGCTCGTGGTGCCCTCGACGATCATCTCCTCGGTCCTGGGCTGCATGAACGGCTTCGTGATGTCGCGGTGGCGCTTCCCCGGCGCCGACATCGTGTTCACGCTGATCCTGTTCGGCATGTTCCTGCCCTACCAGGCCGTCATGATCCCGCTGCTCGAGCTCGTCCTGTCCACGGGCATCCCCAACGGGATCCCCTCGCTGATCCTGCTGCACGTCGTCTTCGGCATCCCGATCACGACGCTCATCTTCCGCAACTACTTCGAGACGGTGCCGCACGAGCTGATCGAGGCCGCGACGGTGGACGGCGCTGGCATGCTGCGCACCTTCGCGTCGGTGGCGCTGCCCATCGCGGTGCCCGGCTTCGTGGTGGTGATGATCTGGCAGTTCACGAGCGCGTGGAACGACTTCCTCTTCGCGGTGTTCTTCTCGACCCCGCGCAACGGGCCCGTCACGCTCGCCCTCAACAACCTGGCCAACGGCGCGCTGCTGACCAACTACGGGGTGTCGATGGCCGGTGCACTGCTCGCCTCGCTGCCCACCCTCGTGGTGTACGTGCTGCTCTCGCGCTACTTCATCGCCGGGCTCATGTCGGGCTCGGTCAAGGGGTAGCGGTCAGGAGCATGGGGTGCGAGAAAAGGTAGTCATGCGGTCGCACACCGCCTGTCAGACGTGCGGCCGACCATATGACTACCCTTGTCAGCGGCGTTCGCGGCGGAGGTCCTGCGCGAGCATGACGATGATGCCGCTCGGACCGCGCAGATAGGTCAGTCGGTAGACGTCCTCGTAGGTCGCGACGCCGCGCAACGGATGGCAGCCGTGCCGTGCGGCGATCTCGAGGGCCGCGTCGAGGTCGTCGACCGAGAAGGCCACCCGGTGCATGCCGATCTGCTCGGGGCGCGTGGCCTCCGTCTCGATCGCCTCGGGATGGAT
This sequence comes from Brachybacterium huguangmaarense, assembly GCF_025725725.1. Taxonomy (NCBI): domain Bacteria; kingdom Bacillati; phylum Actinomycetota; class Actinomycetes; order Micrococcales; family Dermabacteraceae; genus Brachybacterium; species Brachybacterium huguangmaarense. The sequence goes on from NZ_CP107020.1 coordinate 617,711, forward strand.
GTACTCGAAGAGCTCGAGGCGACCATGGCCGTCGGGCGTCTGGAGCAGGGCGATCCGGGCATGGTTGCCGTCGAGGCCGACCGCGGTGTCGGCCCACTCGCCGCTGATCGTGTCCCGGCCGACGACCGTGAGGCCGAGGTCGGTGAAGAAGGCGATCGTCGCCTCGAGGTCACGGACGGCGATGCCGACGTTCTCCAGGATGATGGACATGGCCGCACAGTACCGGGCAGGGGCTCGTGCCGGGGAGAGGCCTGCGGTCAGGACCGGGCAAGGGGCCGTGCCGGGACCGAGCAGGGGCCTGCGGTCGGGACCGGGCAGAGGCCTGCGGTCGGGACCGGTCGGGGTCCCGGCCGTGCCGAGGAGTGGCCTGCGACCAGGACCGGACCCGATCCTGTATCGCCCACATCCGATCCTGCGTCGCCCACATCCGGTTCTGCGTCGCCCATGTCCGATCCGCGCCCTGCCCGCGCGTGCTCCTGCCTCGATCGGGCTCCACCGCGACCGGCGGCACTCCTCACCCGCCGTCGGTGGAGCGGACGAGGGTGCCGAGCTCCTCGCGCATCCACCACTGCCCCGTCTCGCGCCGCTCTGCCCGGGTCGCATAGCGGTAGTCGAACACCCGCACCCGGATCCGGCGGGGCGCCCTGCCGTCGAAGGGGTCGACCCGCAGCAGGCGGCGGATGGGGGCCTCGCCGTCGACGATCGCGTCGAGCAGGCGTGCGAACCAGGTCGCGTTCCAGGAGCCGAGCGCAAGGAACCACATCATCCAGTCCAGACGCAGGTGGTACGGCGCGAACTGGCGGGAGCGCCGACGCACGTCGCCGGGCTTGCCCTTGAACTCGTACGGCCTCCAGTCCTCCTCGGCAGGGTCCTCGGCAAGCGTGCCCTCGATGATCACCTCGCGCCGCTGGCGCGTCATCGAGCCGAACGCGCCGTAGGCGTTGACGAGCTGCCAGCGGTTGAAGCTCGCATTCATGAGCTGATGGGAGGAGACGAGGTTCTTGAGCGGCTTCCAGGACAGGACGAGAAGGCCCGCCACCACGAGCGCGACCAGCACGTGCCACCACACGGGAGATGCCGCCGTACCGCTCGAGACCGCATCGGCGCCCTCCCATCCGGGCCCCCACCCGGGCCACGGGCCGCCGACGATCCAGCGCCAGAAGCCGTCGCTGATCCCGCAGCAGGCGATGACGATGGTCAGCCAGTTCAGCCACGCGTAGTTGCCGGTGACCACGAGCGCGAGCTGGGTGAGGATGATGCAGCAGGCGGCGATCGACGCGATGGGTTGCGGGGCCAGCAGGAGCAGCCAGGGCGCGACGAGCTGGACGACATGGCTGCCCAGGGTCTCGCTCTGATGCCACCAGTGCGGCTTGAGATGGGCCCAGCGGCTGAGCGGGCCGGGCATCGGCTGGGTCTGGTGGTGGTAGTCCATCGCGGTGAGGTCGCGCCACGCGGGATCGCCCCGCATCTTGATCATCCCGGCGCCGAACTCCAGACGCAGCATCAGCCAGCGCAGGAAGAGGATCATGAGCAGCGGCGGGGCGACCGCGTGCGACCCCAGGAAGCCGACGAGGAAGCCCGCCTCGAGCAGCATCGACTCCCAGCCGAAGCCGTAGAACGTCTGCCCGACCGCGACGATCGACAGGTACAGCCCCCACATCGCGAGGAACACCGGGATCGGCACCCACGCCGGCCCCAGCTGCGGCAGCCCCACCACGACGCTCGCCCCGAGCACCATCCCCACCACGCACATGACGCGGAGCCGCCGATCGGTGTAGCCGACGGAGCGGACGCGGAACAGGGTGGGCGTCCCGCCCGGCCGTCGGCGCGCGAGGTAGGCGGGCACGGGCAGCAAGCCCCGCTCCCCCAGCAGGGCCGGGAACTGGTGGAAGGTGGAGAGGAAGGCGACCACGAACAGCGCGGCCGTGCCTCGCTGGATGATCTCGCGGGCGATCGTGTAATCGGTCGCGTCCAGATGCCCGAGCCACTCCATCGTCGTCACCTCACAGGAAGTCCAGGGGATCGAACTCGTCGATGTCGATGACCCGCAGCCGCGGCAGCTCGGCGGTGAAGGCGTGCACGTCGTACTCGAGGTCGAAGAACTCGACGCCGGGGATGCGGCGCAGGTCGGAGGAGAGGAACTCCTGGAAGCCGACGATCCCGGTGCGGCGGCCGGGGGTCTGCGCGAGCACGTCGAGCTGCAGGGCGAAGTCGCGGTCATGGCTGACGAGCGCGACGTCGGCCTCGCGGGAGGCGAGGGCCTCGGCGGTGCGCTGGATCGCGATGTCCACGACCTTGCCCTCGCCGCGCAGCATGATCGGCTGGTAGCCCATCGCGACGAGCGCCTGCACGAAGGACGCCGGGAGGTCGCCCTCGACGGCGAGGAAGAAGAGGCCGCGGACGCTCTGGCGCCACTGGCGCTCGATGAACTGCAGGAGCTTGTTCCAGCGGGGCCGCTCGTCCGGATGGGGGCGACGCCCGAGGATCGACATGCCGAGGGTGGCGTCGATGTTCTCGCCGTCGATCAGCAGGTAGGTGAGGCGGTCGTCCGTGGAGGCCATGCGCCCAGCGTAGGCCGTCGGCGCGACATGGAGTCCGCGAGGGGCCAGGTGAGGGACGGCGGCGAGAGGTGGTGGGCGGCGGGGCGCGGCGGGCAGGCCGGGGGCGGAGGCGGCGAGCGGGGTGGCGGGGCACGGCGGGCAGGCCAGGGGGTCTGCGGGAGCGGCGGCGGGGGCGGGGATCCCGGGGGTCTGGTCGCGGAGGGGAAGCTGGTGATGTGCACTGGCGATATAGCCAGTGCGCATCACCAGCGTCCCCTCCAGAACGCGCACCCCGTCTACAACCGCATGCGGGCCCCGATCAGGTCACGCGCCCACGATGCCCGTGCTGGCCGGGGACCGGGGCCCGTCAGGGGTGCGGGTGGAGCGCGTCGTAGGCGCGGAAGCTCGGCAGCACGCGCAGGATCACCGCGACCAGCGCGATGATCACAATGCCGCCCAGGAGCGGCGGGAACCAGGCGGCGACGAGGGTGGCGAGGATGCCCGCGTAGAGGTCGCCGATGCGGGGTCCGCCGGTCACGACCACCATGAACACTCCCTGGAGGCGGCCGCGCATCTCGTCGGGCGCCGCCGTGAGCAGCATCGACGAGCGGAAGATCGCGCTGACCTCGTCGGAGGCGCCGGTGCCGGCGAGCGCGAGGCACGCGAGCACGAGGGCCGGCCAGCCCACCGCGTCCCACGAGGGCCCCGTCGGTCCGAACAGCCCGACCGCGGCGAGCAGCAGCACCAGCCCGAACACGCCGATGCAGGCGCCGTACACGATGACCGCCCCGCCGATCGCGACGCCGTACCGGCGCACGCTGCCCACCCGCCCGGAGAGCAGGCCCGTCAAGAAGGTCCCGATCGCGGCGGAGGCGGTGAGGATGCCGACGGTGGTCGGGCCGCCGCCGATCACCGCGGCGCCCACCGCGGGGAACAGCACATAGGTGCGCCCGAAGCTCATCGCGATGATGTCGACCAGGAAGCCGGCGCGAATGTTGGTGGCGGTGCGGAGGAACGCGAAGCCGTCGCGGAGCGCGGCCAGGCCGGGCCGCGCGACCTCGGTGAGCGGGGGCAGGGCGGGCAGCCCCAGGATGCCGAGGAACCCGGCCGTGAACAGCACGGCGTCGACCGCGAACGTGAGCGGCAGGCCGATCGCGGCGGCGAGCACGCCCGCGAGCGCGGGACCCACCGTGAGCTGGATGCCCATCGAGATCCCGCCGAGGGCCGAGGCGGCGGGCACGTACTGGGCGGGCAGGATGCGCGGGAAGACCGCCGTGCGGGTCGCACCGCTGATGGTGGCGGCGACCGCGTTGACGGTTGTGGCCACGTAGAAGGGCCACACCTCGCGCAGACCGCCGGTCGTGCCGAGATGGGAGTGCACAGCGGACAGGGCCACGATCGACAACGTCGACAGCCAACCCAGGAGGCTCGAGACGATGAGCACGCGACGGCGGTCGAAGGCGTCCGCGAGCATGCCGCCCCAGAGGCCGGCGACCACCATCGGGGCCAGGGCGATCCCACCGACGAGCGAGACCGCGAACGTCGAGGAGGTGATGTCGTAGATCTGGATGCCGACGGCGACGGTCGTGAGCTGAGCGCCGATACCCGAGACCGCGGCGCCGATCCAGAGGCGCGCGAAGGCGGGCGAGACCCGCAGCGGGGTGAGGTCGACGAAGTGGCGGCGCCGCCCTGCGTCAGGCGCGGCACCTGCGTCGCCGGCCGGGCTGTGCTCGGCGGGCGGCGTGCCGTCGGCGGATGACGGATCGTCGGCGGGAAGGCCCGTGTCCTCGTTCTCGGACTCGGACACCTGCGGCTCCTCGGGACGACGGGCGGCCCGTCGCGCGGGCACGGGATCGGAGGGCCCAGGCGACACGCGCCACAGGTGCTCCGCATCGAGAAGCTCCCCGGGTCGAGGACCCGGGGAGCTTCTCGGCGGTCCGTACGGACCTTCAGCGGTAGCGGCGGGATTTGAACCCGCGGTACGGGGTTACCGTACACGACATTTCGAGTGTCGCACCTTCGGCCGCTCGGACACGCTACCGCCGACGATCCTACCGTCGGGCCGCGGACAGGGCCAAACCGCTCGACGTCGCTGCGACGCAGGTCACCGCGCCCCGCATCGCACCGCACCGGCGTCGACGGCTGTGTGCACGCCCCGCCGCGGGCCGTGAGGACGCCGCGGTCCGCACGGGCAGACCGTCACCCGCCTTCCCCACCAGGAATGGATCGTGCGCCCCGTCCGTGCGCAGGCATGCGACCGCTCAGCCCTCCTCCACCGCTCCCGGCTAGGCTCGACGGGTGACCGAGCAGACCCCCACCCCCGCCCTTCCCGAGCCGCCCCGACCCGAGGCCCGACCCACCGAGCGCACGTTCCACGGCGACACCGTCGTTGACGAGTACGAATGGCTGCGCGACAAGGAGGACCCGCAGGTCATCGCGCACCTCGAGGCGGAGAACGCCTACGCCGACGCGCGCACCGCCCATCTCGCCGATCTCCGGTCCCGCCTCGTCGACGAGTTCGTGGGCCACACCCAGGAGACCGACCTGTCCGTGCCCGTGCGCCGCGACGGCTGGTGGTACATCACCCGCACCACCGAGGGCCACGACTACCCGGTCTTCACGCGGGTCCGCGACGAGGGCTCGATGCCCGAGGTCGTGCCCGGGACGCTGCTGGAGGGAGAGGAGGTCCTGCTCGACGCCCAGGCCGAGGCGGCGGGCCACGAGTTCTACTCCCTCGGAGGCTTCCACCCTTCCCCCGACCAGGACCTCCTGGCCTACGCCGTCGACGTCGCGGGCGACGAGCGCTTCGACATTGTCGTCACCGGTCTCGACACCGGTGAGATCGTCGACGACGCCGTGCGGGGCGCCGGCTACGGCCTCGCCTTCAGCACCGACCAGCAGTGGCTGTTCTACGCGCGCGTCGACGACGCGTGGCGTCAGCACCAGATCTGGCGCCACCGGCTCGGCTCGAGCGCCGAGGCGGATGTGCTCGTCCTCGAGGAGCCGGACGAGAAGTTCATGATCGGCTTCGAGACCTCGCGCGACGCCTCCACGCTCGTGATCCAGTCCGCCTCGACCACGACGACCGAGGGCTGGCTGCTCGACCTCGCCGACCCCACGTCCGCGCCGCGTCCCGCGGGTGGCCGCCGTCTGGGCGTCGAGTACGCCCTCGAGCACGCGGGCGATCAGCTGCTCGTGGTCCACAACGACGGCCATGAGGGCTTCGCGCTCGCGACCGCCCCACTCGAGGATCCCGGCGCGTGGACGACGATCCTGAGCGCGGGCGAGGGCGAGCGTTTCGAGGGTGTCGACGCCTTCGCGGGCGCTGCGGTGATCGAGCTGCGCTCGGGCGGCCTCGCGGCCGTGCGCGTCGTCCCGCGCCGCGAGGACGGCTGGGACGTCGAGGGCGCGTGGGGCATCGACCACGGCGGCGAGCTCGACTCGGTGTGGCTGGGCGAGAACCTGATCTGGGACGCGACGAGCCTGCGCTACGAGCTCACGAGCCTGCTCACCCCGTCGACCGTCGCCGAGGTCGACCTGGCCACGCGCGCGACGACGGTGCTCAAGCGCACGCCGGTGCCCGGTTTCGACCCCGAGCTCTACGTCGAGCGGCGCCTGTGGGCCACGGCGGCCGACGGCACCCGCGTCCCGCTGTCCGTCGCGATGCGCCGTGAGGTCACCGCCGACGGCGGCAACCCCGGCTACCTGTACGGGTACGGCAGCTATGAGATCTCGATGGACCCGTCGTTCGTCGCGACGCGACTGTCGCTGCTCGACCGCGGGGTCGTGGTCGCGATCGCCCACATCCGCGGCGGCGGGGAGATGGGCCGGCCCTGGTACGAGCACGGCAAGCTGCTCGAGAAGAAGAACACCTTCAGCGATTTCGTCGCGGCCGCCGACGCCCTCATCGAGGACGGCTGGGTCGCACCGGATCGGCTCGCCGCCGAGGGGCGCAGCGCCGGCGGCCTGCTCATGGGCGCCGTCGCGAACCTGGCCCCGGACCGCTTCCGGGCGATCATGGCGGGCGTGCCGTTCGTGGACGCGCTCACCACGATCCTCGACCCCTCGCTCCCGCTCACGGTCGGCGAGTGGGAGGAGTGGGGCGACCCGCTGCACGACCCCGAGGTGTACGCGTACATGAAGGAGTACACCCCGTACGAGAACATCCGGGCGACCGAGTACCCGGCGATCTTCGCCTCGACCTCGCTCAACGACACCCGCGTGTTCTTCGTCGAGCCCGCCAAGTGGATCGCCCGGCTGCGGGAGACCGTCACGTCGGACCAGGTCGAGCGGCCCATCGTGTTCCGCTGCGAGATGGTCGCCGGGCACGGAGGCCGCTCCGGGCGCTACGCCAAGTGGGACCAGCGGGCCGACGAGCTCGCGTGGCTGCTCGACCAGATCGGCGCGACCGAGCGGATCTGACCCGCGCGGCGGGTCGCCGTCCCCATCGAGGTCTGCGCGCGGGTCGCCACCGGCCATCGAGGTCTGCGCGATAGTCGCCACCGGGCATGCCTGGCGGCCCTCGCGCAGAACTCGAGTGCTCAATGGGTGCCCGCGGCCCTCTGTCGACAACCCGGCCGGCGGGGCGAGATCGACGCGCGCGTTCCTGTCGCGTCCACACATCGACGCGCGCGTTCCTGTCGTGTCCCCGCATCGACGGGCGCGTTCCCGTCGTATCCCCGGATCGAGAGGCACGTTCCTGTCGCATCCACGGATCGACGCGCACGTTCCCGTCGCATGCCCGGATCGAGAAGCACGATGACGTCGCTCTGCCGGCGGAGAGCGACGTCATCGTGAGACTGGATGGGTCATTCCGACATCAACGTGACACTGGATGGGGCACCCCGGCGCCACCGCGACACGGGTCAGGGCATGCCGACGCGGACGAGCCTCTGGATCGAGCGACCGCTGAAGAAGCGCCCGCTCGCCGGTGCCGGCCGCGGGCAGCAGCCTCCTGGCGATGGGCCTCCAGCCACGCACCACCAGCGGCCGCTACGACCGCTACGACCGCGGCGTGAAGCCCGGTCAGAAGGCCGGGATCACCGAGCCGTCGGTGTAGGTGCTCGTGATGAACGAGCGCACGTCGTCGGAGTGGATCAGCTCGTCGAGCTTCGTGAGGCCGGCGTTGTCCTTGTCGGCCTCGCGGCACACGACCATGTTGGCGTAGGGGCTGCCCTCGCCCTTCTCGAGCACGATCGCCTGCTCGGAGGGCTTGAGGCCAGCCTCGAGGGCGTAGTTGCCGTTGACGACCCCAGCGGCGAAGTCGCCGAGCGAGCGCGGGATCTGCGCCGCCTCGATCTCGGTGAACTTCAGGTTCTTGGGGTTGTCGGCGACGTCGCCCACCGTGACCTCGGTGGGCTCGACGCCGTCCTTGAGGGTGATGACGCCGTTGTCGGCGAGCAGGCTCAGACCGCGGCCCCGGTTGGCGGGGTCGTTGGCGATCGCGACCTCGCCGCCCTCGGGAAGCTCGTCGAGGCTCGTGATGGACTGCGAGTACAGGCCCATGGGCTCGACGTGCACGCCGTCGAACGCGTGGAACTCGTATCCCTTCTCCTTCTCCTGGGACTCCAGGAAGTTCGGGGTCTGGTAGAAGTTCGCGTCGATGTCCCCGTCGTTGAGCGCCTGGTTGGGGATCTGGTAGTCGGTGTAGGGCGTGATCTTGAGGTCGAGGCCCGCGTCCTTGGCGAGGTTGTCCTGGATGAACTGCAGGATCTCGGCGTGGGGCTTGGGCGAGGCGCCGATGTTGATCGTGGTCACGCCGTCCTTCTCCTCGGGGCCGCTCGCGCCGCCGCCGCCCGCGCCGCACGCGGACAGGGCGAGCGCGGCGAGGCCGGCGCCGGAGACGAACAGGGTGCGGCGGTTGATGGGGGTCACAGGGATCTCCTCGGGTCTGGGGATGCGATGCGGTCGGCGACCGCGGGGACAAGAGGGGCCGACGGGCCGGGCGAGCGGGTCCGACGGGATCGGGCGGGCGGTCCCGGCCGGATCGGCCGGGTACGCCCGGTCGGGCAGGGCCGGGTCGAGCAGGGCGGGGTCGGGTGGGACGGGGTCGGGTGGGACGGGGGCGGGCGGGTGGTCAGGCGTGGCGCGCCCGGTGGTCGACGGCGCGGGCGAGAGCTGAGCCGAGCAGCTGCACGGCGATCACGATGACGATGAGCAGGACGACGGTCGCGACCATCACCACGTTGTCGTAGCTCTGGTACCCCATGCGGTTGGCGAGGTCGCCCAGCCCCTTGCCGCCCACCGTGCCGGCCATCGCGGTGTAGCCGATGACGGCGATCGTGGTGGTGGTGAGCGAGCCGATGATGCCGGGGAGCGCCTCGGGCACGAGCACCTGGCGGATCACCTGCCAGCGGGTGGCGCCCATCATCTGGACCGCCTCGATCTTGCCGGCGGCGACCTCGCGCAGGTTGATCTCGATCATGCGCGCGAGGAACGGGATCGCGGAGATCGTCAGCGCGAACATAGCGGCGTTGGGCCCGGTCACGCGCCCGACCACGAAGCGGGTGACGGGGATCAGCGCGATGATCAGGATGATGAAGGGGAACGAGCGTCCGATGTTGACGATGAAGCCGACGACGCGGTTGACCCAGCGGGCGGCCGTGCCGCGCGAGCGCTCGGTCTCGAACAGCAGGATCCCGAGCGGGAGGCCGACGATGGTCGCGAAGACCATGGTGCCGAGCGTCATGTAGAGCGTGATGAGCGTGTTGGACCACAGGCTCGAGTTCGAGTCCCAGGTCGTGAAGACGGGGTTCTGCCACCAGGGCGTCATCGGGTCACCTCCTGGGCCACGACGCCCTGGGCGTCGAGCGCGTGAATGAAGGCGTCGAGGCCTTCCCGGCTGATGGGCGCGCCGGAGTCGTTGCGCAGGGCGAGCTGCACGCGCCCGACCTGCCGGCCGCCGATGGTCTCGATGGTGCCGGCCACGATGGTGGCGTGCGCGCCGCGCTCGCCGGCCAGGCGCACCAGGTCATCGCTCGTGCGGAGGGTCTCGGAGTCGCCGTAGTCGCAATTGACGACGAGGGCGCTGATACCGGTCGGGGCGGGCGGCAGCGGGATCAACTCGGACGAGAGCGGCCCGTGCGGATCGCTCGCGACGTCGAGGAGACCTCCGGACTGCACGACGCGGCCGCCCTCGAGGAGCGTCACGGCGTCGCACACCTCGCGCACGACGGACATCTCGTGCGTGATGATCACGACCGTGATGCCGAGCCGGTCCCGCAGGTCACGGATGAGTGTGAGGATCTGGCGGGTCGTCGAGGGGTCGAGCGCACTCGTCGGCTCGTCGCACAGGAGCACCTTGGGCTCGGCGGCGAGGCCACGGGCGATGCCGACGCGCTGCACCTGGCCACCCGAGAGCTGGGCGGGGTGGTTGTGCTCGCGCCCGCTCAGGCCCACGAGCTCGACCAGCTCGGCGACCCGCTGCTCGCGGCGGGCACGGGGCACGCCCGCGATCTCGAGCGGATGGGCGATGTTCTGGGCGGCGGTGCGGGAGTCCAGCAGGTTGGCGTGCTGGAAGACCATGCCGATGTTGCGGCGGGCGGCGCGCAGGGAGGCGCCGTCGAGCGCGGCGATATCGGTCCCGTCGATGCTCACGTGTCCCGAGGTGGGCTTCTCGAGCCCGGTCAGGCAGCGGATGAGGGTCGACTTGCCGGCGCCGGAGCGACCCACGATGCCGTGGATCTGACCGGCGTCGACGGTGAGGTCGATGTCGTCGAGCGCGACGACGTCGGCTCCGCCGCCAGGGGCGGGGAAGACCTTGGTGAGGCCGTCGAGAGTGATCACGCCGGGCAGTCAACCAGAGGCCGCGCTCGACACCTGCACGCACGTTCACATAACGACCACTTTCGGCGGTCATCGTGCCCGATGTCACCCTCGGTCGCGCGCGAGGCGGCGCGCAGGGTGATCCGCGCCGCTCGTGATGAGGAGCGGACGGGGACCTGGTCGCCGAGACGCGCACCTTCTACCGGGACTTCTACGACTACGACCTGTCCGAGGACGACGCGCAGCGCATCATCGCCGGTCAGGCCCCGGCGAGCAGAGCGCAGGCGGGAGCGGGGGCGCCCTGGTCGAGCGCACCCGAACCTGCGCCCGCACCTGCATCCGCATCCGCATCCGCATCCGCACGACGACACATCGAGATCGCCTTTTCCGGCGGGATCCGAGCGGAATTCCACCGAGAAAGGCGATCTCGATGCGTGCGGCCCACGACCCGCGGGGCCGTGAGCGTGTCGATGCCCGTGATGCGAGGGTTGCGCTCCTCGGTGGGCGAGGCGAGCGCGACGAGCGACCGCCCGTCCGCGGGAGCCGGGGTCACCGGTCCTCCGGGGGCGCAGGCGGAGATCGGACGATCATCCGGCGGATCGAGCCCGGGCGGGGCTCGAGACCGGCGGGCAGGACCGGCGGGGTCAGCGCGCCGAGCACCACCGCGGCGTCCGACCCCGTGACGGTGCGGCCGTCGGGCGCGAGCGGCAGGGCCGGCATCCCGTGGACGCCGAGGTAGCCGAGCAGCGCCATCAGGAGCGCCTCCTTCGCGTCGGGCGGGACGCCGAGGGCGCTCGAGTCCTCGAGACGGGCGGGCGCCATGAGCGCTTCGAGCCGTTCGACGAGGACGGGATTGCGCATGCCGCCACCCGAGCCGATCACCCGGTCCACCCGGTGCGGCGCGAGGGCCTGGGCGACGGTGGTCGCCGTGAACTCCGTCAGGGTCGCCACCAGGTCCGCGGTCGGCATCCCCGCGGGATCCGGAACGGCGACGCCCCCGGGCCCCGCGAGCGCGGCCTCACGGACCCGGCGCGCGACGTAGTCGCCGTCGAAGTGCTCGCGGCCCGTGGACCGGGGCAGCGGCAGGGAGAAGAAGGGGTCGGCGAGCAGGATCTCGAGCAGAGCCCGGTCCACCTGGCCCGTGCGGGCCAGGCGGCCGTCCTGATCGCACGAGAGCGCGCCGTCGGTGGCCTCGTGCACGGCGGCGTCGATCAGGGCGTTCGCGGGCCCGAGATCACCGGCGAGCACGCCGTCCGCGGTGGTCACGGTCGCGTTGGCGATCCCGCCCAGGTTCAGCACCGCACTGCCCGGGCCCGCCCCGAGCAGGGTGTCGAGCACGGGGGCGAGGGGCGCCCCGTGCCCATGGCGGGCCAGGTCCGCCGAGCGCACGTCGTACAGGACGCTCGTGCCGGTCGCAGCGGCGACCCGTGACATGTCCCCGATCTGCAGGGTGCCCCACGCGTGTCCGTCGGCGTCGACCCCGTGGAACAGGGTCTGGCCGTGGCAGCACACCAGGTCCGCTCCCCCGCCGGCGTCCAGGGCACGCGCGGCAACGTGCGCGAAGTGGTCGCCGACCTCGGCGTGCAGACGGGTCCAGGTCCCGACGTCGCTCGTGGCCGGCGCGAGCACGCCCAGCAGGCGGCCGCGCAGGTCGGTGGGCCACGGATGCTCACGGACGTCGAGCAGATCCGCGTGCAGGAGCCCGGGATCGTCCTCGTCGCGGTGCAGGTCGACCAGGGCGGTGTCCACCGCGTCGATCGAGGTCCCGCTCATCATGCCGAGCACCCTCACGCGGAACCTCCCGTGGCGCCGGCGGTCCGGCCGGCGGCGAGCAGCGCCTCGACCGCGGCGCGCATGGGCACGAGGCCGCCGCCGAGGGTGAGCACGAGGTGCCGATGGGCGGGAGCCGCGTCCGGCACCCCGATGTGCACCACGATCGCGTCGGGCCGGGCGGTGATCACCTCCTGGAGGCGCCGCTCCTCCGGCGGGTCGGCGCGGGGCAGCCGGGTCACGACGAGCACCGCGCGGTCGTCTTCGAGGTCCGAGACCGCCTCGGCGGCGGTGGCGTCGATCCCCTTCTCGGTGAGGGCCTCGAGCAGGTGCACGGGGCGGATCCTCGCGGCGTGGTCGACGCGGCCGCGGGCGTCGACCACGACCACGGGGGTCCCGTCCAGGGCCGCGGAGCGGATGTCGATCGCCCTCGCGGCGGCCCGGGGCCCGAGTCGCGCGAGCGTGCCGAGGGCGTCCGCGAGGTCTCCCTGCCCGTGCAGCCGGCGTCGTCGGCGCAGGGCGCCGGCCGCCTCACGGGTCCGCAGGGCCCGGGAGGCGAGGTCCTCGCGACGGATCCGGCCGGACGCGACCGCTCCGACCAGAGCATCGTGCGCCTCACGCACCATGCCCAGGTCGTCGCGACGCAGGGATGTGCCCAGGCACAGCAGGTCGGCGCCGGCCTCGACGGCGCGGACGACGGCCTCGCCGACGCCGGGATCGGCGGCGACCGCGGCCATGTCCAGCGCGTCGGTGACGATCAGGCCGTCGAAGCCGCCGCGGGAGACGTCCCGCAGCAGCGGGGCCGACCACGGGGAGATGGACGCCGGCCCCTCGCCCAGGGCGGGCACGAGGATGTGCGCGGTCATCACCGCGTCCAGCCGCGGGGCGATGGCCCACGGCGCGAGGTGCTCGGCGCGGAAGGCGTGCTCGTCCAGGTCGATCCGGGGCAGGTCGGTGTGGGAGTCGGTCGCGGTCGCCCCGTGCCCCGGGAAGTGCTTGCCGCACGTGCCCACGCCGGCCGACCGCAGCCCGGTCGCGAAGGCCTCGGCGTGACGGGCGACGAGATCGGGCGTCGCCCCGAAGGCGCGGGTGCCGATCACGGGATTGGCGGGGTCGGTCGAGACGTCGAGCACCGGGGACAGCGCCAGGTCCAGGTCGCATGCGTGCAGCAGGCCACCGAGGGCGGCCCCGACCTCGGCCGTGAGGGCCGTGTCGTCGACCTGGCCGAGCGCCCAGGCGGTGGGCAGCGACGACCCGGTCCCGGCCTGCAGACGGGTGACGTCGCCGCCCTCCTCGTCGATCGAGACGAGCGCCTGGGCGGAGATCCCGTGGATCTCCCGCGCCAGGTCCCGGGCGGCCTCGGGGCTCGGGGTGTTGTACCCGAACAGGATGACCGAGGCGAGGCCGCCCTCCAGGGCGCCGCGCGCCCACTCCGGGACGGTCGTGCCCTCGATCGGCGCCATCAGCACGCCGAGGGCGTCGCGGTCCCAGGTCCCGGCGAGCCCGGTGCCGGCGCCGGGGGTGCCGGCACCCCCAGCATCGGCGCCGTCGGCACCGAGGGCCTCGGCGCCCTGCGTGGCCGGGTTCGTGTCGCTCGTCATCGACGCCTCATCCCTTGACCGCGCCCTGGGTGAGGCCCTTGGCCAGGTTCTTCTGCACGAGCACGAAGAAGATCACGACGGGCAGGGCGATCAAGGTCGAGGCCGCCATGACCGGGCCCCAGTCCGCGGTGTTCTGGGTGAAGAACTGCCGCAGGCCCACCCCGACGGTGTACTTCGAGCTCTCCTGCATGAAGGTGAGCGCGAAGATGAACTCGTCCCACGCGGTGATGAAGCTGAACACGGAGGTCGCCACGAGTCCGGGGCCGACGAGCGGCAGCAGGATCGAACGGAACGTGCGGCCCCAGCTGGCGCCGTCCACGTAGGCGGCCTCCTCGAGCTCCTTGGGCACCGCCGCGACGAAGCCGCGCAGGTTCCAGATCGCGAAGGGCAGCGAGAACGCCAGGTAGACGACCACCAGCCCCGCGAGGGAGTTCAGCAGGTGCAGCGACTTGGCCTGGATGAACAGCGGGATCACGAGGGCCTCGAGCGGCACCATCTGCACCATGAGCACCAGGATCAGCACCCCGGTGCGGCCGCGGAAGCGGAAGCGGGCGACGGCGACCGAGGCGAGCAGGGCGACCAGCGCGGAGATCAGCACCGTGGCCACCGCGACGATCGCCGAGTTCTTCACGTACCGCAGGAACCCGGCGTCCACGAGGACGAACCGGAAGTGTTCGAGGGTGAACCCGGTGGGCAGCACGCTGCCCCCGCGGGCGAGCGGGTTCGGGTCCACCGCGGTCGTGATCATCCAGTAGAAGGGGAACAGGGTCACGACGATCAGCACGACGACGCCGAGCGCCTTGGCCGGTTTCGCGAGCGGGCTGCGGCTCCTCACAGCTCCTCCTCCTTGAGCAGGGTGCGCATGTAGATCACGGAGACGACCAGCAGTACGACGGTCAGCAGCACCGCGATCGCGGAGCCCATGCCGTACATGCCCTGGGAGAAGGACTCGGAGTAGGACCACACGCCCAGATTCATGACCTGTCTGTTGGACCCGTCGCCGCCGGGCATCAGATAGATCTGTGTGAAGACCTTGAAGTCCCAGATGGTCGAGAGGATGACGCACACGGCGAGCACCGGTCGGATGCCGGGCAGGGTCACGTGCACGAACCTCTTCCACGCCCCGGCGCCGTCGAGGGCCGCCGCCTCGTACAGCTCGAGCGGGACCCCGATGACGGCCGCGAGCACGGTCACCGCGATGAACGGGAACCCGTGGTAGACGACGTTGAGCAGCGCGATCCCGTAGAAGGCCCATCGGTTCGTGAACCAGTTCCAGGATCCGGCATCCATGATCCCGAGGCTGTCCATGAGGTTCGTGACCAGGCCGTTCAACGGATCGAACAGCCACACGAACACGTAGGTGCCCGAGAGCGCGGGGATCGCCCAGGCGATCATGACCACGGTCGTGCAGATGCTGCGCCACACGGTGCCCAGCGTGTTCAGGAACAGGGCGACCCCGATCCCGACGACGATCGTGACCACGACGCAGACGATCGCGAAGCCCACGGTGTTGGGCAGCACGGTCTTCCACAGGAAGCCGTCGGTGAGGATCTTGGTGTAGTTCTCGATGCCGATGTAGTTGGACTCGCCGCGCACCAGGTTCCGCAGCCGGTAGTCCTGGAAGGACAGCATCAGCACCCGCACCAGGGGCCACAGCAGCAGCACCGCGAGCAGGATCAGCCCCGGGGCCAGCAGGGCCCAGGGCGCGGCGCCGCGGGCGAGGCGGCGCCCCAGCGGGACCTGCCGGCGCTCGAACGGCCGGCCGCCGGACGAGGCGCCGGAGATCCCGGTCGGGACGGGGGTCGCGTCGGTCATCCGCCGAAGATCTCGTTCATCTCATCGGCGGCGGCGTCGGCGGCCTTCTGCGGATCGGTGCCGCCCAGCACGTCGGACATGAGGGTGGTCAGGGTCTTCTTGCCCTCGATCTGCCCCCAGGCCGGGGTGACGGGGACGGTCGTGCCGCCCTCGGTCATCTGCTGGGCGAAGACCTTGGTCAGCTCGTCGCCCTGGTCGATCACCGCGTCCAGGGCCTTCTGCTCGCCCGGGAAGTAGTTGGTGTCGGTGGCCCACTGGGTGGCGAAGTCGCCGGTCGCCATGAGCTTGATGAGCTCGAAGGCGAGCTCGGGCTCCTCGGTGTCGGCGAATCGGCACAGGTGCGAGCCGCCCAGGAACGACGGGGCGATGGCCTTGTCCTTGGCCGGGATGGTGTACGCGACCAGGCGGCTCGCGAGGTCGGGGTCGTCGTCCTTGATGGTCGCGGGCACCCACGAGCCGGTGATGAACATGGCGACCTTGCCCTGCTGGAACGCGGCCAGGGAGTCGGTCTCGAGCCAGGTCGAGGCGGCGGCGGTCGAGGCGTCGTGCTTGAGCGCCAGGTCCGCGTACCAGCTGATGCCCTCGACGGACTCGGCGGAGTTGATGGTCGCCGTCCACTTCCCGCCGCTCTCGGTGGCCAGGTCGCCGCCGGCGCCCCAGATGAACGGGGTCAGCGAGTAGGAGCTGGCGCCGGCGACGGGGAACGGGATCGTGTCGGGGTTCTTCGCCTTGAGCGTCTCGATCTTGCCGAGCAGGTCGTCCCAGCTCCCGGGCTGTCCCTCGACCCCGGCGTCCTCGAGGATCTTCTTGTCGGCGAGGATCGCGCGGACCCCGGCGTACCAGGGCATGCCGTAGAGCTTGCCGTCGATCGTGCCGGCGGTGACCAGGCCCTCGACCAGGCCGTCCTTCAGCCCGGCCTTCTCGATGTCGTCGGTCAGGTCGTCCAGGCCGCCCGCGTCGGCGAACTCGGGGGTCCAGGTGGTGCCCACCTCGGCGACGTCGGGGCCGGTGCCGCCGCTCATGGCGGTCACGAACTTGTCGTGCGCGCCGTCCCAGGGCTGGACCTCGACGGTCAGGTCCGCTCCGGTCTTGTCCTTGAACGCCGTGGTGATCGCGTCGATGTACTCGTCGGTCTTGGCATTGGTGCCCTGCATGATCCACAGGGTCAGGGACTTGCCCTCGTTGGCGTCCTTGTCGGTGGGATCCGTGCTGCTGCCCCCACCGCCGCACGCGGCCAGGGTGAGGGCTGCGCTGCCCGTCGCGCCCGCGGCGAGCAGGCTCCTGCGTGTGATCATCATTTCTCCTCGGTCCGGTCCGGTTCCCCGGGCGCTTCGTTGAACTCGTGGTCGACCTGCAGTGATCGAGGCAACTTTTGCAACCGATCTCCACAGTGGAAGTTAGCATCATCACGGAGATCGTCCGAGGCGGAGGGCGGCAGTTACCGAGCTGTGACCGCTTCCGATGACGGATCGAGGCGCTCGTCTCGGTGGGCTTCGGTGACGACACCCGTGTCTGCTTCGTCCCGCCGCCGCGGAATCGCGAGCACGATGCCGTCCGCACGAGGGGCGAAGCCCCCGCCTCGCCCGCCCTTCGTGAGGTCGCGGACGGCCCGCCACACCGCGGCAGCGCCCGGTCCGACGGCGAACCGGCATCCGAAGGTTGCCCGGCGGGCCCCGCGCACGCGCTGAGCGGCCCTCACCGAGCAGCCGGACGTCTCCACGCGAGCCACTTGCGGTCGACCGCCGCCGAGAGGTCGACGCCGAAGCGCTGCGCGATGAGCAGGACGTGGGCGAGCACGTCGGCCAGCTCCGCGCGCAGGTCCTCGTCGAGCTCGGCGCCCGCACGTCCCTTGTCCCGCGCCTGGCCGGCCCGCGCGAGATAGGCCTGCGTCAGCTCGCCGACCTCCTCGTTGAGCTTGAGCAGCAGCCAGTCGCCGGTGCGATCGATCCCGTGCCGCTCGGCGTACAGAGCGGACACCGCCTCGACCTCGTCCCTGAGCGTGTCGATGTCCATGGGCGGAGTCTGCCACGCCCACCGCGCCCTCCCACGGGCGGAGGGAGAGCAGGTCCCGGCACGGAGTCACCAGGCCGCCCGGAGCCGCAAGGCCCCGCGCCCCGGGCGGCAGGGGAGCCGACATGACACATGTCAGTGCCCGTCCGTGCATCGCTCACGACAGCTCGTGAGAAGCCGCCCTACCAGCCATCTCGGCGTCCCGGAAGGCTGGGATCACCGACATCGACCACGGAAGGACAGCGCCATGACCACCACGCAGAGCACGCCGGAGGGCACCGGCTCCCGGCCCGGCGCCGCCGGTGAACCCGGCCGCAGCCGCCGCGCCACCGGAGCCGGCATCGGCCGGGCCGACGCCGCTGCCCGCACCTCCTCCGCGGGCCGACCGCGCGACACCCGTCCCGTGACCGACGAGGCCGCGGTCATCTCCGCCTCGGGGCTCGAGCGGCGCTACGGCTCGCACCGCCACGGCCACCTCGCCGTCGCTGGCATCGACCTCGAGATCCGGCGCGGTGAGCTGTTCGCGCTGCTCGGCACGAACGGCGCCGGCAAGACCTCGACCCTCGAGGTGCTCGAGGGCCTCGCCCGCCCCACCGGCGGCAGCGTGCGGGTGTTCGGCGCGGACCCCTACCGCGACCGGGGCACCGTGCGCCCGCGCCAGGGCCTCATGCTCCAGAGCGGCGGGTTCCCGGCCGACCTCACCGCCCGCGAGGCGCTGCGCATGTGGTGCGCGACGCTGAGCACCCCGCGCCCGCTCGATGCGGTGCTCGAGGAGGTCGACCTGTCGCATCGCGCCTCGACACGCATCTCCGCGCTGTCGGGAGGCGAGGTCCGCCGCCTCGACCTGGCCTGCGCGGTCGCGGGCGGCCCGGAGCTGCTGTTCCTCGACGAGCCCACCACGGGGCTCGACCCCGAGTCGCGCACCCGCACCCAGGAGCTCATCGCCCGTCTGCGGGCACGCGGCACGACGATCGTGCTGACCACCCACTACCTCGACGAGGCCGAGGCGCTCGCCGACCGGATCGCGATCATGCACCGCGGGCGCATCGTGCGCCGCGGGGCCCTCGCCGAGGTGATCGCCGGGCACCCCGCACACCTGCGCTTCCGTCTCGCCACCGGCCTCGCGGAGCTGCCGTCCCTGACGGGCGACGTCGCGATCGACGGACGCGACCGGATCGTCGTCACCACGACGGCGCTCCAGGACGACCTCGGTCGCCTGCTCGACTGGGCGAGGTCGCGTGGGGTCGCCCTCCTCGACCTCGATGCGCGGGCCCCGAGCCTCGAGTCCGTGTTCCTGTCCATCGCCGGGTCCGAGACCTACGCACCCGCGCTCACCGAAGGAGCCTCCGCATGACCTCCCCCGCGCTGACCCGCCCCGCCGCGCCGGCCGCCCAGGCGTCGCGCACCCGTCGCCCGCACCGACTGCTCGGCCTCGCGCGCGCCGAGCTCACGCTGCTGCTGCGCAACCGGATGCAGCTGTTCATCGCGCTCGTGATGCCGCTCGCGATCCCGCTGATGTACATCCCGCTCAAGAACGCGGGCATCGGCGGCCCCGCTCTCGCCGGAGCCCTCGGCTCGATGTACGTGGTCGCGCTCCTGTTCGTCGTCTACTACAACCAGCTGTCCACGTATGTGGCCCGCCGCGAGTCGCTCGTCCTCAAGCGGCTGCGCACCGGGGAGGCCTCCGATGCGACGGTGCTGACGGCCACGGCGGTCCCGGCAGTGGTCATCGCGCTCGTCATGCTGACCCTGATGACCGCCCTCGCGGTCCCGCTGCTCGACCTGCCCGTCCCCTCGCACCCGCTCCTGCTCCTCGCGGCCGTGGCCCTCGGCGCCGCCGTCTTCGTGCCGCTCGCGCTCGCGACCGCCAACATCACCCGCACGGTCGAGTCCGCGCAGGTCACGTGCCTGCCGTTCATCGCGATCGCGATCGTGGGCGCGGGATCGGCCCTGCCGCTCGACCTCATGCCCGAGTGGTTCCGCCGCATCATCGACGTCATCCCGACCGCTCCGCTCGTCTCGCTCGTCCGCCTCGGGTGGCTGGGCACCGACGCGGCCGGTGCCGCGCTGTCCGCGAGCGACGTGTGGCGCGACGCCGGCCCGCAGGCCGGGATCCTGGTGATCTGGTTCGTCCTGGGCTGCTGGTTCGTCTCGCGGCGCCTGCGCTGGGAGCCGCGCGCCTGAGCGGCTCCGCTCCACCCCGTTCGGCCCCCCCGTCGGGCGCCGCTCGGCGGCGCGTCGGCCATCACCTCGCATGGAAGGATCGACGACATGACCGCTCCGACGGCGCCCTCCCGCTCCTGGCGCGTGTACCTCTGGTACACGGTCCTGGGGATGGTGATGTTCGTGGTCGTCATCCCGCTCGTGATCGCGGGGTTCCTCGAGACCTACGAGCCCGACGCCGCGGACGCGCTGCTGACGCCGGGCTCGTTCGTCCTGCTCGCGGCCCAGTTCGTGCTCTCGGCGCTCTCGACGTGGTGCGGCGTCCTGCACTGGGCCCGCTCGACGCCGCCACGGCACCGGACCGACGATCGCACGATCCTGCTGGTGACCGGCGCGAGCCTGGTGCCGCTGCTCGCGGCGGTGGCCGCCGCCCTGCTCTCCCCCGCGATCGGTCCCGCCACCGCGCTCACGTGCGCCGCCGTGGTCGCCGCGGATCTCGGCTCGCGCGGCCGTGCCGTCGGGATCGCCGTGACCGGCGTGCTCGTGGTCGGGCTCGCCCAGCTGCTGCCCGAGCACCGGTCGCTCGTGACGGTCTGCGCCGTCGTCGTGACGACGTGCGCGCTCCTGATGCGCATGACCCTGTGGCTCGGCGCGCTCGTCCGCGAGCTCGACGACGCCCGCACCTCCCAGGCCGCTCTCGCCGTCGCCGAGGAGCGGCTGCGCTTCGGACGGGACCTCCACGACGTCGCGGGGCGCGACCTGTCCGCGATCGCGGTCAACGCCGAGCTGCTGACGCGGCTCATCGAGCGGGGCGACGACCGGTCCGCCGAGCAGAGCCGCCAGGTGGCGGCGCTCGCCCGCTCCTCGCTCGCCGAGATCCGCTCCCTCGCGCGCGGCTACCGCCAGGCGGACCTGGGCACGGAGCTGCACGGGACGGTCTCCCTGCTCCGGTCCGCCCACATCGAGGTCGCGGTCCAGGGCGCCGCCGACGACGTCCCGGCCGAGCATCGCGCCACCGCGGCGTGGGTGCTGCGTGAGGGCGGCACCAACATGCTGCGTCACGCCGCACCGTCCTCCGTCACCGTCGTGCTCGACGCCGAGGGCCTGCGCCTGAGCAACGACGGGGTGCCCGCCGACGAGGGCGCGGTCGTCGAGAGCAGCGGCCTGACCGGTCTGCGGGAACGGCTCGGCACCGGCCTGCTCACCACCTGTCGGGCGGACGGCGTCTTCACCCTGGACGTGCGCTTCGATCCCGCCGCCGTCCCGTCGGCCCCACCTGCTCGATCCGCATCCCCGGAGGACACATGACCGCCACCGCACCGACGCCGCTGACGGTCGTGCTTGTCGACGACGAGCACCTGATCCGCAGCGCGCTCGCGACGATGCTCGACCTCGAGGACGATCTGCACGTCGTCGGCCAGGCGGCCACCGTCGCGGACGGCCTGGCCCTCGTCGCGTCCGAGCGGCCCGACGTCGACGTCGTCGATCTCCAGCTGCCCGACGGCGACGGCCTCGACCTGTGCGCCGCCACGGCCTCTCGCTCGCCCGCCACGAGGTGCCTCGTGCTCACGTCCCATGCCCGGCCCGGCTATCTCAAGCGGGCGCTCGAGCAGGGCGTGCTCGGGTTCCTGCCCAAGACCACCTCGGCCGACGTGCTCGCCGCGGCGGTGCGCAGCGTCGCCGCCGGGCGACGGGCGATCGACCCGGAGCTCGCGGCGGAGACCATCGCCTCGGGCGACTCGCCGCTCACCCCGCGCGAGGCCGACGTGCTCGAGTACGCGGCCGACGGCGCCGGGATCGCCCAGATCGCGCGCCGTGCGCACCTCGCCGAGGGCACGGTGCGCAACTACCTCTCGAGCGCCCAGGCCAAGCTCCAGGCCGCCAACCGGCACGAGGCGGTCGCCGTCGCCCGGCGCCACGGGTGGATCTGAGCCCCCCGAGGCATACGGGCCAGGTCACGGGACGCCGACACCACGGCATCTTCCCCGGGCGCCGCCGACGGCGCACCATGGGTGCATCGTCCCCCACCCGAGGAGCCCGCGATGAGCCCCCAGCCCACCGGCACGCGCACCCCCGACGGTCGCGTCGTGATCTCACGCCGTCTCGACGCCGCCCCGGAGGAGACCTGGTCGTGGATCACCGACCCCGACCGCACGGCCCGATGGTTCGGGCGCTGGAGCGGGGACCCCGCGAGCGGGCGCGTCGCCGTCCAGCTCTCGGCCGAGGAGGGGGCGCCGACCTCGACCACGCTCATCCGCACGTGCGAGGCTCCCCGGCGTCTCGTCATCGAGAACGGTCTCGGCTGGGTGCTCGCGCTCGACGTCGAGGCGGACGGCGCGGGCAGCGTCCTCACCCTGAGCCAGGTGATGGACGACGCCGAGTTCGCGGCCTCCGTCGGGCCCGGGTGGGAGTTCTACCTCGACCGCCTCGTCACCGCCCGCGCCGGCGGCGACGTCGACGCGATCGTCTTCGAGCCGGACTACGTGCCCGGCCAGAGCGCCCATTACCGCGCCCTGTTCAGCTGAGGCGCCGGCACCCGGGGTCGAGGGCGACGCCGGGCCGACCGCGCCGGGCCGGGCCCCTCATCCCCGCGCCCGGCGCCGCTGACGGAAGAAGTCCCGCAGGAGATCGCCGCACTCGGTGCCGCGCACGCCCGTCGTGAGCTCGACCCGATGGTTCAGACGCGGCTCGCGCACGAGGTCGTAGAGCGAGCCCGCGGCCCCGGCCTTGGGGTCCATCGCGCCGACCACGAGGCGCTCCACGCGCGAGAGCACGATCGCGCCCGCGCACATCGTGCACGGCTCGAGGGTCACCGCGAGCGTGCAGCCCGTCAGGTTCCAGCGGCCGGTGGCGCGCGCCGCCGCCCGCAGGGCCAGGATCTCCGCGTGCGCCGTGGGATCCTCGTCGGCCTCTCGCCGGTTGCCCGCTCGTGCGAGCTCGACGCCGTCGGGTCCCACGACGACCGCGCCGATCGGCACGTCCGGGCGCGTGCGGCGCGCCGCCGCGCGGGCCTCGTCGAGCGCGATGCCGATCAGCTCGTCGTCGGTCATGCGGTCCCGCCGGCGGATCGCACGGCGTATCGCGCGCACACGAACGCCTGGTTGCGGGCGACGTTCCGCAGCTCGAGGTCGAGCCGGCCGGTGAACAGCGGCCGGCCCGCGCCCAGCATGACGGGGGCGATCGAGACGACGACCTCGTCGAGCATCCCGGCCTGCGCGCACTGCGTGGCGAGATCGCCGCCGCCCACGATCCACACGTCCTTGCCGCCGGCGGCGGCCTCGAGCCGGGATCGCAGGTCCGCGACGGGTCCGGCGACGATCGAGACGTTCTCGGCGACGGGCGCGAGATCCCGGTGGGACAGCACGAAGCTGGGCTGGGCGTAGGGCCATGCGGAGTCCGCCAGGGCGTTCCGGCAGACCCACTCGTACGTCGTCGCACCCATCACGACCGCACCGACGTCGCCGATGAACTCCCCGTAGCTCATCGGACCGGTCTCGTCGATCGGCTGGGAGAGCAGCCAGTCGAGGTTGTCGTCGGGGTCGGCGAGGAACCCGTCCAGGGTGGTCGCCGTGTAGTAGCGGTACGCGCTCACCCGTGCAGTGTCCCAGAAAGCAGGACGGTCGTCCCGGGAGGCCGGACGGCCCCGGGAGACCAGCTCTCGGCGCCCGCCGGTCCCCGTCCGCCGCTCTCGCGCTCGGGTAGATTCGCCTCATGCGCGTCCTCGAGATCGACCACCCGCTCGTCGCCCACAAGCTCACCGTGCTGCGGAACAAGGAGACCCACTCCTCGGTGTTCCGTCTGCTCGCCGACGAGCTCGTGACCCTCCTGGCCTACGAGGCCACGCGCAACGTCGCCGTGGCCCCCGTCGAGATCGAGACCCCGGTGACGCCGATGACGGGCACCAAGCTCACCAATCCCAAGCCGATGGTGGTGCCGATCCTCCGGGCCGGCCTGGGCATGCTCCACGGCCTCACCACGCTGCTGCCGACCGCCGAGGTCGGGTTCCTCGGCATGGTGCGCAACGAGGAGACCCTCGAGGTCACCACCTACGCCAACCGTCTCCCCGACGACCTCACGGGCCGCCAGTGCTTCGTGCTGGACCCGATGCTCGCGACCGGCCACACCCTGATCGCCTCGGTCAACTACCTCCACGAGCGCGGCGCGAAGGACATCACGTGCGTCACGCTCCTCAGCGCCCCGGAGGGGCTGCGAACCCTCGAGGCCGCGATCGGCGAGGACGTCGACCTCACCGTCGTCACCGCGGCGATCGACGACCATCTCAACGAGAAGGGCTACATCGTGCCCGGCCTCGGGGACGCGGGCGATCGCCTGTTCGGCGTCGTCGACTGAGGCGCACGACCGCCACGACGCGCCACCCTGGCCCACGACGGCCGACGGGGCGACCGCACCTGTTCACACACGTTCACACATCCCACGATGTGAACGCATGCTTGTCCGCCTCCGCGCATCGGGGCACTCTCTACCCATGACCTCCGCCCGGCTCCGTGTCGAGGCCACCGTCCCGGTGGCCTCCGCGATGATGCCCTCGATGCGGATGATGCACATGCCGATGATGCGCATGATGCAGCGTCAGCCGAGCCTCTGAGCGCTCGAGAATCCTCCGGGGTCGGCTGACAGGAGCCGGTCGAGAGGCGCGGGCTCCAGGTGCCACCGGGAGCACAGCCCCAGGCCGGACGCGACCCCTCCTCCGCGAGGACGACGCAGACCGCCGATCGCGGGATCCCGGGCCCACCTGCCCGCCGGACGCCGTCGGCGCCCGCGACCTCGGAGATCCGCCATGACCATCGCCCTCGATCGCCCCACCACCGCCCCCGCCGCTCCGCACACGGCCGCCCTCCGCTCCGTCGGGGGCCGCACCGCCGGCGTCCAGCGCCCGGCCTCCCGCGCCCCCTTCACCGCTCCGGGAGCGCCCGCGCCGCGTCCGGAATCCTCGACCGTCACCGTGACGCTGACCATCTCGCTTCCCGCCGGCACGCCCGACGTCGAGTCCGCCCGCCTGGCCGACGCGCTGCGCACGCAGGCGCAGCGGCTCACGGCAGGGCGCCGAGCGCGTGCCACCGTCGACGTGACCTCGCCGCACCCGTTCACGTCCACCACGGGCTCCGCCCAGCGCGCTCTGCCGCCCGTGGGGCGCGCCTCGGCGCCCGCGAGCCCGGTGCGCGAGCGTCGGGCTGGCGTGGTCTCGCCGAACTCGCCGGCGCGCCGTGACATCGAGACCGCACGCCGCCGGGCGCTCCAGGCCACCGCGGTGAGCCCGTCTCCCGCCCCGGTCCCGGGCGACACGGCCCTCGTCATCGACCTGTACGGGCGGCGCGTGCGGCTCGACGGCACCGACATCGACCTCACCTACAAGGAGTTCGAACTGCTCGCGCATCTCGCACGCCACGCACGCCGCATCGTCAGCCGCGAGGAGCTCATGGAGTCGGTGTGGGCGGACGCCGAGGCCGACACGGGCGAGCGCACGGTCGACGTGCACATCCGCCGGGTCCGCTCGAAGCTGGGCCGCTACCGCAAGCTCATCTCGACCGTGCGGGGCGCGGGCTACCGCCTCGATCCCGGCAGCGACGTGGCCGTGCTCGACTGACCGGACACGCAGGGCCCGCCCCCGGACGACCGAACGGCGGTCGGCACGCTCACGCGTGTCGACCGCCGTTCGGCGTACGGGACGCCGCGAGCGCGGCGTCCCCGACGTACAAAGCGAGCGGCCCGGAACTCTCACTCGACCGAAGTCGGGGGCTCACGGGCCGCTCGCCGACCTGTCGTCCGTCAGGGGTGGTGCGGGCGAACAGGCGAGACGAACCGTCAATTCGGGGGGAACTGACGACGGTCCGTCCAACCGCTTCCCTCAGGGGGGGTCGAGAGAAGCGGCGCTTTTATCCAATTCTCAGGACTGCTGAACCATCGCCGGCGGGAACGTGCGAGATGCCCGCGCTGCGACGGCCACAAGTCTAGGGCGAGATTTCCGCGCCTGTAAACGGGGGTCATCCCCCCGTCGTCAAGATCTCCCCAAGATTTGCCCCAGATCCGGTCACCCGGCGTGCCCCGGGAACCATGCCAGGACGGTCGCGTCGTCGTGCGTCTTGCGCTCGGGCAGGGTGCCCTCCTCCGCCCGGCGGGACTCGACGCGGCGCACCTCGTCGATGAGCTCCGCCGCGCCGCTCGCGTCCTGGCAGCGCCGTGCGACCGCGTCCGCACCGCCGATGCCCAGCAGGTCGATCGCCCTGGTCACGCCGTCGGAGACGAGGACGGCCGCCTCGACCTCGGCGAGCGGCACGGAGCCCACGAGGGCCTCGCGCGCCGCGCGCTCCTCGTGGCGTGCCACCCAGAACCCGCCCTCCCCGTTGCGCAGCGCCTCGATCGCGTCGGGGACGCGCTCGCGCCGCACGACGTCCTCGATCCGGGTGTCCGTCACGCGCACGACGTCGCCGTCGGCGCGCGCCAGCAGGAGAGACGAGTCGCACAGAACCAGATGCTCGAGCACCCCGTCACGGGCCCTCACCGCGACCACGGTGGCCGACGGGCTCCCGGCCTCGAGGTCGCACTCGCCCTCGTGCAGAGCCCGGACGCGTCCGATCGCGGCGGCGAGCGCCGCCCGCATCGAGACGCCCTCGTCGGCCAGCTCCTCGGCGAGGGCGTCCACGAGCGCATGGGAGTACCACGCCACCGTGTGACGACAGCCGGCGCGATAGCGCGGCGGCACGCCCGACCCGTCCGCGAGCACGGCCACGCGGGCGTCGAACCGGGCCGCGTCCTCGTTGGCGGCCTCGGGCGAGGACGGATCGGTGACGATGAAGGAGCGCATCGCCCCACCGTATCCACCGCCGGCACCCCACCGTCGCCGCTCGTCACACCCCCGCCCTACGCTGGAGCCATGCCCGTCCACCGCCTCCATCTGATCGTCGACGACGATCTCGGGGCAGCGCTGTGGGCGCGCGAGCAGACGGGTCCCGGCCGCTCGCGCGCGCTCGAGGACCTCGCCCCGCTCCTCGAGCACGCCCCCGCACCGATCGCCGAGGTCCTGCGCCCGCTCGCCGGTCCCCTGCGCCACCGGCTGCGGGTCGCCGGCACCTCCCGGCGGGTCCCCGCCCGGGCGCTCGGGCCCGTCCGTCTGATCGAGCTGGTCGAGGCGGTGCGCGCGGTGCTGAGCGCCGGCGACGACGCCTCGGCGGCCCCGCTCGTCGAGCGCGTGCGGCCGCTCGTGGAGGCCGGCAGCTCCGTGCGCCTGACGGAGAGCCTGCTCGCGATGCCCGATCTGCTCGCCGCGCTCGTGGCCGACGACGCCGCGCAGACCCTGGTCGCGGCGCGGCACGTCGTGCCCGTGCTCACGGAGCGCTACGACACGGTCCGCGCCCGCTGGGCCCCCGTCGCCGCCGACGGCTCCCTCCATGACGCCCCGCTGCTCGCCGCGCTCGTCGACGCCCGCACGCGCCCTGTCCTCGGCGCGCTGCTGGCCGAGGGCGAGCACGCCGACCCCCGTCGGCTGCTGGCCGCGCTCGTCGACGACGAGGTGACGGTCGAGGCCGACGTGCCCGCCGTGCGGCGCCTGACCGAGGCGCTGTCGGCCTTCGCGGGATCGGCGCGGGAGACCGTGCAGCTGTCCTCGACCGACCTGGGCCTCGTGGTGCGCCTGCACGAGCCGCCGCTCGGCACCGCATGGCCGCTCCAGACGTGCCTGCGCGAGAAGGACGGAACGGTGCATCCCGTGGCCGATCTGCGAGCCGTCGGCGACCTCACGGCCGCCGGCGCGGTCGAGGCCGCCGGGGAGGTGGTGCGCCTCGCCCCCACCGTGCGCGGGGCCACGTGGGACGACACGGGGGTGGACTGGCTGCTCACGACGGCGGAGGCCTCGGCCTTCCTCGCTCAGGACGCCGACCTGCTCGAGGCCGCCGGGGTCACCGTGATGCTGCCGCGCGAGTGGACGAAGGCGCGGGCGAGCGTGCGCGCCCAGGTCGCGGACGCGGCCGAGACGGACGCGAAGCAGGGCAAGGGGATCGGCCTGCACGCCCTGGCGTCCTTCCGGTGGAGCGTCGCGATCGGCGATGTCGAGCTCACCGACGAGGAGATGCAGGAGATCCGCGAGGCGCAGTCCGAGCTCGTGCGGCTGCGCGGGCAGTGGGTGCACCTGGACTCGTCGACCCTGCGGGCCGCCGAGCGCTTCCTCGACGCCTTCGCGGCCCGTGCGCGCCGTCGTGACCCGCTCGAGGGGACCGGCGGGGAGCCGCCGTCCACCGGCGAGGCGGGCCCTGTGCTCGTCGGCACGGTCCTCCCGCCCGCGGGCGCCCGACCCTCCCGCCGGGACCAGGAGGCCTTCGCCGTCCACGACCCGCACAACCCTGTCGGACCGGGCGCCGTCGAGGGAGACCTCACGCTGCGGGACTGGTTCGGCCTGCTCGCGTCCTCGGACGCCGAGGGCGCCGACGTCGGCGACCTCACGGTCAGCGGGGAGATGGGCCGCCTGCTCGACGCCCACGAGGCGCAGCCCGCGCTGCCCGCCCCCTCGACCCTGCGCGCCGAGCTGCGTCCCTATCAGCGACGCGGGCTGGACTGGATGTGGTTCCTCGACTCCCACGGGCTCGGCGGGATCCTCGCGGACGACATGGGCCTGGGCAAGACCATGCAGGTCCTCGCGCTGCTGTGCCGCGAACGCGAGCTCGCGGCGGGCGAGCGCGTGGGCCCGACGCTGCTCGTGTGCCCCATGTCCGTCGTGGGGTCGTGGCAGCGGGAGGCCCGCACCTTCGCACCCGAGCTGGCCGTGCACGTGCATCACGGCGGGGACCGTGTGCGTGACGCCGCGTTCGTCGAGGGCGTCGCCGACGTCGACCTCGTGCTCACCACGTACTCGCTGCTCGCGCGGGACCTGCCCCTCCTGCAGAGCGTCCGCTGGGGCAGGGTGGTCCTCGACGAGGCCCAGCACGTCAAGAACCCGCAGACGGCGGTCTCCCGGGCGGCTCGCGCCCTGCCCGAGGGACGGCGGCTCGCCCTGACCGGGACCCCCGTCGAGAACCGGCTCGCCGATCTCCATGCGCTCATGGAGGTCGTCAATCCCGGGCTGCTCGGCCCGCTCGACGGCTTCGAGGCACGGATCGCCCGCCCCATCGAGTCCGACGGGGACCCCGCGGCCGTCTCCCGGCTGGCGCGTCTGACGAGCCCGTTCGTGCTGCGCCGCGTCAAGACCGACCGGTCGATCATCGCCGACCTGCCCGCCAAGACCGAGATCACCCAGCGCGTAAACCTCACCCCCGAGCAGGCCGGGCTGTACGAGGCCCTCGTGGACGAGATGCTCGGGCAGCTCGGTGGGGCCGACGAGAACCAGCGGCGGGCCCTCGTCGCGTCGACGCTCACCAAGCTCAAGCAGGTCTGCAACCATCCCGCGCACTATCTCGGCGACGGCTCGTCGATCCTGCGCGTCGGCGCCCACCGCTCCGGCAAGCTCGAGCTCGTCGACGACCTGCTCGAGGCCGCCTTCGCCGAGGGCGAGAAGGTGCTCCTGTTCACCCAGTTCACGACGTTCGGCCGCATGCTCGTGCCC